>JAZNDA010000107.1:0-7694 GCA_045587785.1 Eubacteriales bacterium | reverse complement strand
TCATGGGTCTCCACGCGGACAAGATATGTATCCGTACGAATGATGCGGTCATGCTTACCGACAAGAATACGTTTAATCATACCGTTCCTCCTTAGGGTGACAGTAGGTATCCAAACTCGTTTATAAAAGACATATTTTTCCCAATTCGTCGTCAAAAAGCTTCGAAATATCTTATATTTCTTCATCTTTTTTCCTCGACTTGAAATAAATCTGTTCTTTTATAAATTCTTCGAACTGTCACGCAGTTATTTTTGAGTGATTTTTGTGCTTGATGACCGAAGCAAGGTATGACCTTGCGAGGGAAGCAGGCGCAAAAAGCGCCAAAAGGAACAAGTGACAGCGGGTTTTGATATCTACTGTCACCCTACTCAAAGCGTTCTTCACGCTTTTGGCTGGTCACCTTATCCGCCATGGACTGAATCTGTACAAGCTTATAATACTTGCCCTTCTTAGCAAGAAGCTCCTCGGGCGTTCCGCTTTCAAGAATAGATCCGTTGTCCACAACGATGATCTTATTCGCCTTGCTCAGCGTAGACAGACGGTGCGCGATCATGATGGTGGTCCGGCCCATGATCAGATGCTCAATGGATTCCTGGATCAGATGCTCGGTCTCCGAGTCCACCGATGCGGTAGCCTCGTCAAATACCAATATACTCGGATTTTTCAGCACCGCGCGTGCGATAGACAGTCTCTGACGTTCACCGCCCGAAAGACCTACGCCTCGCTCACCGAGTACTGAATCGTAACCGTCGGGCTGACGAACAATAAACTGGTGCGCGTTTGCGATATCGGCAGCGTAAATAACATCTTCCACGGTATACTTGGTATTACCGTAAGCAATATTGTTGAAAATGGTATCGTGGAACATCATGGGTTCTTGCTGAACGTAACCGATCTGCGAGCGGAAATACTCCATATCAATCTTTCGGATATCCTTACCGTCCACCAAAATGCGTCCCTGATAGTTATCATAGTAGCGCATGAACAGATTGACAAGTGTGGATTTTCCCGATCCCGTGGTTCCCACGATACCGATAATATCTCCCGGCTCTATGGTGATATTGATATTCTTGAGAACCTTTTTACTGCGGTCAAAGGAGAAGGAAACGTTCTTGAACTCGATCTTACCCTTAAAGGGATGTTCGGGCACGTTGCCCTTTCCGAAGTTTGCCTCGGGTTCAGCATCCAGAATATCGAAAATACGTTCTGCCGATGAGAGGGCGTTTTGGGAAGAGTCGTTGAGTGTAGCAAAGAAGTTGACAGGCTCGTAGAACATAGCGGCATAAGAGATGAAGGAGACCAAAAGACCTGCCGTGATCTCACCAACACCGCTGTGACCGCCACTGAGAACGGCAAAGCCACCAAGTGCCCAAATGATGACCGAGCCAAATCCGATAAACAGATTGACCGCTGAAGGATACACACTCAAAATCCTACCTGCCTTAAGGTTGGTATCGTACCATTCCTGATTTCTCTTTTCAAAGAGATCGGTGGCATTTTTCTCATTGGTAAAGGATTTGATAACGCGAATACCGGGAATGGTATCGGTCAAAACACCGGAGACCGCTGTCCATTTGCGCCATATACGGCGGTAGTAGGGTGCGATCTTTTTGGAGAAGATTCGCGAGCCGATAACCACAAACGGTACGGGCACCAAGGAATACAGTGCAAGACGCGGACTCATGATCAGCATGATCACGATAATACCGAGCATACGGAAAAACTCAACCACGGCATCCTGCGTGATATGGAGCATAAACGCCTGAAGCGTGGAGCTGTCACCCGAGATACGGTTGATGACCGAACCCGTTGACGTCTTATCGTAAAAGCTCATCGGAAGGTACTGCGCGTGCTTATACACGTCATCACGCAGACGTTTGACGATACCCGTACTGCACTTTCTCATCACATATGCACGCCATGCGCCCAGCGCGTGACGGACAAGCTGTATGGTGACAAGCAAAATACAAATATTAAGAAGCATACGCGTGCTGTCCTCGGGAAACACTCCGCCGATATCCTTTAAGACCACGTCCACAAGGGTTCTGGTCAGATAAGGCGGAACCAACATAAGGCAGGTAGTGGCAATGGAAATAGCTACTGACAGAACAATGTTCCACAAATCGGGCTTCATATAGACCGCGAGACGGGAAATGATCTTTCTTTTACTCTCGCAGTTGATGCATTTGACACCGGGAGACGAAAGCGTACGTCCGCATTTAGGGCAAATGGAAAGCTGTTTTTCATAAGCCAGTGCCACACTTTCCTTGAGAGCCTCAACCTTCTCGCCGTCCTTAACGCCTTTGACAAAGCGAATAGCAGCATCACAAAGCGAGGCAGTGCCAAAGGTATATCGGAACACGTTCTGCGGCTTGCTCTCTTCCTTTATTCTGACACGGATAAGAGCATTACCGTACATACGCTTGGCAAATATGTCCTCTATTTTATCATAACAGATCCTTTGCTCTTGCCCTTCCTTTGCCGTCTCGAAAACGATCAACTCAGAACGGGTAAAAGCAATCGTAGTCTCGGAATATTGCCCGCTTGCATTGATATCACCTACAAGGGCAAAAAGAACGGGGTCTTCGCCCGAGCCGAAAGACTTTATTCTTTCAGACTGTGCGGCATTCAGATGCTTGTTGATCAAAAACTGTACGTCCATGGCTACACCTTCCTTTCCTTTTGTGCGCACATTCTACCACAATGATACTATTTCGTCAACCCCAAAAACAACTGCATTTTATACAAAAATGGAAACAGATTTCAGAATAATATAGTCACATGGCACAAAAAAGGAGGAAATGTCATGCAAAAAGCCAAAGCAGTCGTTTTTTCTACCACTGGTTGAGCATTTTTTTAAAAAAGACTTTTTAAATCTCCTTTTTTACCTTTTTTGTCTTTTCCATATTTGTTTTTTTGTTAAAATATACAAGACATTTCCCTTGACATTCTTTGTACTATATGATATAATATATATGTTTTGAAAAGCATAGCACATCCTTTGCAACTGACGGAACAAGTGGATTACCACGGAGGAACAAGGGAGAAGAAAAGCCGACCGTCTGGGCACACTTACCGTTTTGATAGGTAAGTGCGCCTATTTTTGTTTTATGTGTTTCAAAATTTCTTATTTACCACGCCGCCATTGGCGGAGAAACGGAGATTGTTATGAAAAAAATCGGTATCATTATGGGAAGCGACAGCGATCTGCCCATCGTAAAAAAAGCAATGGATATGCTCGACAGCTTCGGTATACCCTTTGAGGTCCACGTATTTTCCGCGCACCGCACCCCCATCGAGGCGGCAGAGTTCAGCAAGAACGCTCGCCAAAACGGATTCGGTGCCATCATTGCTGCCGCAGGAATGGCTGCACATCTGGCTGGCGCCATTGCCGCAAACACTACCCTGCCCGTCATCGGTATTCCCGTGGTCTCGGGAAATCTTGGCGGAATGGATGCACTTCTCTCCACGGTACAAATGCCTACGGGAATTCCCGTGGCAACGGTAGCTGTCAACGGTGCCGCCAACGCCGCACTTTTGTGTGCTCAGATCCTTGCCGTAGAGGACGCTACACTTGCCAAAGCGCTTGATGACAAGCGCGCCGCAGACGCCAAAAAGGTGCTGGAAAAGAACAGTGCCGTAGAAGCAGAATTCAATAAGTAAAAATAAAAAATTCAAAATAAAGAAAGAGGAAAAGACATGAGCAAGACACTTATTTACAAAGGAAAAACAAAAGACGTATTCGCACTTGACAACGGCAACTATCTCTTGAAGTTCAAGGATGACTGCACGGGCAAAGACGGCGTGTTTGATCCGGGCGAGAACTCGGTGGGACTTACCATTGACGGTGTGGGCGACGTCAATCTCAGAATGTCTATCTATTTCTTCGAGAAAGTCAATGCCGCAGGTATCAAGACACACTATATCAACGCCGATCTTAAGGACACCACCATGGAGGTAGTTCCCGCAAAGCCTTTTGGCAAGGGACTTGAGGTCATCTGCCGCAACAAAGCTGTGGGCAGCTTCCTTCGCCGCTACGGTGACTACATCGAAGAGGGCGCAGACCTTCCCTCTTACGTGGAAATGACCTTTAAGAATGACGAAAAGGGCGACCCGCTGGTTACCAAAGACGGCTTGATCGTTCTGGGCGTTATGACAGACGAGCAGTACGACGCCACAAAGCTCATGACACAGAAGATCACCAAGATCGTTGCCGATGATCTGGCCCAAAAGGGTCTTGTGCTTTACGATATCAAGTTTGAGTTTGGCTATGACAAGGACGGCAACGTCATTCTGATCGATGAGATCGCCTCGGGCAATATGCGCGTTTACAAGAACGGCGAATACATTGACCCCATGACGCTTTCCAAGCTGTTTTTTGCGTAAGACCATGAACAAAGCGAACTCTATCTTTCGGGTAAGGAGGTAAGATATGGGCGGTTTTTTTGGAATCACCGATAAGCATGACTGCGTCCAAGACGTCTTTTTCGGAGTGGATTATCATTCTCATCTTGGCAAAGCAAGAGGAGGAATGGCGGCAGTCAATCCTACTGACGGCTTTCAGAGAGAAATACACAATATTGAAAATTCTCCCTTTCGCACTAAGTTCGATAGCATTGTAGAGCGCTTGAAGGGCAACGCCTGCATCGGCTGTATCAGTGACGTGGATCCTCAGCCGCTGCTTATCCGATGTAAATTCGGTCTTTACGCCATGGTCATGGTCGGTCTTGTGGAAAACGGCGATGAGATCGTGGATGAGTATGTCAAAAGCAACCGCAGTGTGTTCCAAAGCATGAGTGGCAACCGTGTCAACTCGGTGGAGATCATTTCGGCTCTCATTAATCAGGGCGAGACCATTGCCGACGGCATCAGACACGCACAGGAAAAGATCAAAGGCTCGGCTTGCCTTCTGCTTCTGTGCGAGGACGGAAGCTTGATCGCGTCCCGTGACCGCTATGGCAGACTTCCTGTAGAGATTGGCAAACGGGACGGCGCACATTGCGTATCTTTTGAGGCCTTCGCTTATAAAAAATTGGGGTTTGAAAGTACTAGGGAGCTCAGATCAGGAGAAATCGTTCATATTACTCCCGATAGCATAACCACTCTCTTTGACGGCTATGAGGAAACCAAGATATGCGCCTTTCTTTGGACCTATTACGGCTTCTCCACGGCATCCTATGAGGGTGTAAACGTGGAGATGATGCGAAATGAAAACGGACGCATCATGGCGGAAAACGAGATCAAAAACGGAACACTTCCCGACGTGGACTACGTTTGCGGCGTGCCCGATTCGGGTACACCGCATGCCATAGGATTTTCCTTTGGCTGTCACAAGCCGTTCGCACGTCCCTTTATCAAATATACGCCCGCATGGTCAAGAAGCTTTATCCCTTCCAACCAAAGCGAGCGCAAAAAGATCGCAAAAATGAAGCAGATCCCCGTACAGGAGCTGATCCGAGACAAAAACCTTTTGTTTGTGGATGACAGCATCGTGCGCGGCACCCAGCTTCGGGAAACCGTTGATTTCCTTTATCAGAACGGCGCAAAATCGGTGCACATCCGTTCGGCTTGTCCGCCGATCATGTTCAGCTGTAAATACCTTAATTTTTCGAGAAATACCTCGGATATGGATCTTCTGGCAAGACGTGTTATTGTGGAGCTTGAGGGCGAGGAAGGTTTGCAACACATTGATGAATACTGTGACGGCACGACCGAGCGCGGAAAGAAATTCAGAAAAGCCATTTGTAAAAAGCTTCATTTTGATTCATTGGAGTTCCAGACTCTTGACGGCGTAAAAAAAGCCATTGGAATTCCCCCGTGCAAGCTTTGCACCTATTGCTGGGACGGAAAAGAATAATATCTGAATAAATTCATAATGATCAGGAGGATAACATGAAGAATTCACAATCCGCAAGCTATGCTGCGGCAGGCGTAGATATCACAGCGGGCTATAAAGCTGTGGAACTGATGAAAAAGCACATCGCAAGAACCAAAAAGGAGGGGTGTCTTGACGATGTCGGCGGCTTTGGCGGTTGCTTTGGCTTGAATCTTACGGGTATGGAAGAACCTGTCCTTGTTTCGGGCACCGACGGATGCGGCACCAAGGTAAAGATGGCCATTCTGATGGACAAGCATGATACCATTGGTATTGATGCGGTGGCTATGTGCGTAAACGACATCATTTGTTGCGGCGCAAAGCCCCTGTTCTTCCTTGATTACATCGCATGCGGCAAGAACGTGCCCGAAAAGATCGCACAGATCGTGAGCGGTGTTGCTGAGGGCTGTGTACAATCGGGCGCTGCGCTGATCGGCGGCGAAACAGCAGAGCATCCCGGTATGATGCCCGTAGAGGATTACGACCTTGCAGGCTTTGCCGTAGGTATCGTTGACAAGAAAAAGATCCTTGACAACACAAAGATGGCGGCAGGCGACGTGGTGATCGGTCTTGCTTCCAGCGGTGTTCACTCCAACGGCTTTTCTCTTTGCCGTAAGGTGTTTGATATTGACCGCAATCCCGATTCTCTTTATGTTCCCTGCGAAGCCTTGGACGGCAAGAGCATTGCAGAAACACTTCTTACCCCCACCCGTATTTACGTCAAATCGGTGCTGACCCTTCTCGAAAAGGTCAACGTCAAGGGCATCAGCCACATCACGGGCGGCGGCTTCTACGAGAACATACCGCGCGCCATTCCCGACGGTCTTGGTGCGAAGATCAACAAGTCGGCGATCAAGGTGCTTCCCATCTTTGATCTGATCACCAAGACAGGAAACATTCCCGAGCGCGACATGTACAATACCTACAACATGGGTGTCGGCATGAGCATCGTTGTACCCGCTGCCGAGGTCGACACTGCACTTGAGATCCTCCGCGCCCAAGGCGAGGATGCATACGTCATCGGTGAGATCGTAAGCGGAAACGGCGTCATTCTGGAATAAACCGTAAGGTACTTCCAAAAAAGACGAAAAGGAGACAGTGTTATGTCAACACCAAAAAAAATCGGCGTCCTCCTTTCGGGAGGCGGAACCAATCTGCAAGCACTCATTGATGCCGAAAAGCGCGGTGACCTTGGCAACGGAAAGATCACTTTGGCGATCTCCTCCAAGCCCGACGTTTACGGTCTGGAGCGCGCCAAAATGAACGGCATCCCCACCAAGGTGATCGCGAGAAAAGAATATGATGACATTGCGGTGTATTCCGCGGATATTACCAAAGCACTGAGAGAGGCAGAGATCGATCTGGTCGTCTTGGCAGGTTTTTTGACCATCATTGACGAACAGCTCTACAACGCTTTTCCCAACCGCATTCTCAACGTTCATCCCGCTCTGATCCCCTCCTTCTGCGGCAAGGGGTTTTATGGGCTTCACGTTCACGAGGCGGCTCTCAGTAAGGGGGTCAAGGTATCGGGCGCGACGGTCCATATCGTAACGCCTGAGTGTGACGCGGGCCCCATCGTGCTCCAAAAGGCGGTCGAGGTCAAGCAGGACGATACCCCCGAAACGCTCCAGCGGCGCATCATGGAGGAGGCAGAATGGAAGATCCTTCCGAAGGCAGTTCAGCTCTTCTGCGATGACAAGATCACAGTCACCCAAAACAAAGTGTACATAGGCAAGAGGGGATAATCCGAACCCGCCCCAGAGCCTGAATTTTCAGTGCTTTATGGCACTTGGCTCCCTTGCAAAGTCTAACTTGGCGG
>JAZNDA010000106.1:0-4379 GCA_045587785.1 Eubacteriales bacterium | reverse complement strand
GGTCAAGCCTTTTCAAAGGCTTGCGGGTTCCAAGGGCAGAGCCCTTGGTCGCCCTCCGCAGAGGGCGAAATCTCCTATTCTTTCTTATCGTCTTTCTTCTTACGGTACACCTTCACGCCGACAAAGACGATGGCTGTGCCGATAACGGCAAGCACAAGAAGTGTGGGAATGGCACCCACGAACCAGACGGCAAAATTCTGGCATCCCGTGCCGAAGTTTTGCCAGCTCTCGCGGAAGGTGTTGCCGATGCGCTCACCGAAGGTGGTCTTGACGGTAGGCACCTGCGAATACACGATAACCTCCTGCAAGGAAAGGTGGACCGTAGAATAGGACGCACGGCTGTCGATCACCTTCATGCGCGTTTTTGCCGACTCGATCTCGGAAATCACGTCATACAGTCTGTCCTTGATCTTAAGGACCTCATCCACGTCCATTGCCTTTTCCAGCATATTCTCATAGGCGGTGCGTTCTTCCTCCAACACGTTCACACGGGCGGCAAGGTCGTAATATTCCTCGGTAGCATTTTGCATGGAATTGCTCTCGTTTGTGATATTGACAAGTCCGCCAACCGTTCCAAGGAAGTCATCCAGCTTTTCCGAGGGGATGCGAAGGGTAAGGGACGCATTTCTGCAATAGGTGTCCGCACTGCCGTAGCTCTTGCCGTTGGCGTTGAAGCTCTCCTCGTATCCGCCATAGGTCACCACAGCCGCGCGGAGCGAGGCAAGTGCCGTGTCAAAGGCAGTGGTCTCGGCGTGAAGCCTTACGGTCACGATCAGCTTTTCCTCAAAGTTCTCCTGCACGGTTCCCGACGGTGTTTCAACCTCCACGCCGTCCATCGCCTCGCCCTTGCTGTAGTAGGAATCTCTGAATCCACCGCTGTCCAGCTCGGGGGCATACATCTCACCCGGCTTTGCCACCATGTCCATGGCTTCGTTCTTTGACGCCGCACCGCAGGAAACCAGCGCCACAAGCAACAAGAGTGCCACAACCGCCAAAAATATCCTTCTCATTTTCATAATTTTTCTCCTTTCAGGAAGCCAAAAACGGCTGATCTTGCCTATACAGACGAAAGAAACTCCAAAAAGTTCCCAAAATTTGAAAAAAACCAAAAGAAACGCCATGGGCGTGTCTTTTAGGTTTGTTTGGCGACAACTCGGAGAATAAAAGTGCGACGACCGAAGCCGCCGCACAAAAACGCAAACTCCGATAGTCGCCAAACTAACTTAACGTAAAAAGAGTGTAGGACACCACAATCTGCCGTTAGAGGAATTTGCATTTTATCAAATTCATTAACAGATTATGGAATATTCAAAAAGAGTACAGTTATCCCTAAAAAAAGAGACTGCACCCCTTTTACGTTTATAAAGTTAGTTTGGCAAGGTCATTATATCACAGTTCTTCCCCTTTGTCAATAGCCCCTTTCCCAAAAAAGTTTTTGAAGGGGTATGGGGGAACTTTTTTCAAAAAGTTCCCCCATATCGTTCTCTTATTTCAATTTCGCAAGTGCGGCGACAACGCCGTCAAGGTTTTCCTTGTATTTCTGGAGCTTAGCCTTCTCGCCCTCGACCACAGCCGCGGGAGCCTTGGCTACAAAGCCTTGATTGGACAGCTTGCCCTCAACGCGTGCGATCTCGCCCTCAAGACGCTTCTTTTCGCCCTCAAGACGTGCGCGCTCTTTTTCGGTGTCGATGATGTCCGAAAGCGGCAGGAAGATAGTTGCGGCATCGGTAATGATCTGCACCGAATCGTCTGCCGACACCACGCCTTCAAAGCTCTCGCCCACCAAAAGCTCGGATGCCGATGCCAGACGTCTGAAGAACATGGCGGTCTGTCCGCCAAAGCTCTCGGGGTACTTGGTAGCAAGGTAGACCTTCGAGAGGCGCGAGGGTGCCACGTTCATCTCACTGCGGCGTGCGCGGATGGCTTTGATGGCATCCAGCACTCTTGTCATATGCTCCGTAGCCTTACCAAACGCAGGAATTTCGTCTGCCTTCGGGAACGCCGAGATCATGATGCTCTCGTCCGCGTGAGGCAGAGCGAGATAGATCTCCTCGGTAATAAAGGGCATAAAGGGATGAAGCAGTTTGAGAATACCCGTAAGCACGTGAAGAATGACAGCCTGCGCGGTCTTGTTCTCATCCGTTCCCTTTTCGTTCAGACGAACCTTGGAAAGCTCGATATACCAGTCGCAGAACACGTCCCAAGTGAAGTCATACAGCGTAGACAGTGCCACACCGATCTCAAAGCGGTCAAGCGCACCCGTCACCGACGCCACGGTCTCTTTATACTTGGTCAGGATCCACTTGTCCTCAATGGCAAGCGCATCTTCACACGGAAGCGTGAGCGAAGCATCATCGTCCAAATTCATGCGGACAAAGCGCGACGCGTTCCAAAGCTTGTTGGCAAAGTTTCTTGCCGCCTCGATCTTTTCGTCCGAGAAACGCATATCGTTTCCGGGGCTGTTGCCCGTAGCCAGCGCAAAGCGGAGCGCGTCCGCGCCGTATTTGTCAATAATTTCAAGCGGGTCAATACCGTTTCCAAGCGACTTTGACATCTTGCGTCCCTGCGCGTCACGCACAAGGCCGTGGATCAGAACCGTGTCGAACGGGATCTTGCCCGTATATTCCAGCGACGAGAAGATCATTCTCGACACCCAGAAAGTAATGATATCGTAACCCGTGACCAAGGTGTTGGTCGGGAAGAAACGCTTCAGATCATCGGTCTCCTTGGGCCAACCCATGGTCGAGAAGGGCCAGAGTGCCGAGGAGAACCAAGTGTCCAGCGTATCGGGGTCCTGTCTCATTTGCTTGCCGCACTTGGGACAAACCGCGCTCTCCGCCTTTGTGACCTCCATAGTGCCGCACTCGTCGCAGTAGAAGGCAGGAATTCTGTGTCCCCACCAAAGCTGACGGGAGATGCACCAGTCCTGCGTATTCTCCATCCAATGGAAATAGTTCTTGTCAAAGCGTTCGGGCACGAACCGGATATCGCCGTCACGCACCGCCTTGATCGCAGGCTTTGCCAATGGCTCCATGCGAACGAACCACTGAAGCGAGATCATAGGCTCAATGGTGGTGTTGCAGCGGTAGCAGGTTCCGACCTCGTGCGTCAGATCCTCGATCCCCATGAGGAATCCGCCCTCTTCCAGATCCTTGACGATTGCCTTTCTCGCCTCGTAGCGATCCATGCCCGCGTATTTCGGATAGCCCTCGGTGATCTTTCCGTCCTCCGTCAGGCACACCTCCATGGGGAGCTGATGGCGGCGTCCGACCTCAAAGTCGTTGGGGTCGTGGGCAGGGGTGATCTTCACACAGCCCGTACCCTTGTCAAGCTGAGCGTGCTCATCGCCCACGATCGGAATACGGCGACCCACCAAGGGCAGAACGCAGTATTTGCCGATGAGGTGCTTATATCTCTCATCCTCAGGGTTGACGGCAATCGCGGTATCGCCAAGAAGCGTCTCGGGACGGGTGGTCGCTACCTCAAGATAGCCGTCGCCGCCCACAAGGGGATAGCGAATGTGCCAGAAATGGCTCTGCTGCTCCTCGTAATTGACCTCGGCGTTGGAGATGGATGTCTTACAGTGAGGACACCAGTTGATGATGCGCTCGCCGCGGTAAATAAGCCCCTTCTTATAAAGACGGACAAAGACCTCCTTGACCGCCTCCGAACAACCTGCGTCCAGCGTAAAACGCTCACGCGTCCAGTCGCAGGACGAGCCCAACTTCTTGAGCTGAGAAATGATCCTGCCGCCGTACTGCTCCTTCCACGCCCAAGCTCTTTCAAGGAATTTTTCTCTGCCAAGGTCATCCTTGGTCAGACCTTCCCCCCGCATAGCTTCCACGATCTTTGCCTCGGTGGCGATCGACGCGTGGTCGGTACCGGGGAGCCAAAGCGTAGAGAAGCCCTGCATTCTCTTGTAACGAATCAAAATGTCCTGAAGCGTGTTGTCAAGCGCATGCCCCATGTGAAGCTGACCTGTGATGTTTGGAGGGGGAATGACGATCGAATACGAAGGTCCCTCCTTGCTTGTATCGGGCGTGAAATATCCCTTCTCGCACCAGTTCCTGTAAATTCTGTCCTCAAATTCCGCAGGGGAATATGTTTTGGGAAGCTCGTGATTTTGTTCCATTTTTATATTTCCTTTCGTGTATTTACTGCTTTTATTTATGGGGCTCTGCTTTATGGGGCTCTGCCCCAAACCCCGCCACCTTTTGAAAAAGGTGGACGAAAACTTTTACGGCTTTGGTTTTACTTAGTCATTTTGCACCCGTCTTTGACGGGTGGTAACGCGCGAAGCCACACAAAAGAAAAGAAAGCGAGCTTTCTTTGTCTTTGTGTCGCGTCGCGCCAACCGAGAATCTCTACGAGATTCTCGG
>JAZNDA010000105.1:0-15015 GCA_045587785.1 Eubacteriales bacterium | reverse complement strand
GGGAGGGAGCTGGCGCCGATTAGGCGACTGAGGGAGCCCGCGCAACGAATAAAGTCTGCAAGTACAATGAAGTCGCGCAGGCTCCTTCCACCGCTAACGCGAGAACCCCCAAAACTCATTTTATTCGTTTCGGGGAACCCCGCGGCGGTCCCCCTCCCTCTCGGAGGGAGCCTATTCGTACAACCCATTTATGGGTAGGAGGTAATAGTTGCATGGCTGGCAGGCCAATAAAAAGCGCACTTGTGCGCCGCCAGTAGTATTAGGGCTATGCCCGAAAAGGAAATCCCCCCCGCTATGCGTCGGGTTCTAAAGGACAGTTTTAACTCTATAGGATAGCAGCGAGATAGCGGTTACCGACAGAGGCTCCCTTGTGTAAAGTGAGGATTATTGTTTGCCTGCAAGTGCGCACTTACTCACCACCAGAGGTGGTTGTGCGAAATAAACAATATACCGCCGAGAGTGACCAAACGGTTACTCTCGGCGGTGTGTTTGTTATTTCAAAACAATGTGCATACCAAGTGAAGATTTGCTCGTATCCTTCGGTAGTTTTAAAACATTTTCATCAACCAAATCGTGAATTGCCATCATTCTCGTAGCATACAATTCCATTCTGATGTTATATCCTATGTTGTCATGCAATACTTGATGGCTATATTTTTTGAATATCTCCGCAACCTTTTCATACAGATTAGCAACATTCTTAATAAGCAACTCATAGTTTTTGTGTCCACGGAAGAGTTGATGAATCTGTCTAAGTTTTTCAATTCTGATAATGAGAATATCGGGAATCATATATCCATCGACAGAAATATGTGCATACCTACCGTTAATACCATCCCATACTCTTTTTTCAATATCGGTAAATGAAGATACTTTTCTGTTTTCTCTTATGCAATTACACATAAACTCCATTTCCTCGTACTCAGGTTCGCCGCATTGATTCCACAAAGAATAGTCATTGTATTTATAAGTCCAAAACATATTTTGTTCATTGCCGCATCCATTGTGTCCCATAACAGTATCTTCGGGAAGATCAGTTAATTCATAACCAACAAATCCCCAAGATTCTCCGTTCGCACGTTTGGACGGTTCGTAAATGTTTTGTGTCTTGACCGAATTTTCAATTAAATAATCAATGAGATCGGGAACCAACCACCAACGAATTGTATTATCATCAATGTGGTCGCCTGCAATTCCCAGGGCACGAATTTCGGTCATTCTGTCGTCCATAAACTCTCGGATAAGATGACTTCTTTCTCTTGCAGTCTTTCGGAGAGCATGATAGACTTCTATTCGACAATCTTTATCTAATATAAAGAAATTAGTTATATATTTATCACCTTGCTTCTCAAGAAGTGTTGCGTGGTGAAGGATATTAACCTCTTCCTCCATGTAAGGGAGTGCTACACCAAGTTCCATAGATAACTCTTCAATCGTTGAGGGGTTATTGCTCGCTTGTAGCAAAATGTTGTTTGGAATTTTTCTGTTTACAGCTTTCCAAGGCAGCCCGCTGGGTTGTGAACCGCTTGCGGCGAATGTAATTTTTTCGGGATTATAACTGCGTTTTCCAAATTCTCTTGCCATATCCATACCTTCTTTCAAAATTTGTCTTGCACGGAGAAGTCGAGATTTCACCGTGTTTGCTGAAAGCGAGAGCTCTTCTGCAATTTCACGAACGTTTTTATTTTCAATGTAATAGGCAACGACGATATTGCGATAATCACGTTTGATGAACGCCAACTCTCGCCTAAGCAGAGCTATTTGCTCTGTATGTATCATTTCATCAAGGATATTTTCGCTTTCGTCTTCAATTTCATAATCGCCGATATCGGAACCGGTTACCGATTCGTTTCTATTATGCTTTTCAGTTGCCCATACGGAAAAACGATTTCGCGCGATCTGCCATACCCACGCCGAAAAGCTCGTTGGTATCATGCCTTTATTCAAAGCCGTGATGATCTGAAGCGCGATATCTTGTGTCAGATCTTCCGCTTCAATAGGGCTTCCTGTCTTTTTTAAGCAGAAGTAAAACAGATTCTCCATATAGTTTTCTACAAACTCATTGATAAGCTGATAACGCATTTCGTTCGTTTCTTGCATTTTCTCGCCTCCTTTCACTCATATAGTGTGGCATTTTTGAATTTGGGTGCATTGGTTTATAAAATTATATCATAAAATTGTGAATTAGTCTACATAGAAGCATTTGTGTCTACAAATGCAGTGCTTGTCAAGAAAAAAGGACAGAGATTGCATTTGCTTTCTCTATCCTTTTTTCTGTCGGTAGGTAACGTATTTTATTAAATTTCAAAAACTGTCCTTAAGAACACGCACCATATGCGGGGGGGATTTTTATTGATAATGTAACAACGGTGATTGACGGAACGGAGAAATTGTGGTACAATAAAGAAAAACGCGAAAGGAGATTTTGTATGTCGCTGCTTGATTCCCCCATAACCGCCCTGCATGGCGTGGGAGCGGTGCGCGCCGAGGGATACCGCAAGCTGGGTATTTTTACGGCGGGTGACCTTCTTTGGCACTATCCGCGTTCTTACGAAAACCGCGGCGACGTCAAAACACTTGCCGAGGCCGCAGAGGGCGAAAAACAAGCTGTCGTGCTGACGGTTGCCACCAAACCGACTGTGGCAAAGATCCGCCGTGGTATGTCATTGCTCAAATTTCGCGCTTTTGACCAAACGGGTAGCTGCGAGATCATATATTTTAATCAGGACTTTTTGAGAAACAGCTTTGAGGTGGGCGGGGAATACCGCTTTTACGGAAGAATTGAAAAAAAGGCAAATAAGTGCATCATGTCCTCGCCAACGCATGAGTGCGTGATCGAGGGAAGACCCTTGCCGTCCCTGTTTCCCGTTTATCCCTCCGTCGAGGGGCTGACGCAAACACAGATCAAATCGGGGGTGCGTGAGGTGCTTTCGGCGGCGGCGAGAGAGCTTTCGGACCATTTGCCCGAGGAGCTTCGCATGAAAAACCGCCTGTGCACGCTGATCGGTGCACTTCGCGGTATCCATATGCCGTCCTCTTACGAAGAGTTGGTTTCAGCCAAAAGGCGTCTTGTGTATGACGAGCTTTTGCTGTTTGCACTGGGGCTTCGTCTGTCGGGGAACAGAAAACGCCTGACGGGTGCGCCGCGCTTGACCGATCGTGATATTTCGCCGCTTTTGTCGCTTTTGCCATATCGGCTGACGGGGGCGCAATCCCGTGCGGTGGGTGAGATCCTTGCCGATCTTGGTAAGGATACGCCCATGAACCGCATTTTGGTGGGCGTCGTGGGATGCGGCAAGACCGTGTTTGCCGCCGCCGCCATGTACGCGGCAGTAAAAAGCGGATATCAAGCGGCACTCATGGTGCCGACTGATATCTTGGCGCGTCAGCACGCCGCCGATCTGACACCGCTGTTTGACCGACTTGGTGTGCGCGTCACGCTTCTTGTGGGGTCGCTGACCGAAAAACAAAAGCGGCAGGCGAGAGAAAGCATAGCCGCGCATGAGTGTGATATTATTATAGGTACGCAGGCATTGATCAGCGCAGGCGTGAGTTTTGCCACGCTGGGGCTTGCGGTGATAGATGAACAGCACCGCTTTGGCGTCAATCAACGTGCATGGCTTTCGGAAAAGGGAAAGCAGGTGCACACTCTGGTGATGAGTGCTACGCCGATTCCGAGAACGCTGGCACTGACGGTTTACGGAGGGCTGGATATCAGCCGTATCGACGAGATCCCCCCCGGCCGTCAGAGTGTGGAGACCTTTTTTGTGGGTGAGAGCTACCACGAGAGGCTGTATGCTTTTATACGCAAGCTTGTGGGGCAGGGCGGCAGAGTTTATATTGTCTGCCCCGCGGTAGAGGAAGCCGATGAAGCGGAGGGCGACCTTCTTCTGGCAGAGCTTGGGCAAGACCTTCCCGAACATAAAACACCGCTGAAAAGCGCGGTGGCATATACCGAGGAGCTGAAAGAAAAGCTGCCCGAGCTTGCTATCCGCTTTGTTCACGGCAAGATGAAGGGGGCGGACAAGGACAAGGTCATGCGCGCGTTTGCGGACGGCGAGGTGGACGTGCTGGTATCGACCACCGTGATCGAGGTCGGTGTCAACGTTCCCGAGGCATGTCTTATGATCGTGGAGAATGCCGATCGCTTTGGGCTGTCACAGCTCCATCAGCTTCGCGGACGGGTGGGACGCGGCACACGGAAATCCTATTGCGTACTGGTGAGTGACACAAAGGGCGAAAATGCGATCAAGCGTCTCAAGACTATGTGTGCCACGCATGACGGGTATGAGATCGCCGAGACAGATCTTAAGCTTCGTGGCCCAGGTGACTTCCTTCGCCCGACCGCCAATATGGGCATCCGCCAAAGCGGCGGTGCCGACTTCCGCATTGCCGATCTGTGTGAGGACGGCGACGTTTTGCAAAAGGCATTTTCCGATGCCGAGGAGCTTCTTGAGGGTCATACGATCTCGGATTTTCCGACGCTTGCCGAAAAGATATCGCGTATGCTTGGTGACAATCAATCCAAAATAAACTGAAACAAGAAGTCGGGAGTGAATACGGACGGATAAGATCTGCTCAGAGCTTACGTCGATAAATTCAACGAAAATGACTTTGAAAATTACACACCGCAGATAGGAAATGATAAGGCATTTATCTCAGATTTTGGACGCTTCGCAAGCATATAAAAAGCTTGAAAACCTCACGTTCAGAGGGAAGCAATAGATAAACCTACGACAAAAACGGCGACGTTTACGGCACCGAGGGATGGAATATTACCGAAAAGATAACCACCGGCTTAGCCGGTGGTTATGATTTAGGGTTTGCATGTGCCACAGGGGGAGTATCCTTGAGAGATGAGAGTTTCTCGGTTTCCGGTGAAAGTTCCTCTGTTTTCTTCCTTAATATTTTTTTCCCATCGGCAACCCTTGTAATGAAATTTTTGAGTCTCAAGGCTGAGAATATATTCAATTGAAATGGTTTCGGGAGCCGTAGTTTCGGGAGCCGTAGTTTCGGGAGCCGTGGTCTCGGGCACCGTGGTCTCGGGCACCGTGGTTTCGGGAGCCGTGGTCTCGGGCACCGTGGTTTCGGGCACCGTGGTTTCGGAAGCAGTAGTTTCGGGAGCAGTAGTTTCGGGAGCAGTAATTTCGGGAGCCGTAGTTTCGAAAGGTGGCACTTCATATTCTTCGTTTGGCAAGGTGAGAGAGTATCCCAATATTGAAATGACAAAAGTACATATTATGAGAAGTGTTTTCAACTTTTTACTTTTGTTTTTAAGTATTTTAGCCCATATGTTATGAATGGATTTGATCGGCATAGACATTATGGCGGTTGCCAACATAAGGATTCCAAAGAAACTTGGTCCTATGCCAATAGCGCACAGGGTACAGAGCGTGAAGAAAATCCACAATAAGATTTTTGCTTTCATAATGTTTTCTCCTATAAAATAAAAAAGTGTGTGCAACCGAAGCCACACACACCGAAAAATGCCTGACCTCGATTTGTTACCACACAAAATCGATTGCAATCCTCGCCAAGAAGCGGAAAAGTGAAGTCAGCACTTTTACCTAAGTAAAATACCCACTTCCGGTTTGAAAATTGCAATATCCTTATTTTGTGTGGTGAATACATTATACACCTTTTTTCTCTATTTGTAAAGTCTAATTTTCAAATAGAGGAAAAAACTGAAAAAATTTTTTAAAAAGAAAAAGCCAAGATCGTTGGATCTTGGCTTTTATGGTTTATATTATTCCTCGGGAACGTAATTTCTCCAATCCTTCTGCATGACAGAGGAGAAGATCCTTGTGCCGTAGTAGGTGCTCTTAAGACCCGAAATGTCATCGTGTTCGACGTAAGCGTCCTCATTGAAGATGATCGGGATAACGGGCATATCGGCAAGCAGCTTGCTTTCTGCCTCGTGGAGCAACTGTGCACGCTCGGTGAGCGATGCGGTTGCGTGGATCTTTTGGATCAGCGCGGTATAGTCGCTGTTCTCATAGCCCGTGATGTGCTTGGGAAGAACGTAGTAGGGCTGACCGTTTTCGTCCTTCAGACCCATGTCCATTGCCTGACCCGTAAAGCCAATAGCGAAGGGAGCAAGCAAGCCGAAGGCATCGGTGCTGTAAGAGATCAGATCTACACCTGCCACCTCGTAGTCGCCGATAGCGAATCTCTCAAGGAAGATGTCGTCGCGGATATCTACGGGAACTTCATTGGTCGTGCCAAGGTCGTCATTGACGATCACCTTGACCTTTTCAACCGAGACCTTGAATCCAAGTGAATTCCATGCTTCAGCTACCTTTTCGGCGATCATAACGTGGATCTCGTCATAAGCGGGAACGCTGATCTTGAAGCTGTAGCTCGATGCATTGATGCCTGCCGCGCTCAGCTTTGCCTTAGCTGCAGAAAGGTCTGCGGCAGAGGAAATGATGTCACCGCCCGCGGTGCGGAAGTCCTTCTTTGCCGAGTCGGTCTCAAACAAGCCGTAGGGAACAAGTGCGGTAGCCGCTTTGGCAAATACCACGGCGTCGGCGATAGCCTCACGGTCGATCGCAAGCGAGAGTGCTTCGCGAACTTCCTTGATGGCAAACAGCTTGGTGCCGCCGATCTCTGCGTTCTCATTCAGATAGTAGGTATGTGTGGAAAGGGCATTCGAAACCGTTGCCTTGTCCTTGTAGCTCTCGCGGTAGGACAGCGGAATCTCACCCACAAAGAAGATCTCGCCGTTTTCATATCCCTGCATGATCTCTTCGGCAGACTTTGTATAGTCAATGATCAAGCGGTAGGGCTTGACCGACGAGTTAAGTGCGTCCTTTTCCTTGTTTCTGAGGTAGTAGGGGTTTCTCTCCAGTATCAGACCGTTGTCGGCGTCCTCATAGGAAACGCGGCGGATCGTAAACGGACCGCTGCACACCATGGTAGCCGGCTTCTTTGCCCAGTCGGGCGTTCTCGATACGATGATCTCGCGCAAGGGAACCAGCGCATAGCTTGTCAGATTGCGGATAAAGCCGTCGTAGTCAATGGCGGGATTGCCTTTTCCGTCCAACTTTTCTTCAAAGAAAATCTCAAGAGTAGTGGTGTTGATCGCATAGATCTGAAGCGCATCGATCGAAAGGTCGCCTTCCTTCACCGCCTTTGCGTTCTTGATCTGATAAAGCAGGGCAGCCGCTTCGCTTGTGGATTCAACGTCCAGAATACGCTTCCAGGCAAACACAATGTCATTTGCCGAGATGGGTGTGCCGTCACTCCAGTAGGAATCCTTCAGCGTGATGTTCATCTTGTATTCGTGGTTGTTGGTATCTTCTTTGATGGTATAGCTCTCAACCAGCTCATTCTTGACTTTGCCGTTCTCGTCCATGCGGAACAGGGGCATAAACAGAAGGCTGACGATCTTGAGTGCCGAATCGTTTTCATAAGCGTTGGCAGGGTCGTAATCATACACACGGTCTGCCACGTACATGGTGATGTAAGAGCCGCGCTCGTCTTCTTTAAGCTCGCTTCCGCAGGAAACAAGGCAAGGGAGAAGCATAAGAACGCACAAAACAAAAGCTGTAATACGCTTTATCATGATTTTAATATCCTCCTTGGATAATTGAAAAACAAATTTGCCATAAGACGGCATTATTTAAGACATTATACCATTAAATCTGATTTTTAGCAACAGCTTAGGGAGAACAAAATCAAATTTCGGACATTTGCACAATTCCTGTTTCAAAATTTATACAACTTGAACAGACAAAAAATCCTTGACGGTAAAATGATCGTACGTCATAATTATAAATGCTTTTTTGTCGGAAATCAAGCGGTGAATGTAAATTTTTATTGTATGGGGGAATACTCAATGTGGGGGTGAGTAAAGATGGAATTTTATACAAGGACCGATCTGGCATATGAAAGCATGCAGGCGGCAGGCACGTCCTTTGATTTTGCCGAAATATGCAAAGAGGAGCAAAAGGACGGCTTTGGCATTACCCGTCTTTGTGTCAGCGAGGATGCGCACAGCACGCTTCTCGGGAAGCCGATGGGTAACTACGTAACGGTGTTTTGCGGAGAGATGCACTTGCTGGACGATGACGTAAGCAAAAAGCTTGCCGAGGTTTTGGCGGGGGAGATACGCACCATGTGCCGTTCGCTTTGCGGAAGGATGCCCGATAGGGATTTTTCGGTTTTGGTGGCTGGGCTTGGAAACGAGGACATTACTGCCGACGCCATAGGACCGCGGGCGGTGCGAAAGATCACGGCGACGCGCCATTTGCGTCGGTTTGACAGCAAACTTTACGATATGGTACAGAAGTGCGAGATATCCGCACTGTTTACGGGTGTCCTCGGTCAAACGGGCATTGAGACCGTGGAGCTGGTTCGCGGCGCGGCGGAGAACGTGCGCCCCGATCTGGTGCTTGCCATTGACGCGCTTGCCGCAAGAGGCGTGGAGAGACTGGCGGCAACGGTACAGCTGTGTGACAGCGGTATTTCCCCCGGCTCTGGGGTGGGGAACGCGAGAAAAGCCATTGACAGGCAAACGGTGGGCGTTCCCGTCATCTCACTCGGTGTGCCCACTGTGGTAGAGTCGTCCACATTGGTATACGACGCACTCTCCCGTGCGGGGATAGGTGAGGTCAGCGAGCCGCTTCGTGGGGTCCTTGAAAACGGGCGGCGTTTTTTTGTCGCGCCCAAGGAAAGCGATATCATCACAGAAAAGGTCAGCGATCTTTTAGCTATGGCGGTGGACAGAGCATTCCACGTGAGGGAGCAATAAAACGGCGAAATCGAGCATACACATAGCGTGGGGGTGAAAATACGATTTGCTTGATGCTTTGCGTGCGATCTTTTGCCGATTTTTTGCGCTGGTGGGGCTTGCGGCACTGCTTTTTGTGGGGGCAGAGTGTTTTTCGGAAATCTGGAATTATATAGGTAAAGCGGCATTTTTGCTCTGCTTCGGTGGAATTTTTTGATCGTGAAAAAATAATTTATTTTCCGAAAACAGAAAAAATTTCAAAAAAACTATTTACAAAACGGAAAATATGTGATATAATACGTCCAAAGAAACCGTTTTTGGAGGAAAAGGGTATGGATTATATCGACAGAATTAAAAAAATCAAAAGCGAACGAAAGATCACCAATGATATGCTGTCCGACATGACGGGAATTCCGCTCGGTACGCTCAGTAAAATTCTGGCGGGTATCAGCGATTCTCCCAAGCTTTCCAATATTTTATCGATCTGCAATGCGCTGGGTTGTTCTCTTGACTACATTGTAAACGGCGTAGAGCAAAATGACAACAACTATACCTTGGAGGACGGAGAGATCCGTCTGATCGAAAATTACCGCCGTTTGGATACGCACGGCAAGGAGCTGTGTGCGCTGGTGGTTGACAAGGAACTTCAGAGAGTGACCTGCTCGGAATACACCGAAAAGGGCAAGGCAAAGGTGCTGACCTCGGAAGAGCTTATGCGACGCATGGACGAGAACGAGCAGGGCGCCCGTCTTGGCAAGCGTGCCATTATGCTGTATGATTTGCCCGTGTCTGCAGGTATCGGTGAATTTTTGGACGAAAGCCGAGGCGAGAAGATCTATATCGGCAACAACGCCCGTACCGCCGAGGCGGATTTTGCCCTCAAGATCAGCGGAAACAGCATGGAGCCAAAATACCGTGACGGCGACATTCTGTTGGTTTCGGACTGTGACAGCGTAGAGGTTGGCGAGCCTGCCATCTTTATGCTGGACGGAAACGGATATTTCAAAATTTACGGCGGCGACCGTTTGATCTCGCTCAATAAGAATTACGGCGACATCATGCTCAAGGATTTCCAAAGCGTATGGTGCGGCGGCAGAGTGATCGGCAAGCTTAAGCGCAGATGATCATGAAGGGAATTAAAACCATTACGCTCAGTCCTGCATTTGACCTGCATTACCGACTTGAGCAATTTGAGGTCGGCAGAGAAAACAGTGTGATGCATGCCACCAAAAATGCGGGCGGCAAAGGTATCAATACCTCGCGCGCGCTCACGGCAAACGGTGTGGAGAATACGGCGTACGTCATTCTCGGCAGGGAGAACGGCGAGGCGTTTGAGGACGAATTGCAAAAAGAGAATATTTCTTACGTGCCGTTTTACGCCGAGGGCAGGATACGTGAGAACATCACGCTTCATCACGGGGTGGAAACAAGGATCAGTATGGACGGCTTTTCGCCCGATGAGGACATGCTGTCGGCACTTGAGGCGCGTATGCTTGCCGACGGCGTTAAGGATAGTTTTGTTTCGTTTGCGGGGCGGATACCGCAGGGACTTTCTGCGGCAAGCGTTAAGGCGTTTTTAAAAAGCCTTAAGTCAGCGGGGGCGAAACTTGTTTTGGATTCGCAGTCGCTCTCGCCCATCGATCTGCGTGAGATGGGACCGTATTTGATCAAGCCCAACGGGCAGGAGATCGGGGAAATATACGGCAAGGGTGCAGACAGCCTTGAAAACGCGGCAAAGGCGGCGCAGGACTTGGTGCGAGGTGGGCATTCATCCTATGTGATGGTAAGCCTTGGCGAGCGCGGCGCGGTCTGGTCGGACGGCGAGAAATGCCTTGCGGTTCGCGTGCCTGCTTTGAGCGATTGTTCTTCCACAGTAGGTGCGGGCGACAGTATGATCGCAGGTTATCTTGCAGGCTGTGCGGCGCAGTTCGATATTGAAAAAACGCTCGCACTTGCGGCGGCGTACGGAACGGCGGCGTGCATGCGAGAGGGGACCCAGCCTCCGCTTCAAAGAGACGTTCAGAGCATTTTGCAAAATACACTGGTATTCAGTATATAAAAAACATGCGCTTGCGTAAAAGGCAGGCGCATATTTGTTGTATAGGCAAGAGGGAATAATCCGAAAGAAATTTGTTTTTTGATGATAAAATCTCCCCCAAAAGGCAAAAATACTGGTTGAATAACCTATATGGGGAGTGATTTTTACATGAACAAAGCAACTCCTGAAAACCGTGTTTTTGGCGGGAGACTGAGTGCCAATCTGATCTGCGGCGGTATTTCGCACGTGATCTCTGCCGCCATTGCGCTTGTGCTGACGCCGTTTCTGATCGGGCGGCTGGGTATTGAGATGTACGGCTTTTATCCAATCGCGCTGGAGGCCATGGCAGTGATCGGGTTGCTGACGGGTATGCTGACCTCAACGGCGGTGCGCTACGTGTCGGTGGAATATGCGGGCGGACGGCGGGAAGAAGCGGGATGCTATTTTTCTACGGTGTTTTACGGCAGTATGCTTGCATCGCTGTTTCTTGCTGTTCCTGCCTTGCTGTTTGCCATATTCAGCGACAGATTTTTGAATATGCCCCATGGTGCACATGGCGAGATCAAGATTTTTTTGGCTCTGATGCTGCTTTCAAGTCTGACGGATGCCGTGACGTCGGTGTTTGGAGCGGGCTATGTGATCTCGGGACGATTGGATCTTCGTGCGGCAGGGGAGCTGTCGGCAGTGCTTGTCAAAGCCGTTTTGCTGTGGTTTTTACTCAGCGGTGTGTTGCCCGTCTCGGTGGTCAGTGTGGGCGTGGCGGTTCTTGTGTCCTCGGTGGCATCGGCGTGTATCCGCATCTGGCTCTCGCACATGTTGGTGCCCGACGTGGTGCCGAGGTGGCGTGACTTTTCCCGTGCATATCTCTGGCGCGTGCTTGGCTCGGGGCTTTGGTATTCTGTGGATTCGCTTGGCACATGGCTGATGGGAGGAGGTCTTTTGATCCTTGTCAATATGGTCTTTGGTGCAGAGAGGGCAGGTGTGTATTCGCTGTCGCTGACCGCCGCGCGCGTATTCGGCGGCGTGCTTTTGATGCTGACGGGGGTGTTCGTTCCCACCGTGACAAAGCAGTTTGCGAGCGGCGAGAGCGACGCGCTTTTATCGGACGTGCTTCGAAGCATGCGCATGGTGGGCTTTTTTGCGCTGGTCGGCATCTCTATGGCGGTGGGATTTTTAAGGGAGTTTCTGGCACTGTGGCTGGGGGCTCAAAATACACCGCTTTTGCGGTTGCTTTGTGTATTCTCGCTGGTCCCCATGCTGTCGGTGGCCTGCGCGCTTCCGCTGTTTCAGCTGTCGGTGATCATGAACCGTTTGCGACGAATGGCACTTCTGTATGTGTCGGGGTCGCTTTTGGGTTTGGCGGTAGCCCTCGGGCTTGCTGTGTTTACAAGCGTGGGCATTTTCGGCGTTTCGGCGGTGTCCTTTGCCGTTCGCGTGGTGTGGTATTCGGTATGTATGCCGTTTTTTGGGGCGAGACTGCTCTCGTGCGAGCCGATGCGTCTGTTGCTTCCCGTGCTTAGGACCTATATCGGCGGAGCACTTTCGGTGGGCGTGATCATGGCACTCAAGAGCGTGTGCCGTATCGACTCGCTTCCTATTCTGATATTCGTGATGGCGGTAAGCCTTTGCGCGGTGCTTGTCATTGGATATTTTTCGGTCTGGGGGAGAAGAAATTTGAAAATGTAGTTGACTTTAAAGCGGTTTTCCGCTATAATGAAAAACTGAAATGAGGAAAGGAGGGAAATGCCGTGCTTTTGGTTTTGGAGAGCTATTTTGTACAAATGATGTTTTTGTTTGGCTTTGTGATCCTTTGCGGTGTTTTTATCTCCTTTTGCAATAAATGTCTGTATGATGCCTGCGGTGACGCGGCATTTGGTATCGTACGGCTGACGGGATTTATCGGCACACCCGTGCATGAGCTGTCGCACGCCTTGATGTGTGTTCTGTTCGGACATACCATCACTAAAATGAAGGTGGTGAACACCGATAAGCGCTCCAAAACGCTCGGGTACGTTGAGCACACGTATTATAAGACCAATCTTTATCATCAGATCGGCAATTATTTTATCGGCATCTCGCCCATCCTTGCAGGCGGCATGGTGGTGCTGTTGTTTGTTTGGATATTCGTGCCCGATATGTTGACGGATATAACGGGAACGCTTGGAGGCAGGCTTGATCTGGACAGCGCACCGCGCGTTCTTTTGGAGATGTGGCGGATTTTGTTCGGTGGGGAAATTTTCTCGGACGTACGTTATTGGATCGCGCTTGTGCTCAGCCTTACGGTGGTCATCCATATGGAGATCAGCCGTTCGGATATTCGCTCGGGTCTGAGAGGGCTTGCGGTGCTTGCGATCATGTTTTTGATCGCTGACCTTGTGCTTGGGTTTATGTTTCCCACGGCACTTGCATGGCTTACGGGTATGTGCGTGAGGATAGGCGTTGGGAGCCTGCTTTTCTTGCTGATGCCGCTGGCGGTGTCTGCCATGATAGGGGCGATCTCAATTCTGGTTTTGATGCTTCGCGCCATGTTTGGTAAAAAGGCACGGGCGGCGGCGGTCAACCATCACCGTGTCGAGAAGGGGAAAAAGAAAAAAAGAAGATGAAAAAGGAGCTTGGTCAAATTTGGGCGTAATTTCCAAACTTGACTGGGCCCCTTTTGTTTATGAATTGAAGTTTAGCGGTGTGGAGAACGAGCCTCCGGCGGGTCGCTTTTTGAAAAAAGCTCCGCAAAAACTTTTGCAGAGGGCAAAATAGGTATTGTCCTTGCGTCATACGAACGATAACGCGAAAACAATATTTGTTCCATTGTCTGAGTCATTTTGAGGCCGTCTTAAAAGACGGCCGAGGATGCGCAAAAGCTACGTCGCCGAAAAGAAAGCGAGCTTTCTTTGTCGGCGCGTTAGCTTTGCGCTACGGAAAACCGCAAAGCGGTTTTCCGTCCCAAAATGAGGCGAAGTTTGCACGCTCCCATTCGGCGAAAGTTTTGGTCAAGCTTTTTCAAAAGCTTGTGGGGTGTGGGGCAACGCCCCACGTAAAATTATCGCTAAACCTCAATTAAAGCGTATGAACGATGCCGAGGAACAAGGGAAGTCCCGTGGCGTGATCGACAATGGCGTAAACAAAAGGACGGTCAAGGAAGATGTTGATCGGCGACGTGGGTGCGGCGGCACGATCGGTCATGTCTGCCCAGGTGACAGCCGCCGCCTTGGTGCCGTTACGGCTGACATCGATAAAACACTTCTGATACACGCCCGAGCAATAGATGTTTCCGTTGTCCGAGGTGGCAAGAGCGGAGAAATCTGCCGCGCTTTCGTCAAACATATCGGTCGCGCCCAGTGACTGCAGTGTCTCATTCAAGGCAAAGTCAGCCTCATAGCTGAACTCGGGAATCTTGACGTTGGCAGGGTAATAGTCTTTGCTGTTCCACATCGACAGCCAGCGCTCGCCGTTAAGCGACGCGGCAAAGTCATAGATATCCGTACCCTCATCGGGCAGGAGCGCGACAAAGCTGTAGCTTCCGCCCTTATATTTTTTGGCAAAGCCGACACCGCCCTCTGGGCGAAGCACGATGCCCTCGTCCGAGCAGAGCATCTTGACCGCGCTCTTGGTGCCGTCAAGATTTTGGAAGCTGTCATCGCGAATCTGATTTTTCTCGTATTCGCCCATCCACTTGGCGTCAAACACAAGCGTGTTGATCAGATACATCACCGAGCTTGCGAGGGCAGACGGGTCGTCGATGATGGAGTCGATCATGCCGTCGGTGTTGTCCTTTACCCAATCGTTGATCTGCTTTGCGGTCGTGCTGTCAAAGGGGGCGGCAAACTGCTCGGCGTCGTACCAGTCGGCAGAGGTTTGCAGATAATCCTCTTTGACGTGGAGCGTGCCGCTGTCGCGGAACCAAACCGAATTGGCGAATTTGACCTTGCAGTCCTCGGTTGTGGAAAGCGAACGGGTGAAGGCGTAAAGTGCCTTGTTGATGTCTGTGATCTCCATGCCCAAAACGTCTTCAAGCTGTGCGAGCGTTTCGCCCGACGCACCGTTGGTCACGAGCGCAAGGCAGAGAATGGCTGAGAGGGGAGAGGTCAGAAGGTTGCCTCTGCTGTTCGGGTCGGCGATCGCGCCCTGCAAAAGATCAAAAGAGAAATCCGAGAGCGAGGAAACAAGCGCGTCCGTGACCTCGCCCGATTCGGTGGCTTTGCGCGTGTAGCCGTCCGACAGCGCCGAGGCTTTGGGTACGATGCCG
>JAZNDA010000104.1:0-3518 GCA_045587785.1 Eubacteriales bacterium | reverse complement strand
AAAGAAGGGGGGCCGACCAATTGCGGATTGGAAAAAATAATTCGCCCCTCAAAATTGACAATGCCGTCTCCGGGCAAAGGCAGCGGCGAAATTCAGGAAAATTCGTTGTCCTTGATATATTCGATAAAGGTCTTGAGGCTCTTTGACATCCATTTGTTTTTATGGTAGATCAGCTGCTTCCAGATATCGACCTTTATATCGCAAACGTCAAGGTAGCAAAGCTCACCCGATTCGATCAATTCCTTAGTAACAAAATCGGGGAGATAGGAGATCATATCGCTTTTTGCAAGGATATGCGTAATGACATCGGTTCTTCCAATTTCGAGTACGGGCGTGATCTCCACGGACCTTTTGGCAAGTTCTTTGTCAAAAACGCGGCGGTATCCCTGTCCGTATTCGGTCAGAATAAAGGGCTCGCTTGCAATATCGTGGATGGATAGGTTTTTCTTGCCTGCGAACCTTGAGCGCTTGCTTGTGACAAAGTGCATGGGCAAAGTTTCTTCTTTGGCTATCACGTAATCCTTATTGTATAAACGATGATCCAGCGTTATGATCACGTCCGCTTCGTTGTGTTCCAGCATATCCAGCATAAGTGCCGAGTCACCCGTGGTAAATCGAATAAAGATCAAGGGATACTTTTCATGAAAATCGATATAGCGTGAGTAGATCATATCCTCGCATACCGAATCGGGCGTTACGATATGAATATGCCCACGGCACTCCTCCTCTTTCGTAAGGCTTTCTTTGAAGTCCTCGGTAAGCGCGCGGATTTGATGTGCATAGGAAACAAGATCGCGGCCTCGCTCGGTAAGCGTGATGGTATGATTGATTCGCTCAAACAAAAGACAGCCGATCTCATCCTCAAGCTGTTTGATCTGGAAGGAGATCGTTGACTGCGAATATCCAAGCTGTTCCGCCGCCTTGGTGAAGCTGCCGAGCTCGGCTACGTGTATAAAGGTAATGAGGTTTCTGAGTTCCATTGCGTCCTCCTGTTTGGTTTATCGAAAAATTAGATGATTATTATCGAAACCATTCGCTTGACTAATGTTGAAAAGTATTATACAACAAAATAGTGAAAAAAGCAAGAGCTTTGGAAATGAATTTTGGGGAATGTTTTCACAAAATAAATATCAAGAGTAAACCGTAAGAGTGGTAAAAAGCTTTTACAATTGAATATCAATAAAAGCTATGACGAAGAATGGTCAAGATGCAAACGCATTTCAGAGAGCCGATGGGTGGTGTGAGTCGGTATGCAACGTCTTGTCCTCTCCCTTCCGAGCCGGAAGCCTGAAGCAAGTGTGTGTAGGGCAACCCGTGAATGCTGCGTCAGTGCATGGAAGATGTCTGACTTCGAAGAGGTGGCGGAGTGTTTATATCCGCAATTTGAGTGGTACCGCGAGTGTTTGTATATTGATATAAGCACCCGTCTCAAAGCAGAATTTTAGGCTTTGAGGCGGGTGCTGTCTTTTTGTCCCAAAGCCGACGTATTAAATCAGAAAGAGGTAACGGATCATGATGGATGCAACAAAATACCGCGTGGGATATTTTCAGGTCGGTAAAAAATATAACAAATGGGTGGAAAAGGATCACGTTGAAAAGCCGCCTGTGTGGTGCTCGGTGGATATGCGCGACGGCAACCAAAGCCTCGTGATTCCCATGAGCCTTGAAAAAAAGCTTGAATATTACAAGGTACTGCTTGACGTTGGATTTAAGGAGATCGAAGTCGGATTTCCTGCGGCAAGCGAAACCGAGTATGAGTTTCTCCGCACGCTGATAGACAACGATATGATTCCCGAGGACGTGACCGTTCAGGTGCTGACACAGTGCCGCGAGCATATCATCCGCAAGACCTTCGATGCTTGCAAGAGCGCGCCGAGCGCGATCATTCACTTTTACAATGAACCAATGTGGGGGTATGAGATTCATACAGCAACTTATCCGCAGCTCTTATGGATTTGGAAAGTGGCAGAATAGATGAGATTGGTATTGAAAAATGCACAGCGGATTATGTTATTGCACATAACGATAATATCGAATCATATGAAGATTCAAAAGAAATGACCGTTTTCTCTATGATGACATTGGACACTAACAAAGAAGTTTATGGCATTCTCAACAACGCCATCAAGGAAATGAAGGCTGACGGAACTCTTGACAATCTGATTGAAAACGAGCTGAAGGCATACATCGAAAGCGATCCTGTTGCAAAAGAACTTCCTCACTTTGACGGTGCAAGAACCATCAAGATCGGTGTAACAGGCGACGTTCCTCCTATGGACTTTGTTGCAGCTAACGGCAAGGCAGATATGTATAGCCTCGTTCAAGCAAACATTGATGCCGCCGAGAAAGCAGGCGCGGATTACGTGATCGCGCTCTCGCACGTTGGCTATGACGAGTCAGATGAGTTGTTTGATATCACCGATATCATCGAAAATACCGACGGATTTGATGTGGTTCTCGATGCACACGCGCATCTTGTCATCGAAAACAAAACCATCAAAGATAAGAGTGGCGACGACGTTCTGCTTTCCTCTACGGGAACGAAATTTGAGTACATCGGCAAGCTCACCATCACCGAGGACGGACCCCATACCGAGCTTGTGGAAACCGCTACATACGAAAAGACCGATGCGACCGTGGATGCGTACCTTGCCGAAATCAATGAGAGCTACGCAGAGCTTGGCAACCGTGTGATCGGAGAAAGCACGGTCACGTTGAACGACTACGACGGCGATACTCGTCTTGTCAGAAACAGCGAAACCGCACTCGGCAATCTTTGCTCGGATGCGCTTCGTGTGATGACGGGCGCTGACGTGTCCTTTGTCAACGGCGGCGGACTGCGCGCACCTATCGAAGCAGGCGAAGTCACCTTCAACGATATTTTCTCGGTGTTCCCGTACAACAATCAAGTCGTAACGGTAGAGATCACTGGACAAATGCTTCTCGATATGCTTGAAATGGGCGTGATGAATTACCCGGAGGAAAACGGCTCATTCCCAAGTATGTCGGGCGTGACCTTCTCGCTGAATACGGCGATCCCCACCTCCGTCAAGACCGATGAAAACGGCTTCTTCACGGGCGTGGACGGTGAATACCGTGTGTACGGTGTCAAGGTGCTCGATAAGGAAAGCGGCGAATACCGTGACCTTGATCCTAACAAGAAATATGTTCTCGCAGGCTTCAACTATCATTTGCTCTCGCAAGGCGACGGAATGGCAATGTTCAAGGATGCCAACCCCACCCAAGCCGAGGGAACGCTTGACATCGAGCTTCTTGAAAACTACATTGTGGATCACCTCGGCGGCACCATTGGTGAGGAATATGCACAGCCGCAAGGAAGAATTACCTTTACCGAGGGGTAACTGCTTATAATACAGTCAAAGCGGTGGGCAGAAATGCTCACCCCTTTCTCTATCAAAACGCAATATCTGCATCGCTGTAGTCAAAGAAAACGCCGAGAGCGAAAAAACGAAGAAATCGCAGCTTCCGAAGGTGGTCTGTCCCAAAATGTATGACAC
>JAZNDA010000103.1:0-6409 GCA_045587785.1 Eubacteriales bacterium | reverse complement strand
ATAAAATATAAACGAATAAATTTCAACACCGCGCGCAATAATTCATAGTGAAAAATCATATTTTTCATAAAAAATAATTTTTTTAATAAAGTGCTTGACAAGCAAAGCAAAATGTGATACAATACTAACGCAATATTGGGATGTCGCCAAGCGGTAAGGCACTAGACTTTGACTCTAGCATTCGTCAGTTCAAATCTGGCCATCCCAGCCAGAAAAAAGCACGCGCAAGCGTGCTTTTTTCAACGAAATTTGCCCTTCGGGCAAGTGAAATAGCTTCGCTGTGAAATATTTGCTTCGCAAATGTGAAATATTCGCTAACGCGAATGTGGGCAAATTTCATTTCACATTGCGACGAAGGAGCAATATTTCACAATTCACGAAGTGAATTATTTCACATTCGGCGTAAGCCGAATATCACTGCGAAGCAATAGAACTCGCCGCAAGGCGAATATAACTGAAAAAAGCACGCTTGCGCGTGCTTTTTTCTGGCTGGGATGGCCGGATTTGAACCGACGAATGCGGGAGTCAAAGTCCCGTGCCTTACCGCTTGGCGACATCCCAAGATACCATGATATTATATCAAACATTTTGGGATTTGTCAAGCATTCTGTTAACATTTTTTCACAAAGTATCAAAGCCCGTAAAATAATGGAACGGCGCACAGACCACATAGCCATTTTGCCGCAAAAACAGTGCTTTGCATTAAAAATTTGTTTTTTGTTCATAAAAAATTCAAGATGACATCACTTTGACATATTATAATAAAGAGAATTCGTGTGCCCGCAGGCGCACTTTCATGAAATTCTAATGAAAAGGTGGAACCCGAAATCATGGGAAAAGGAAACAGAACCAGAAATAACAGATATGATGACGTCTACAGCATGTCGGGAGGCTCGTCTGTTGCAGTGAAAAAAGGCAAAAACGGCGCGAAAAAGGATCGCACGTCGGTGCTTATGATCGCCGTGATCGCGGTGTTGATTCTTTCGGCACTTGCGCTCTTTATTTTCTCTGACTCCGGCATTATGGAGAGAAATACCGTGTATGTCAGCTCCGAGAATTTTGAAGTAACGGGCACGATGCTCCCCTATTATGAGAATCTTGCTTATTCTTCGACCTTTGAGAATTATTACTACACTTACTACTACTATATGTATCAGGACGATCCCAATCAGGCGCTGCAGGCGGCTCAGCAGCTGATGAGCCAGTACACGCTTGCCGACTTCTTTGATTCGGCGATCGCCACCTCCAAGGAGCTTGTGGCACTTGCCGAGGAAGCAACCGCAAAGGGCGTAAAGCTTGATGAAGATGATCTCAAGAGCATAGACGAGACCATGGCCGAGTATTCGGCAGCCTCGTTCGGCATGGGTGTCAAGAAAAAGGATATCCGCAAGGCGATGGAGCTTTACGTGCTTGGCTCCAAGTACGCCACACAGGTGACAGAGGAGATCGGGGGAACTCTTACCGATGCCGACGTTTTCGCGTACGTAGAGGAGAATAAGGACGGCTACTACAGCGCGGACTTTCTTGTATACGACTTCCTTTTGAAGGCAGAGGACTATGCGGACGATGGGGTTGGTTATGTCGAGGATGAAAAGCTGGTGGATGCTTATGCTGAGAGATTGGCAAAGGCAACCGATGTTGACAGCTTCAAGAAGGTGATCATTGAGTACGAGATCACGAAGTCCTTTGATTATCTGATCGAAAACAACAAGGGCGCATTGGCAACTCCCGACGAGGAGATCGTAGCCGCCGCTATGCAGAACATCATCGAGAACACCTACAACGTGGTGGTAAAGGGCGAGACGTCCGCCGAGAGCTTTACCGATGACGCCACTTACGGTGCTATGTTCAGAAATATCGCACAGAGCCTTGTGAACACCTGCAAGACCGCCGTGTCGGAGATCGAGCAGAGTGCAGGCTATAACACGCTTTCCGAGGACGAGATCGTGACATGGCTCTCCTCTGACGACACAAAGGCAGGCGACAGCAAGACCGTGGACGAGTCCGACGATGAACAATACGCCAAGAGCGTGTACGTGGTGACTGAGGCTATGCACCTTGACGAATCTGAGACCAAGGACATCGCGCACATTCTGATCAAGGCGGCAAAGGATGCAGACGAGGCGACCAAGACCGCGGCTAAGGAAAAGGCAGAGAAGGTTCTCTCTGAATTCTTGGCAGGCGAGCAGACAAGAGAAGCGTTCGAGGAACTGGCAAAGACCTATAACGAGGACTCGAATTGCGTATACGAGGGCACGACCGAAGGACAGATGGTCGACTCCTTCAATGACTGGACCTTTGATCAGGCAAGAAAGAGCGGCGATACGGGTATTGTAGAGACCGAGTTCGGCTATCACGTGATGTACTTTATCGGCGAGGGCAAGGCTCCTTACTACGCATCGGCAAAGGAAGCTTATACGAACGATAAGTATACGCTTCTTATTGAGGAGCTGACCGAAAAGTACGTCAAGCTCAACGACAAGGCGATCGCCAAGAACACAGCAAAAACAACGGCGGCAGAATAAGATCGGCTGAAAACAAAACGGTAGAGACGGCAAACGTTGGATCGTTGACGAATCAATGATTTAAAATTGCTATTGTTAAAACTGACAAATTCGGCAAAACCGAAGCCTCCCTCCGAGAGGGAGGGGGACCGCGATTAGCGGTGGAAGGAGCCTGCGCGCCTTCACCCAACATGCAGACTTTATTCGTCGCGCGGGCTCCCTCAGTCGCCTACTCGGCGACAGCTCCCTCCCGGAGGGAGCCTTTATGCAAACCGATAGGTTGTTATTATAATTTATGTTTGTCAGTAAAACAACGGCAGAGAAACTCTGCCGTTTTTGTCAATCGGGGTCGAGCGATTGTGAGAGCCGCACGGTCAAAATGACATATACTATTACTAAAATCGACAAGGGGAACAGATATGGTAATTGAGACAAAGACAACGACGCTGGCGTATCGCTGTCCGCATTGCGGGAGCGGTGTCATTTCGGCGGTGGGCATGTTTTCCATGGAGGCGGACATGGTCAAGCTCAAATGCACCTGCGGCAAAAGCGAGCTGACGGCGGTGTATACCAATGACGGAAAGGTGAGGCTGACGGTGCCGTGTATTTTATGCCCGAGGCCGCATCAGTTTGTGGTCAGCAAAAATCTGTTTTACGGCAAGGAGCTGTTTGCGCTGTCATGTCCGTATTCCGAGGTAAATATCGGGTTTATGGGCGAGATCAACCACGTAAAAGCGGCACTTGCCAAGAGTGAGCTTGAACTGCTTGACATGATGGAAAAAAGCGGTGTCGACAGTTATGAGATGCTTCACCGTGAGGACGATGAGGAATTGTTGCCCGATCCGCAGATACGGGACATCGTGATGTTTGTGATACAGGATCTTAAGGAGGAGAAGAAGATCTTTTGCAAGTGTCCCGAGAATACCGAGGGGGAATATGGCGTAGAGATCATGGACGACGGCATTTTAGTGTATTGCGAGAAGTGCGGCGCGTCAAGGATCGTGCCCGTGGACTCCTATCTTGGGGCGCACGCCTTTTTGGATTGCGACAGCCTGCATTTGGAATAAAATATCGACGGGGCAGTGACGGAAGGTTACTGCCCTGTCGCCTTCGGCGAGTGATATTGCTACGCAGTGATATTCGCCTTTCGTGTGAGTTCACAAACGCGACTGTAAGACAATATTGCTATCCGCAGACCCTATCTTTCCTTTGCGGCAAAAGTTTCGGTCAAGCCTTTTCAAAGGCTTGCGGGGTACGGGGCGGAGCCCCGAAAAGGGGCAAGGAGCAGAGCCCCGAGCGCCTTTTTGCAACTCTTGGTTGCGGAAATTCGGCGCGTTTGGTTGATTGTCAACTTTGAGAGAGTGTCATATAATGTATATGAAAAAATAGATTTGGGAGGATCCTTGCGTGAAAATAGGTGAAAAAATAGCCAAACTGCGTCTTTCCTGCGGTCTTTCACAAGAACAGCTTGCCGAAAAGACCGAGGTGTCCCGTCAGTCGGTCTCCAAATGGGAGATGGGGCAAGCACTTCCGGGTCTGGATAAGGTGACAAGACTGTGTGAGCTGTTCGGCATCTCTGCCGACGAGCTGTTGTCATCCAAGCCGCCCGTGACAAAATCCGGAACGCACAAGAACAAGTATTTCGGCACCGACGGCTTCAGAGGTGAGGCAAACGTCGGTCTTTCTTCCATGCAGGCGTACCGCGTGGGCAGATTTCTCGGCTGGTATTTTTCCTCTGAGCTGTCGGGCAAGAAGCGCGTGGGCGAGCGTCCGCGGATCGTGATCGGCAAGGACACCAGACGATCCAGCTACATGCTGGAATATTCCATCGTGGCAGGCATTACCGCATCGGGAGCCGACGCCTATATGCTCCACGTGACCACCACCCCCAGCGTTTCTTATGTGACACGGATGGAGGGGTTTGACTGCGGCATCATGATCACCGCATCGCATAATCCCTTTTACGATAACGGTATTAAAGTGATCAACCGACACGGCGAAAAGCTGGACGATGCGACCACTGCGCTCATTGAAGCCTATCTTGACGGCGACTTGGAGACGCTGGGCGTGATGGGTGACGATCTGCCTCTGGCTACGGGTGAGCGCATCGGAAGCATCATTGACCACGTGGCAGGCAGAAACCGCTACGTGGGGTATCTGGTGTCGCTGGCATCTCATTCTTACAAAAATCTCAGGATCGGTCTTGACTGCGCCAACGGCGCGTCCTGGATGATCGCGGGTGCCCTCTTTGGTGCGCTGGGCGCACAGCTCACGGTGGTGGGGAACCAGCCCAACGGTCTGAACATCAACAACGGCTGTGGCTCCACGCATATTGAAAATCTTTGCCGTCTGGTCAGAGAAAAGCATCTGGATCTCGGATTTGCGTTTGACGGCGACTGCGACCGCTGTATTGCCGTGGACGAAAACGGCAAGGTGGTGGACGGCGATGCCATCATGTATATCCTCGGTAAGCGTTTGCAGTCACGCGGTATGCTGAACGGAAACACCGTGGTGGCGACCGTGATGTCCAACAGCGGTCTGGATGCCGCGCTCTCGGCGTGCGGTATTACCTGCGAGCACACCGCTGTGGGTGACCGTTTTGTATATGAATGTATGCAAAAGAATGACTTTTCGCTCGGCGGCGAGCAGTCGGGGCATATTATTCTCAAAAAATACGCCACCACGGGTGACGGACTTCTCACCGCCATCATGGTGACCGAGGAGGTCTGCGACAGAAAGAGCACGCTTGGTGCGCTGACCGAGGGGCTTGTACTGTATCCGCAATATATCAAAAATCTGCGCGTCAAAAACAAGGACGCGGTGATGGGTGACGCGTCGGTTCTGGCGGCTCTTGAAGCCGTGGAGCAACAGATCGGCGGCAAGGGCAGGGCACTGCTTCGCAAGAGCGGTACCGAGCCCGTGATCCGCGTGATGATCGAGTGCGAGAGCGAGCAAAAGTGCGCGGAATACGCCGACAGCATCGCAGATGCCATTACAAAGGGAGGACACGTCATTGCTTAGGTTTGTTAAAACAGAGGAGCTGTTCGATTGCAAAACGCCCTATCTTAAGGAGCTGTTTTCGGCGCATGAGTACCCGTGGGAGATGCTTCCCGTTCTGAAAGACTATATCCGCGAGCTTGTGAAAAAGGGCATAGAGGGATTTACCCGCCTGTCTGATGACGTGCTCGTGGGCAAGGACGTCAAGATCTACGGCACCGCCGTTATCGAAGGTCCTGCCATTATCGGGCACGGCTGTGAGGTACGCCCCTCGGCGTTTATCCGCGGTGCGGTGATCACGGGCGAGGGCTGTGTGCTCGGCAATTCTTCGGAACTGAAAAACTGCATCCTGCTTGACGGCGTGCAGGTGCCTCACTACAACTACGTGGGCGACTCGGTGCTGGGAAATCGGGCGCACATGGGCGCAGGCACGGTGTGCTCCAACCTCAAAAGCGACAAAAAAAACATCGTTATCCACGGCGAGCGCGAATACCAAACAGGTCTCCGCAAGATCGGCGGTATTCTCGGCGACGGCGCGGATATCGGATGCGGTTCGGTGGTCAACCCCGGCACGGTGATAGGCAAGAACACAAGGGTCTATCCGCTGACCTCGCTGCGCGGCGTGTACCCTGCTGACTGCATTGTTAAGGGCACCGATACCGTGGTGAAAATGGAAGATAGAGCGTAACGCAGTCACGTCACGGCGAGCGCGCTGTGAAAGTTTTCGCTCACTGCGGTGAGCGACCAAGGGCGCTGCCCTTGGATCCTGCCACCTTTTAAAAAAGGTGGACCAAAACTTTTGCGGAAGGGTTTGTGCTGAAGGTGCGGCATTTTGTGCCACGGAGCTATGGCTCCGCGGCAGTCCGAAATAAAAAACGGGAAAAACAAGCGAGCTTGTTTTTCCCGTT
>JAZNDA010000102.1:0-5499 GCA_045587785.1 Eubacteriales bacterium | reverse complement strand
CGAAAATCTCTTTGAGATTTTCGGTTGCAAAATGACGCGACGTTTCATCAAACCAATTCAGTAAAAAGTTTTGATCAAGCTTTTTCAAAAGCTTGCGGGGTTCGGGGCGGTGCCCCGAGCGTTCCCTTTTCAGTTTATATCTTACGAAAGAAAGGCAAAGTATGTACATTTTAGGCATGGAAAGCTCATGCGACGAGACCTCGGCGGGGGGCATTGAAATGACCGAGGAAGGCACACGGCGCATCTGCTCTAACATTATCGCATCACAAGTGGAGATCCACCGCGTATACGGCGGCGTGGTACCCGAGATCGCGGGGCGCGCGCACATTGAGGCGGTGTCGGGCATCACGTATGAGGCACTGCGCGAGGCGAACATTGACGTCAAAGACCTTGGTGCGGTTGCAGTCACTTCGCACCCCGGCCTCATCGGCGCGCTGCTTGTGGGCGTAAATTTTGCCAAATCGCTGGCGTTTGCCAATCATCTGCCGCTTGTGGGTGTCAACCACGTCAAGGGACACGTGGCGGCGGCGTATCTGGCGCACCCCACCTTGGAGCCCCCCTTTTTAGCGGTGGTGGTGTCGGGCGGACACACCTCCCTTTATCTTGTGGAGGACTACAACCGCTTCTTAGAGATCGGTGCCACCAGAGACGATGCGGCAGGCGAGGCGTTCGACAAGATCGGACGCGTCATCGGGCTTCCCTATCCCGCAGGTGCCGCCATGGACAAGCTGGCACATGAGGGGACGCCAAAGACCGTACCGCTCCCCTCCCCCGCGCTGACGGGCGACACACTTGACTTTTCCTTCAGCGGCATCAAGACCGCCGCACTCAATTACATCAACAGTCTGACACAAAAGGGCGAAGACATTCCCCGTGCCGACCTTGCCGCCTCGTATACCGAGCGCATTGTGTCTGCTATCACCGCAAAGACAAAGAAGGCACTGGAACAGACGGGCATGAAGCAAATGGTGCTGGCAGGCGGTGTTGCCGCCAACTCGCATCTGAGGGCATCGCTCTCAAAGATGTGCGAAAAAAGCGGCGTCACACTGTACGCGCCGCCCATCTCGCTGTGCGGCGACAATGCCGCTATGATCGCCGCGGCAGGCTACTATCAATACCTCGATGGCGATACGGCAGACACGAGCCTCAATGCCAGTGCGTGTGACTAAAAACGAACAAGATCGCCACAAATAAAAAAGAAATGTGTAGAAAAAAGCTTCTACATGTTGACTGAGAACAAAATATAGAAGCACGGACATCCGAAAGGCTCCCTCCGGGAGGGAGCTGTCGAGCGAATGCGAGACTGAAGGAGCCCGCGCGACTATACGGTCTGCATGCATAATGAAATCGCGCAGGCTCCTTCCACCGCCAATGGCGGTCCCCCTCCCTCTCGGAGGGAGGCTAATGCCGCTGTTTCATTCCCTCTGTTGGTGAAGTGCCTTTTACGCTGTTTTGTTTTTATTTCTTCAATAATCATAACAAATCTCTAAAGAGTTTTCCACAACCCTGTGGATAACCCCTGTGGAAAACTGCAATTTTATGCTGTGAGCGCCCCCAAACGCGACGTTTACAGACAAAAATATGCAAAAAGATGTGATTTTTTACAAAATTTTGCTTGTGGACAACTCCAAATTAAAAAAATTTCATTGTAAAGGATATAAAAAAGCGCCATGAAATCGACCTCGGAAAACAAAAGCACACTCCCAAAAACCACACAGCGAAGCGCGGTATCTCCGTCGGTGATCCAGCGTCTTCCGCGTTATTTCCGCTATCTCAGAATTCTGATGCGCGAGGGGAAAATGCGTATCAGCTCGGGTGAGCTTTCCGAGAGAATGAACGTCACCGCCTCTCAGATCCGTCAGGATCTCAACTGCTTTGGCGGCTTCGGACAGCAGGGCTACGGCTACAATATCAATTATTTGTACGCCAAGATCTGTGAGCTGCTCGGCGTGGGCGCGGGGCTGTCCGCCGTCATCGTGGGCGCGGGCAACCTCGGACGCGCACTTGTCAGAAACTCTATGTTTGAAAAACGGGGCGTCGACGTGGTGGGCATGTTTGACGTCAACCCCCTTCTCGTCGGACAGGATGTGGACGGCGTGATGATCTATCCTCTGTCGGAGATGGAACGCTTTTGCCGCGAAAACGCGGTAGATATTGCCGTGCTCACACTCCCCAAGGAAGCCGCGGCAGCATCGGCAACCGAGATTCTTTCCTATGGGGTCAAGGGCTTTTGGAATTTCACGGGACAGGAGCTGTGTCTTGGCGAGGACGCGATGGTGGAAAACGTCCATCTGGGCGACTCGCTCATGACGCTGTGCTACCGCCTTTGCTCACAGGAGGACAAACATGACGATTGAACTTTTCTTCGGCAAGCAACCCTTTGTGGTGCCGTCACTTTCGGCAGAACAGCTTGCGGCGGCTGACGCGGACGCGCTCCGTCTACTTCTTTTGCTCTGTGCCGACCGCGCCCATCTGTCCGCCTCCGAAAAAGAACTGCGCGATCGCCTTGGCATGAGTGAGGCGCGCCTTGAAAAGGCACTGTCCTCTCTTACTGCCCTCGGTATACTGCAATGCGACGGCAAGGACAAGGCGCAAAATACGGCTGAACAAAAGCCCACACCCGCCGCACCCCAAAAGCGAACCCGAGTGAGCGAGCTTCCGTCCTACACCGACGCGGAATTTGCCGCTGTGCTGGAAAAGCACAAAGAGCTTGAGGATCTGATCACCGAGGCGCAAAACGCCCTTGGCAAGATATTCAACATCGGCGAGACCAAGCTGTTTGTGGGCATCGCCGAGGAATTCGGCTTTGACGAGGAATTTTTGCTCATCCTTTTGGATTTCTGCAAAAAGACCGACCGCAAGAGCATGCGCTACATAGAAAAGCTCGCCACCTCTCTGTACGACGGCGGCATACGCACCGCCGCGGCGCTGACCGAGCATTTTCACCGTCTTGAGGCACAGAAAAATGCGCAGGCGAGGATCCGAAAGATCTTCGGCATGGGCGAGCGCGCGCTGACAAGCAAGGAAAAGGATTTTATTGCCAAGTGGACTGGGGATTACGGCTTTGGCTTTGACATGATCGAAAAGGCGTACGAGATCACCGTCAACGCCACCTCAAAGCCCTCTATGAGCTACACCAACAAGGTGCTTGAGAGCTGGTATTCACAGGGTATCAAGACCGTGGAGGACACCGACCGCTCTGCCAAAAAGACCGACGCAGGTACAGGCGGCATGAGCTTTGACGTGGACGATTTCTTCAAAGCTGCGCTTGACCGCAGCTACAATCAGCCAAAAAAGTGAGGAGACCTTATGGGATACAACAAGCAAAATTTCAAACGCATCCGCGAGCAGTTTGCCGTAAAGCACCTGATCGCCGAGGATGCCGCCGACGAGCGTCGGCGCGAGCTTCACGCAAGGCTTCCCCGTGTGGCGGACATCGACCGTCTGCTTGCGCGCACGGGTGTTGACATTATGGGCGCAGGGCTTTTGCCCGAAAAGGAACGCATCGCCGAGATCGAACGCCTGCACAAGCAAAACGAGGCTCTGAACGCCGAACGCGCAAGACTTCTCACCTCCGCAGGCTTCCCTGCCGACTATTCCGACGTCCGTTATGACTGTCCCGCTTGCGGTGACTCGGGCTACGTGGGCATCAACATGTGTTCGTGCATGAAAAACGCCCTCATCATGGCAGGCTTTGAGTCCTCGGGCATTTCAAAGCTACTGGAAAAGCAGACCTTTGACAGCTTTTCGCTGGATTACTACAAAAACGACGCCAAAATATACGCCAACATGCAACACGTCTATGACGTGATGAAGCAGTACGCCGCGGATTTTGCCCCCGAGAGTGCAGGAAATCTGGCACTGTTCGGCGGTACGGGGCTTGGCAAGACCCATCTTTCCAGTGCCGTGGCGCGCGAGGTGCTAAAAAAGGGCTATGACGTTCTGTACGTCACCGCGCTGGATCTGATCTCCGACTTTGAAGCCGAGCAATTCGGCTCCAGAAGCATCGCCCACGGCGAGCTGACCGACAAATATTTCGACTGCGATCTTCTGATCGTAGACGATCTTGGCACCGAGGTCGCCAACCAGTTTACCGTTTCGGTGATCTACAATCTCCTCAACATCCGCATCAACCGAAACGCCCCCACCCTCATCAGCACCAACCTCTCCCAAAAAGAGCTTCTTGCCAAGTACAACGACCGCATCACCAGCCGCATCTTCGGCGAATTCCGTCCGCTCCTGTTCCTCGGCGCAGACGTGAGGATGCAGAAGGTAAAGGGGAACGCTTAGGGGGACTTTTTGAAAAAAGTCCCCCTAAGACCCCCAAAAACTTTTACCGAAAAAGTTGTATTGGGGTTTGTGCGTAGCCGTGAAGGATTATTGAATTATGAGGAAAATGCATGAGTAAGATCTATGAGCATGATTATAAAATACCGATTCTGATCGCCTTAGTTTTGTTGGCGATCCTTTTGGTGATCTATTTTTCCATGGGCTCAGGAGAGCTACCAAAACCGGTCGAGACCACGGGGGCACCCGAGACCACCTCGGAGCCGATACAAAAGGAGCCGTCCATGCCCACCGTCACCTTCAAAAGCGATCTTTCGGCGTACGAAAATGACATGAACCCAAAGAACGCCGACCCCTATCTGCTTTTGGTCAACAAGCAGACCCCTCTTAGCTCATCCTACAAGCCAAGCAGTCAGATCGCCGTCAAGGATGCAAAACGTGACATCACGCTGGAAACCACCGCCGCGCGCGCTCTGGAAGCCATGTTCATCGAGATGCGCGCCATAGGGTTTGCCGACGTCTTTGTGACCAGTGCCTACCGCTCCTATGACTATCAGTCTTGGCTGTTTAACAACTATATCTCGGAAGAAAAGCAAAAGAATCCCTCGCTGTCCGATGCCGCCGCGCGGGAGCTTGTCCTGCGCTATTCGGCAGCCCCCGGCACCAGCGAACACCAAAGCGGACTTTGCGCCGATCTGATGACAAGCGGCATGCGCGAGCTTGACGAGAGCTTTGCCGACCATCCCGTATACGACTGGCTGTGCGAAAACGCTTGGAAATTCGGCTTTATTCTTCGGTTCCCCAAGGACAAGACCGATATAACAGGCTACGATTACGAGCCATGGCACTACCGCTTTGTCGGTAGAGAGCACGCTTACGCTATCTACAGTGGCGGGCTGTGTCTTGAGGAATATCTGAAGTAAGAGAACGCTCGGGGCTCTGCCCCGAACCCCGCAAGCCTTTAAAAAGGCTTGACCTAAACTTTTGCCGCAAAGGTAAGATAGAGTCCGTGGACAGAGATGTTGTCCTACAGCCTCGTTTTCAAACTCGCGAAGCGAATATCACTGCGAAGCAATATCACTTGCCGCAAGGCAACGGATGCGCCGTCATTTTGGGCGGCGTCCGAAAAAAAGAAACGGGAAAAACAAGCGAGCTTGTTTTTCCCATTTTTTTCTTCGGACGTACACGGCGTCCAAGGACGCCGCCCAAAAT
>JAZNDA010000101.1:0-2978 GCA_045587785.1 Eubacteriales bacterium | reverse complement strand
GGGAAGGGGGATAGAGGTTATTCGGCAGTCTCGGCGGGGTCTACTACGGTGACGGTGGCTTCGATGGTTTTGGTGCCGCCTGTGGGAAGATAGGTGATCGTCACGTATATTTTGGACACACCCGGCTTGTGACATTGTACGGTAATGCCGCCCCATTCGGGATAATCCATTAAAGCGTCAGGATCGCAGGAAATGATCTCAACAACATCGGGATTTTCGGATGTCGCTTCGAAGGAAGCCTTTTGGGGATCGTAAAAAATGCCCTCTGTTAAACATGCCATTCTAAACTCATCCGTGATTTGTCCGACTTGAAACTCATATTGGTTATACAAAAACTCCAAACCCGCAAAATTCGCGGGGTATTCGCCGCTTTCGTACTCGGGCAGAGTATCCTCCGGCTGGGTCTCTTGTGTGTCGGGTAAAGGGATTTCGGGGGATGTGTTGGGCGGAGTACTATCCTCGGCCGTTGCATCGGGCGGGAGGCTTTCATCGGTTGCGTTGTTGGAGGGGGGATTTCCGCCGCTGTCGGCAGGATGATTGCCGGGATTCGCGCAGGCGCACAAAAGAACGAATGCGCAGAGGATGATTGCTATGAAAAAAATATGCTTTGCAATCTTCATGTTGTTTACCTCCTTATGAAGCGGATGGGTTGTGATAGAGGATGATGGAGGAGTCGCCGGCGTAGTGGCGGGCGGGGATCATTCGGCAGCCTCGGCGGGGTCTGTGACGGTGACAGTGCATACGGTTGGTGAAGTGTGTCTCCCTCCGGTTGGCTTATATATGCAGGTCATGGTGATGGTAGCAACGCCGGGCTTCAGGCCCTTTACGGTAAGGCCATCTATCTCATTGTGGTTCAAAAGTTGCGCAACATCATATGTCACAATCTCCACAACATCGGGAGAGTCTATTGTGAATTCTACATCGATGTGTTTGAGTGAGTCTTCTTCGTGTTCGATAGCTCGCCAAGGAATGAACATGAGAAAACTGTCGAAGGTTTCCCCGACGGCTATTTCAATATTACTGGTCATGAAATCAGCCCGAATGCAGTGCTTGGGATATTCACCTTCCTTTGTCCCCACAAAGGGATGGAACGTACAAGAGACCAAGGATAAAACAAAGGATAGGCAGAGTAGCAGGAGGACAAATCGTTTCATAGGGACTCCTTTCATTGGGGATGGTAGAGAATGATGAAACTATCTCCGGCGTAGTGGCGGGAACGGCTCCCCCCCAATTACAATATACCATCCCATGCCCCAATACCATTAAGTTAAGTAAAGCAACCGAGTTTCGAAAGAGGCTCGGTTGTTTTTTTGAAGAAAAGGATGAAAAAAGTTTGAGAAATTTACAAAAAAGACTTGACAAAAAGGAAAAAGTGTGCGGGCGATTTTATTAACTGCGTTAATAAAATCGCCCCTTGTAAATAAGGCAAATCGCCGATTACAAGGAGGCACACATGAAGAACTTCAAGAAAATTTTAAAGCAAAACATTGCAGAGATCGTTTCCAATCGCAAGCAGTATGTACAAAAATCAGAAAAGGATTTTCAAAGAGACCGAAAGCTACCTTTTGAGACAATGGTATACTCCATTTTGTCCTTGGGGAGTAAGGACCTGAAATGCGAGATCATGGAACAGTTCGGTATTCAAGCGGATATTCCGTCTGTCTCTGCGTTTGTTCAGCAGAGGAACAAAATATCCTCCTCCGCTTTTGAAACATTATTCCGGAATTTTGTCCATTCAGCATACAAGCCCAAACTTTATAAAGGCTACCGTCTGCTGGCCGTGGACGGTTCTGATCTTCACGTTCCCACCAATTCCAAAGAGACCCGTTCCTATTATCCCGGTACAAACGGGCAAAAGCATTATAATCTGCTTCATCTGAACGCCATGTACGATTTGGTCAACCATATGTATACGGATGCATTGGTTCAGAATTCTCGGGATGCCAACGAACATAAGGCATTTACAACCATGGTGGACAGGGATCATTGTGACTTGCCAACCGTTTACATCGCTGACAGAGGCTACGAATCCTACAACAATCTTGCTCATGTTCAGGAGAAAGGACAGTATTTCTTGATCCGTATCAAAGATGTTGCCAGTCGGGGCGGTATCGCACAAGGTTTGTCTTTGCCTGCCTCTAAGGAGTTTGATATTCCTTTTTCCGTCAACCTGACGCGCAAGCAGACCAATGCCGCAAAAGCTGATACCAACCTCAAATGCTTAACTCATGGGATTGTTTTTGATTATTTGCCCGCCAAATGCAAGAAAAGTATCCCTGTAACTCCTTACACGCTTGCTTTTCGCATTGTACGGTGCCAAATATCTGATGACATTTTCGAAACTCTGATTACCAATCTCCCTGCGCCTACCTTTTCTTTGGCCGATCTTAAGCAACTCTATGCCATGCGTTGGGGTATCGAAACTTCTTTCCGTGCGATCAAATATACCCTCGGTTTGATCTATTTCCATTCAAAAAAGACGGAGTTCATTCTCCAAGAAATCTTTGCCAAGCTTACCATGTACAACTTTACCGAATTGATTACCTCGCACGTAATCATTCAGCATAAGAAGCGAAAACATCCCATCAAAGTCAATTTCTCTGCTTCTGTACATATCTGCTCCAAGTTTCTCTTGAATCATATCCCTCCGTCCAAAATCGAAGCTCTCATTTCTCGTTTCCTTGTTCCTATACGGCATGCCGTTTCATGTGATCGAAAAATGTCTGTCAAACATGCGGTGAGCTTCCTCTATAGAATAGCATAATTCCTTCTTTTTTGCAAGACCTTTTCACTCTTTTCGACAGACTTTTTTGTCTGTCTTTTCGGCGTGCCTTGCTTTCCTTTGAAAAAAGCACTTAACTCTGCGTTCGCTTTGTTAAGTGCTTTTTTCTAGTCTACCATTACACTAACTTAATGGTATTGGGGTTTTCTGTGGGTATCTTTTTCTTCAAATTGCAGTTTGTCGGTCTTTATAGGAC
>JAZNDA010000100.1:0-10002 GCA_045587785.1 Eubacteriales bacterium | reverse complement strand
GGTTGGAGTTGACCAACACCACCTCATAGCCTTCTTCCTTGAGTGCAAGGCACGCCTGTGTGCCTGCGTAGTCGAATTCGGCCGCCTGTCCTATAACGATGGGGCCCGAACCGATGATGAGAATTTTTTTCAGATCTTTTCTTTTAGCCATGTTTTTCTCCTCCAAGCTTCATATGTCCGTATAGACGGCTTTGCCGTCCTTTACGGTGAGTATGCATCTGCCATACACCGACATGCCTTCAAAGGGTGTTGCCCTTCCCTTTGAAAGAAACTGCTCGGGATCTATGGTATATTCCGAATTCAGATCCCACACGCAAAAGCTGCCGTGAGACGGGATCTGAAACCGTTTTCTGGGGTTTGTGCTCATTAGATCAATGAGCTTTTCTATAGAGAGGATCCCCTCTTTCACAAGCGCGGTATACATCACGGGAAATGCTGTTTCCAGTCCAACCACGCCCATCAGGCTCCCCTCAAGACCTTTTGATTTCTCCTCTTTGCTGTGCGGCGCGTGGTCGGTGGCGATCATATCCACCGTCCCGTCAAGCACACCTTCAAGGAGAGCCTGTCTGTCCTGCTCGCTTCGAATGGGCGGATTCATTTTAAACCGCCCGTCCTCACGGAGCATGGAATCATTCAAAATGAGATAATGAGGCGCGGTCTCGCAGGTGATATCCACCCCCTCGGCCTTTGCCTTTCGTATCAGCTCCACGCTTTCTCCCGTGGAGACGTGACACACATGATACTTACAGCCCGTTTGCTTAACCAGTTTGATATCGCGTTCGATCTGCCGCCACTCGCTCTCCGAGCAAATGCCTCTGTGACCGTGAGCCCTCGCGTACTCGCCGTCGTGAATATACCCTCCGTGCAAAAGCTCGTTGACCTCGCAGTGCGCCACAATGATCTTGTCGAGCTCTCTCGCACGCGTCATGGCGGCAAGCATCATCTCGTCACTCTGTACGCCTCTGCCGTCGTCGGAGAAGCCTGCCACAAGCGGAGCCAGTGCCGTCATGTCCGAAAGCGTCTGTCCCATCTCGCCCACCGTGATGGATGCGTAAGGATGCACGCCTATCACTGCGCTTTTCTCAATGGCGGCAAGCTGCAACGACAGATTTTCCACGCTGTCGGGCACGGGATTTAAGTTTGCCATACTGCAAACGTCGGTATAGCCACCTCTTGCCGCCGCGCGTGTTCCACTCGTCACCGTTTCCTTATAACAAAAACCCGGCTCACGCAAATGCACATGTACATCTGCGAAACCGGGAAAAATACCGTAACATTCGGAATCGGTAGGAGAAAACACTTTGGGCTTTTCGGTGCCTACGGTCTTTATGATCTCGTCGATTGCCATTCCATCAAAAAAACGCATAATGTCTCCTATCCCCTATTTTTTTATTCTCTATATATAATACTACATTGTTTGCATTTTGTCAAGGTAAAATCCCCTCTATTTTTTCAACAAATTTTGTGTTCTTTCACGCCTGCTTTTCAGAATATTCCAACAGCCTTAAGAACAAAGGAAAATTTTTTGAGTAGGCAAGGTAAATTTCCTTGCCATATGGGGATATTGCAAGGAAATTTACTGAAGCATATACCAATATTTGCCTTTCAAAACCGAGTTCGGATTATTCCCTCTTGCTTAGGGTACTTGCAAAAGGGAGCCTTTGCTGATCGGTTTCTTACTCGGAATATGTACATCGGTTTACGGAAAATTTTTTCAAAAAAACTATTGACAATTGCGCAAAACCATGGTATTATATACAGGTGGTCAACATTTTTGACCGATATGTGGGTGGTATCACCTTGGTGAATGCCGTAGCGGCTTGTCACAAGCCCCACCTCGGAGACCTCACTCCGTGTAAAAATTAAGGGACAAAACGTAATAGCAAGAGCGACTTCTTCACTGTTCACTCTTACCTATTACCTCATATGCGGGCATGGCGGAATTGGCAGACGCGCTAGATTCAGGTTCTAGTGAAAGCAATTTCATGGAGGTTCAAGTCCTCTTGCCCGCACCAAACAGTAGAGATCCGAACCTAAAGCCGATAGGCGAAGGGTTCGGATCTCTTTTTTTGTTCGAGTCCGTTGCGGCTACGCATAGCGTCAATAATACTCGGAAATCAGCGTAATATTGGTGGCACGGTGGTGAAAATGTCTTTATAGGGCATGGTGACGCAAAAAATCGATCTATCCGCCTCATAAAGGCTTCCTTTCTGAATATCTAATTCTCAATCCTGCCAAACAAGACAAGAAGAAAGCACATAATCCTCGCTCACGTCGGTGTCTGCATCCACAAGCACTCTCATGCGGTACTGCGTCAGATAATAAGCACTTCTCTCCACCGCATCTCTCGCCGCCTCGATATCCATATCGCTGACATCGAGCGCAAAGCTGTCAGCACTTGTCTCGGTTGCCGCCACAAGACGCGCCTGTGCATCGCTGTCCCACTCACCGTCAAGAACCACGCCTACACGGCTTTTCGCCGAAATCGCTTTTACCTCTGCCACAAAAAGCCCTTCCTCCGTCACTCGCGCCGCCGCACTGGGCAGACCGCAGATCAGTATCTCGTCAAAGCCTGCCTGTGCCAGCTCGGAAAGGATGGCAAGTTCTCTGCCCTTCTCATACGTCCTCTGTGCGGCATCGCTCACCGAAAACGCCGACGATATAAAGATCGCCACGCTGTATTTGTTCTTGCCGCGCAACACCGACACAAGTGTTGCCGCGTTCATGGTGCCTCGGTCATCATATCCAACGGACAAAGCACTGTCATAGCGCGGCGCGCCGTCAAACACCAAGAGCCCTGCCGCGTTGCCGTCACCAGAGATCGCCTTTTTCAGATCGGATTCACCCATGTCGGAGAGATCGACAAGCATCCCCCCGATATCCGCCACGGCGGCATATTTTTCGCTCGGATCCTCCACGCCACCAAACGCAGTGAGGTCCTGCCGCGGTAATCTTGCCAGCTTGGAATCCGCCGAAACGCCACTAAGGATCAGTCCGAGCACAAAACCCAGAACAAGTGCCGCCACCGCCGCCGCGGCAAACGGAAACCATATCTTCTGCGTGATCCTCTCGGCATATGCAGGGCCGTTGTAATACCGAATTTTTCTTCGTCTGCGAAACATAACCCGCTCCTTTTATCTGATATCGGTCAGCACAAGGCTCTTGCCGTACTCATTTTTCTCAAAGCTCAAAGTCTCTGCGTGCGCCTCAAAGGAAAGATTCATCTTTCCCACGATATACTTGTCGATCAGGGTCTCCATATTGTTTTGGAAAAAACCGTCCTCGGGGGTATAACGCTGAATGACGTAAAAGCCCTCGTCGGTCTCCAGTACCTGCCCCACCTCACCGATCTCAAGGGAAAAGGCGATCTGCTCGTATTCGTCATCCATATAGCCTCTTGGGAAATAGTAGTCGCAATCCGAAAGATCTTGATTGTATTTGGAACCGATAAAGCTCTCCAGCGGCTTGCCGCCCATGATCTCTGCTCTGACGTACTCTGCATCGGCACGGTTTTTCTCCACGTCCTCGCCTGCATCGTTACGCACAAAAATACTTCTCACGCGCACAAAGACTTCGCCCGCAAGCACCGCATCGTACGCCTCTTTTTCAAGCTCGTCAAAGGCAACCTCATCATAATAGCGATACTGACAGCTGACGATCGCCGTATACAGACGGTTGACCGCATCAGTCATGCCCGATTCAGCAAGATACGCCTTGTACGCCTCCATGCCGCCAAGTGTCAAAGCGGTCGCCTCAATGTCCTCATTTACCTCGTTTTTGGTTTGCCTGTCCGAACGTTTGACACCCGCCTTCTCGCAAATGTCGAGAATAGCATACGTCTCGCACAGCGAATTCTCCACTCGCGCCTCAAGATCAGACGCATAAGCGTCCGCCTCTGCCGATGCGAAAATGTCCTCTCCATACTCTTGCTTCATCTCAGCCATATGTGTGAGCGTAAGATATCTGAGCTCCTCGTAGCGCACGTCGTAGCCCGCGCAGGTGCCGACTACGCGCGCCTCATCCTTTGTGCTTTTGATCTTGCTCACCGAAGAACATCCAAAAAGCACACTCGTCAAAAGTGCGATCATCATTCCAAAGGACAGTATCTTTGTTAAGGTTTTCATCAAATGACCTCTCTTCACATGAATTTCATCCTTTATTATATAATGCTTTTGTGACCGCCGTATGAACTTTTTTGCTTTTTCGCAAATTTCAATTGACTATTTCCAAATTTTATGTTATATTAAAAACGTAATATATTCATTGAAAGGTGATGCATTATGGAAAACGAATACATGACAGAAGGCGAGTATACCATATCCCTTGAGGCGTTGATCGAAAAATTTGGGCTGACACCTGTTTATCTCCCCACGGAGGCGAAAAAAATCCTGATCAGCAACACGGCGGTCATCCGTCCGGGACTTGCTCTTGCAGGCTTTTTTGGCGACTTCGAGGCAACGCGCATTTGCGTCATCGGACGCGCCGAGCATCATTATCTGGACGAATGTACAGATCAGCAGCGCCGCGAAAAGCTGCGTGACTTTATCTCCCATCAGCCTGCCGCCATTATTTTTTCCACCGATCTTTCGATATTCCCCGAGGTCATTGAGGAAGCAAAAGCAAACGGTGTACCCATCCTCACAAGCTCCGAACGCACAAGTCCGCTCGTAGCGGCACTGATCGCCACGCTCAACACTCTTTTGGCACCCCGTATCACAAGACACGGCGTGCTGGTAGAAGTATACGGCGAGGGTGTTCTCATTCTCGGTGACAGCGGCGTAGGTAAGAGCGAGACCGCTATTGAGCTGGTCAAGCGCGGACACCGCCTGATCGCCGACGACGCCGTGGAGATCAAGCGCGTTTCCAAGGTGACCCTTGTCGGCTCGGCACCCGAGATCATCCGCCACTACGTGGAGCTTCGTGGCATCGGTATCATTAACGTCAAGCGTCTGTTTGGTATCGGTGCGGTCAAGGACACCGAAAAGATCGACCTTGTCATCAACCTTGAACACTGGGTGCAGGGTAAGATGTATGACCGATTTGGCTTGGACGATGAAAAGATCGAAATTCTGGGCATTGAGCTCCCCATGCTCACCATCCCCGTAAAGCCGGGCCGAAATCTTGCCATCATCCTTGAGATCGCCGCCATGAACAGCCGTCAGAAGCGCATGGGCTACAACACCGCCGAGGAATTCAACAAAAAGCTCATGGAACATATGTCCGCCTCCACGCCCGAGGCGTGATCGGCGAAAATTGTAAAATCGCGAAAAAATTTTTCCAAAAAGTCTTGACAAAGCACGGGAAGTGTGATATAATACCTGCTGTTATCCAAAGACAGCAGGTTTTCCGTAAAAGCACCGCTTCCCTGCCGAGGAGTGACTTTGAATTCATATTTTGTTGATTTCGGTCTTTCTTGGCGCAAGTATGCTTTGCGGAAGAAAGATTTTTTTATTTTCACAATGGGAGGTGAAAAGAAATGCCAAGCAATAAGATTCTGGAGCAAAAGCAGAAGCTTGTAAGCGAGCTTGCTGAGCAGATCAAAAATTCTGTCAGCGGTGTCGTTGTCAACTATCAGGGTATTACCGTTGAGGATGATACCAAGATGCGTAAGACTCTTCGTGAAGCAGGTGTTTCCTACAAGGTCGTTAAGAATTCCCTCACGGGAAGAGCTTGCGATGAGGTCGGATACTCTGACATGAAGCAGTACCTCACAGGTATGACCGCTATCGCCATCAGCGAGAATGACGCAGTTGCTCCCGCAAAGATCCTGAAGGAATATGCAGGGAAGATCGAATCCTTCTCCATTCTCGCAGGATATTTAGACGGTGCCGTAATCGACACCAAGACAGTTGAGGCACTTGCAGATATTCCCTCGAGAGAGGTTCTTATCGCAAAGTTCCTCGGAAGCATCAAATCCCCTGTTTACGGTCTTGCTTACGCCCTCAAGGCAGTGGCAGACAAGAAGGCAGAGGGAGGTGCGGAAGAAGCACCCGCAGAGGCAGCACCCGCCGCAGAAGCACCTGCAGCAGAGGCTCCCGCAGCAGAGGCTCCCGCAGCAGAAGCAGCCGCAGAATAATCGCGGCATAACATCGGAACGGCACCGTTATGCCGCATAACACAATCGTTTTAGGAGGATTAAGAAAATGGCTAATATTGCAGCTATCGTAGAAGAAATCAAAGGTTTGACCATTCTTGAACTCAACGAGCTTGTTAAGGCTGTTGAGGAGGAATTCGGTGTATCTGCCGCAGCTCCCGTAGGTGTTGCAGTTGCAGGTGGTGCAGCAGCAGCTCCCGCAGCAGAAGAAAAGACTGAGTTCGACGTTATTCTTAAGAGCGCAGGCGCTAACAAGCTTGCTGTTATCAAGGTTGTTCGTGAGATCACCGGCCTTGGTCTTAAGGATGCTAAGGACCTTGTTGAGGCAGCTCCCAAGGCAATCAAGGAAGGCGTTTCCAAGGACGAGGCTGATGCTCTCCAGAAGCAGCTTGCTGAGAGCGGCGCTGAAATCGAGATCAAATAAGTTTTATTCGCCTTTACCTGCTGTATTTTAAATAAAATACGCCGATCCGTCAAGCACGGATCGGCGTATTTTCATAATAAATTGAGCCAAACTTACATAAAAAGGCAAAACAGAATGGGCAAAAACATAGCGGGGAGATAATTCATCAGCCTCAGCTTGGTGATACCGAGAAGATTAAGTCCGATTCCGATGATGAGGAGCGATCCCGTTGCGGAGATCTCCGTGATCACCGCATCGCTCAAGATCGGCTGAATAACCTTCGCCAAAAGCGTCAGCGAACCTTGATACAAAAGCACGCTTGCGCCCGAAAACAAGACACCCACGCCAAGAGACGACGCAAACACGATCGCCATCACACCGTCCATCAGGGATTTAGCATACTGTGTGGTATGGTCCAGAAGAAGACCGCTCTCCATTGGTCCCACGATCGACATCGCACCCACACAAAAAAGAAGCGTAGCATTAACAAACCCCTGGGAAAATTCGCCCGCCTTGCTGTCTGCCGACAGCTTTTCGCCAAGAAAATCGCCAAGCCGATTGATCTTTCCGTCAAGATCCAAAAGCGTGCCAATAACACCGCCCACGATCACCGACAGAAGCATGACCAGAATCTTTCCCGTCTCCAATGCCCCCGATATACCGATAATGGCACAGCAAAGACCAATGCCCTTCATAATGGCATCCGAGCACTTTTCCATCATCCCGCCGAGCCTGCCGTTTCCGCGGTGCAAAAACAAACCGAGCAACAAGCCAAAAAGACTGCCGCACACCACCGCAATTACATTTATAATTGTGCCAAAAAGCGCAATTTTCTCCATAAAAACGTCTCTTTTCCACAAAATCAAGCGGGCGAAAACCATTCGCCCGCTTGATCTTTTAATATTTAAAGTTCACAAAACCACTTCTGAGCGATAGCACTTATTTCCTCTTGAAAGGAGCCCAAAGATCTTCCAAATCTAAATTTTTGTCCAAACGGATCTCCTTGGGTGCCTCTACCGTCTCGGCAGCCTTTGCTTCCTCAAGGCTGATCTCCTCGGGCTGTTCAATGGTATTCTTAGGCTCGATAGCCGCTTGGTTTCTGTAGTAAGGATCGTCGGGCTTTCTATCAAAGCCTGTAGCGATAATGGTGATCTTCATCTCATCCTCAAGCTCGGGATCAAAGGACACACCCCAGATAACGTTCGCATCGGGGCTTGCCTCGTTGGAGATCATGGTGGAAGCCAGATCCACGTCTTCAAGACCGACGTCGGGTGAAGCCGAAATACTGATCAGAATACCCGTTGCCCCCTTGATGGAAGTCTCAAGCAGGGGGCTGGAGATCGCCATTTTGGCAGCATGCTCCGCCTTGTCCTTACCCGAAGCGTTACCCACACCCATGTGAGCGTAGCCCGCATTCTGCATGACCGAAGTGACGTCAGCAAAGTCAAGGTTGATAAAGCCGGGGACGTTGATCAGCTCCGAGATGCTCTGTACACCGCGGCGAAGCACGTCGTCTGCCACCTCAAACGCGTTGGAAAGCGTAATACGGGTGTCGGAGACCTGCTTAAGTCTCTCGTTGGGAATGACGACCAGCGCATCCACGTACTGTCTGAGCTCGGCAATACCTGCGTCAGCCTGCACCATTCTTCTCTTACCCTCAAAGCCGAAAGGCTTTGTCACGATAGCAACCGTAAGGATATCCAGATCCTTGGCAACACGCGCCACAATGGGAGCCGCACCGGTACCCGTACCACCGCCCATACCTGCGGTGACAAACACCATGTCCGCGCCCTCAAGAAGCGTCCTGATCTCCTCGATCGACTCCTCTGCCGAACGTGCACCCATCTCGGGATTTGCGCCTGCTCCGAAGCCCTTTGTTATCTTTTCGCCAATGACCAACTGATTAGGAGCTGCCGATTTTTTCAGCACCTGACGGTCGGTATTGACCGCAATAAATTCAACACCGCGAATATTTGCCGCGATCATTCTGTCAACCGCGTTGTTTCCGCCGCCGCCGACACCAATAACCTTGATATTTACACCGCTCTCAAAACTGTTATCATGTTCAAAGATCATGGAACCATCCTCCGAAATTCGAATATTGTACATCTATATATAATATAATAATATATTTCTTCAAATTTTGCAATAGTTTTTTGAAATTTTTTTCAGAAAATTTAAGTTTTTTTTGAAAAACAAACCGCCGTATGAAAAAACGGCGGTTTCAGGGTTTATTTCTTGTTTTTTGTCACCTTAAGAATTTCCTCGTAGATCCTGCGATTGGCTTCCTTGTCCGCAAAATTTTTGACAACAAGTTCCATGCGCCTGCGTACCCCTTCGTCCCTGAAGCAGTGCTCTATATTTTCCGCGAGAAGTTGCGGCGACAGATCCGCTTCTCTTAAAAGACACGCCGCGCCCGCGTCGGCAAGTACCTTGGCGTTCTTATACTGGTGATCGTTCGGGACGTTGGGCGACGGGATCAGAATACTCGCCTTACCCATCATGGCAAGCTCGGAAAGCGTCATGGCACCCGCACGGCATATCACAAGATCAGCCGCCGCCATGCGGCATGGCATATCGTAAATATATTCGCGGAGCGTAAGCTGACTGCACTTGTCAAGTCCGAGCGATACAAAGCGGTCACGCGTCAGCGCAAAGTCGCGGCTTCCTGCCGCGTGTTCCATCATGACGTTCGGTTTGTTTTTTGCAAATATTTCCATAACAGAAACCATGGTCTCGTTCAGAAATTCCGCCCCTCCGCTACCGCCGTAAGAAAGAATATATACCGCATCCTTAGGAATGCCAATTTTTTCTCTCGCCGCATCTTTTTCCATGCTCGAAAATGCATTTTTCAAGGGGTTACCTACTCTGACAACCTTTTCCCTGTGTTTCAGATGCTCTCTTGTTTCTTCAAAATTGATCAAGATCTTATCCACACATCCCTCAAGACGCTTGACAGCCATCCCTGGTACCGCATTGGATTCATGCACCATACAAGGAACGTGGAGCATAGATGCCGCCTTCAGCATGGGCCAGCAAGCATAGCCTCCCGTTCCGATTACGATGTCAGGCTTAAACTCTCTGATTATTTTTTTCACCTTATAGGGAGACACAAGCGCCGTATAAAGCGCCTTGATATTGGAAAGCGACAGCGAACGCCTGATACCCTGCGATTCCACAAATCGGATCTCGTAACCCTCGCGTCCCACCAGCTCCCCTTCCTTGCCTCGCTTAGTACCGACAAATAAGATCTCGGCACTTGGAATGTTATTTTTAATAGTCCCGGCAATGGCAATAGCAGGATTGATATGGCCTCCCGTGCCGCCGCAGGTCATAAGTACTCTCATATTTCTGTCCCCTTCCTTTATTAGGCAAGAAGGAATAATGCGAACTCGGTTTTGAAAGGCAAATATTGGTATATGCTTCAGTAAATTTCCTTGCAATATCCTCATATTGCTGCGAAAATTTACCTTGCCTATCCTCAATATTTGCTCTTTCAAAACTC
>JAZNDA010000099.1:0-14749 GCA_045587785.1 Eubacteriales bacterium | reverse complement strand
TGTCCATCGTGACAAGACCCTTATGGTTCTGTCCGTTTTCACCACCCTCTGATCTCGCATCAGCACCGAAATCAAACATATTCCATACGTGAGTAGCCCACATATATTTACGGGAGAAGAATTGTCTTATAAGCTCCTCGTGGTAATAAGCCTGATATTCCTCGGTGTAATCACCTTGCTTGGGATCGGAGGTATGCCAATTCAGCGCCTCACAGCCGTACTCGGAAATGCCGATCGGAATCGTGGGATGCATCGCGTGGAACTTATCAAACCACGGACCGTTCATCGTGGTGTCCCCGCCGTACCAACCAAAGTAGTGATTGTAGGAAACAAGGTCGGGAATCTGAAGATAAGGATCGTCCATCTTACACATCGAAACCGCCGCGATCGTGGTCAGACGCGTCTTATCCATTTCGTGAACCATATCGTTCAGAATACGGTGATTTTCCAGAAGATCTTCATCCAAACCGCCGATACCGATCTCGTTGGAAAGACCCCAAACGAAGATCGACGCGTGGTTATAGTTTTGTGTGATCAGCTCCTTCATCTGCGAGATCGTGTTCTCGCGTCCTGCAGGCATATGCTTGGAGATATAAGGAATCTCCGCCCACAGAACCAGACCCTTCTCGTCGCAAAGGTCATAGAAATACTGATTGTGCTGATAGTGCGCCAGACGAATGGTGGTCGCACCGACCTCCATGATGAGATCTACGTCCTCGGCGTGATGCTCGGGAAGAAGCGCGTTACCGATGCCAAGTCTGTCCTGATGACGCGAAACGCCGCGAAGCGGATATTCCTCGCCGTTGAGGATAAAGCCGTTGTCGGGGTCGATCTTAAAGGTGCGGCAACCGAAGCGGCTACACACGTTGTCCACGATCTCGTCACCCTCCACGATCTCGACCTCACAGCAATAGAGGTACGGATCCTTGCGGCCGTGCCAAAGGTGAACGTCCGCGATCTCAAAGGTGACCTTGGTCTGGGTGGTCTCGATCTTCTGAAGCTCGTTCTCGTCTTTATCGTAAATGGCGAAGGCCAGCTTCTGTCCTTCGGTGAGGTTCTTGACGTACACCTCGACCTCGACCCTAGCGTTCTTGCCTTCCACCGTAGGCGTAATAACAAGTCCCTTACCGCCGTAATACTCAAGGTCAAAGTGGCTCTCGGGTACGCAAATAAGGTTAACGTCTCTATAAAGACCGCCGTAGAAGGTAAAGTCTGCCATCTGGGGATATACGAAATCGTTCGGGGAGTTATCCACAACGATCTGGAGCTGGTTCTCACCCGTGAGCTTCTCCGTAAGGTCTACTCTCCAAGTAGAATAACCGCCGTCGTGATGTGCGAGCTTTTCGCCGTCCACATACACATCTGCCGACGAGTTTGCGCCGCAGATCTCAAGGAAATACTTTGCGTTTTCGGGAAGCTCGGACTTTACAAGCTTCTTGGTATACAGGCAGGCGCCGCGGAAATAGTCGTTGCCGCCGTCCTGTCCGTCGGTTGCGTTCCATGTGTGAGGAAGATCTACCGCCTCAATAGCCTCGGGCTTTTCGGCAGGAAAATTCGGAACGTTCTTGGCAAACTGCCAATTGGCATTCAGATTCAAAATGGTTCTCATATTCTCTCCTAAAATGTAAAAAATCGTTCTATCTTATTTTATCTCATTCTTTTGAATTCGATATGAATTTTTCGTATTTTTTCTCTAAAATCGGGCTGTTACAAAACAGCCCGATTCCGTTCAGTTATTTAAGCTTAAGCTTCCTCTGCAACAGTTGCTCTGCGTGCCTCAAGCTCACCGTTCATCTTGGCAAGGGTCTTCTTGTCAAGGTTGTAAACGAGGCCGAGACCGATGAACTGCATAATAGACGAGAACATATACGTTGCCGCCACGATATAACGCATATTTACGGCAACCTCCCAAAGCTGATTACCCTCGTTCTCGCCAACATATCCAAATGCAACCATAATGATAAGAATGAGAGACGGACCAAGGCCCTGTGCAAGCTTGCGGAAGAAGGAGTGAAGCGAGTAGACAGTTCCTTCTTCTCTCATACCCGTCTTCCACTCGTTGTAGTCGATCGCATCACCCATCATAGCCCAAGAGACCGTAGAGTAGATACCAAGACCGAGCGAGAAGATAAGCTGGAATATAATGTAGATCAAAAGGTCAAGGTTTGTATTGTTCGGAAGAATGACGAAAAGACCAAGTCCTGCAACCATAGAACAAATGGCACCGAAGGTAGCAAGCTCCTTCTTTCCGTACTTCGCAACCATTTTACGTGCCAAAGGCGTAAATACAACGATCGGGATCATAGCGAAAAGCTGCACGATACCGGAGATCTTTACGTTGTTGTAATAAGACTGGAAGATAACCGTAACTGCCGTAGCCGCGCCCTGCATACCTATGAACATACCCATAGCCGCAATAGTCGCACCAACAGCGGCACGGTTTTTCATAAAGTTTCCAAAAGCCCTGAACACATTGAACTTCGGCTTTTCTTCGTTCAACGCAATCTCCTGCTCCGCGCGGATCTCGGTGTTGCGGATCATAAACTGGAAGCAGATAAATCCAAGAGCACCCATGATAAGCGCCGCAATAAATACGCGCTCGCCAATGAGGTTATCGTTCTCATCATAGATAATGAAAGGAAGAATGACCATGGGAAGCATATTGCCGAAGATCGAGCCTACCGAACGCCAAGCGGAGAGCGATGCTCTGTCCTTAACGTCATTGGAGATCAACGAAAGCAAGGAGCCATAAGGCACGTTTGCCACAGTATAAAAGGCATCCCAAACCACGTATCCTGCAATGAAGATGAGCGCCTTTGCCCACACAGATGCATTCGGGAAAGGAAGGAAGCAGCACGCGCCGCCTACAATCAGCCCGATAGAGCCTGCCCAAATATAAGCCAAGAATTTGTTTCTCTTATATTTGTGCTTATCAGCGTCAATGATAGAGCCGATGAGTGGGTCATTGATCGCATCCCAGACCTGAACAATGATCAAAAGAAGAGCATACCAAAGGTCCATTCCCATAAACTGCGTCCAGAAAATAGACATGGTGCTCTTGAGCGCGAAGCTCATGTTACAGCCAAGGTCGCCTGCGGCATAAGCTACGCTGTCGCGTATGCCAAATTTTCTCTTGCCGTTTGCGTCAAGCGCAACGGCTTTCCTTTGTTTTGCCATAAAGTCCTCCAAAAAAATAAATTATTTGGGCATTTACTATATAAATTATAATAAATCTCCGCAAAATATAAAAGTCCCAAAACTCCGTTTTTGTGACACTGTAAAACGAAATATCGGCCACGCTTTTGTTCACTTTGCACAAAAACAGGAAATATTTCTGTAATTCCTGATAAAAAACAGAAAAAAGATTGACTTATTTGTCAATTTTTTGTTATAATATTAAGTGAAATATGATGAATCCATTTTCGGAGGCATAAAATGTACAAGCTTTGCAAGACCGAGCAATCCACCAAGCGACAGCACGAGATTGAAAATACGCTGTTTTCGCTTTTAGAGAAAAAGCATTTTGATGACATCACCGTAACCGAGCTTTGCGAAAAATGCGATATGCCGCGAAAGGCTTTCTACCGATATTTCGACAGTAAGGAGAGCGCGCTTTACGCGCTGATCGAGCACACCTATCTGACCTACGGCGGACTCACCGCCGAGGGCAGTAAAAAGAAACGAACGCTCCGCGAGGAGATGCGCGGATTTTTCACTTTCTGGTATCAGAAAAAGCATTTTCTCGACGCCATGAACCGAAGCGGCCTTCTTCCCAAGGTCATCGAGATCTCACTCAGCTTTCCCATCAACGACTATCTGATCATTTCAAAATTCTTGCCGAATCAGACGCCGTGGGAGCGTGAGCAGATCTTCAAATTCACCGCAGGCGGTCTTCTGATCTTGGTCATGGATTGGTACAAGGGCAGCTTCAAAACCGATATCGCCTCTATGGCCGAGGTGGCGGCAAGCATTTTGGAGTCTCAGCTCTTTTCGGAGCTTGACAAGATCGGAACCTATTGAAAAAGCAGACACGGAAGCGTTCCGTGTCTGCTTTTTTCATATTTTTTTCAGCTTGGCAAAGGACGCCATCAGTTTTTTCGTGCCCACCTTATCGAACACGATCTCGTAAAGCATGTCGGCACCCATTGGCTTGACCGAAAGGATCTCGCCCTCGCCGAACGTGGCGTGACTGACCCGATCTCCCACGTCAAAGGATTCCCTGCTGACCGCACGGGGCGTGGGGCGATTGAGAGTCAGACGCTCAAGCCTCGGTGAATACTGCTCGCGGTAAAGCTCCTTATCATTCATGGGCACAAATTCCCTCTTTGGCGGCATCTCACGCTCGAGCAGATGCTCGGGGATCTCGCCGACAAAGCGCGAGGGCGGATTATACTGCGTCTTGCCGTACAAAAGTCGGCTTGACACGTGGGTCATATAAAGCTCTCGCTTGGCTCTGGTGATGGCAACGTACGCAAGACGTCTCTCCTCCTCGATCTCGGCATCGCTACCAAGGATCGACTGCATCCCGGGGAAAATGCCGTCCTCCATGCCCACCAAAAACACAACGGGAAATTCCAAACCCTTGGCGCTGTGAATGGTCATCATGACCACCGCGTCCGCTTTTTCATCGTATTTATCCACGTCAGCGACCAGCGCGTTTTCCTCAAGAAATCCAACAAGCGTAGGTGTCATGTCGGGGTCATTCGCAAGCGAGGTCTCATACTCGATCACGCCCGAAACAAATTCCTCAAGGTTGTCAAGACGCTCCTTTTCTGCCTCCCCCAGATCAATCAGCATCTGCTTGTATCCGCTTCGCTCAATGGTCTGGCGGACAAGTGTTTCCAGAGATACTCTTTCTGCCATATCAGACAGGCTATTGATCAGCGCGGCAAATTCCATAAGCTTAGAGGCACTCTTTTGCAGTGCCACATACCGATCGGCGTTCTCTATGACCTCAAACATAGAGCACCCTTGCTCCGCGGCAATGGCATTCACCGCCTCCAGCGTCACATCACCGATCTTACGCTTTGGCACGTTGATAATACGCAAAAGCCGCTCGCGGTCGTGCTTGTTGGCAATCAGATGCAGATACGCCACAATGTCACGAATTTCCTTGCGGTCATTAAAGCGAAGTCCGCCGAGCATGCGGTAAGGTACACCGCTCTTAGCAAAGGTACGCTCCACGCCGCTTGACTGCGCATTGTTACGGTACAGCACCGCAATGTCGCGGTAGCCTACTTTACCCGAAGCGACCATGGCGTTTACGGTATCCGCTATGTAACGGGATTCGGCATTTTGATCATCCAGCTTTTTTACCGTGATCCTCTCGCCCGCCTCGGCGGACGTCCAAAGATTTTTGCCCTTTCTGCCCACGTTGTGCGAGATCACGGCATTGGCGGCATCCAGAATAATGCCCGTGGAGCGGTAATTCTGCTCCAGCTTGATCACACTTGCGTCACCGAACACCTTGTCGAAATTCAAAATATTTTCGATGGTTGCCCCTCTGAATTTATAAATGCTCTGATCGTCATCACCGACCACCATGAGATTTCTGTACTCCCCTGCCAAAAGCGCGGTGAGCACAAACTGCGCGTAGTTGGTATCCTGATACTCGTCCACGCAGACGTAACGGAATTTTCTTTGGTAATACCGTCTCACGTCCTCATGTGTCTGCAAAAGCTCGACAGTCTTCATGATAATGTCGTCAAAATCCAAAGCCGAGGAACGTCTGAGATCATCCTGATACTGTCTGTACACCGCCGCGATCTTTTTGATCCTAAAGTCCGACCCCTCGCTGTTTTCCAGCATGTCGGGGGTCATCAGCTTGTCCTTTGCCGAGCTTATTACGTTCATCACGCTCTTGATGGGAAAGGATTTTTCATCTATTCCCAGCGTTTTCATGGCGGAGATCATGGCTTTTTTGGAATCCTCGGCATCATAGATCGAAAAGCCGGGAGCAAGACCGATATGCTCGGCATTTGATCTGAGGATCCGCATGCAGATCGAATGGAAAGTTCCCGCCCAGACCTCGCGTGCGGTATCCTCGTTTCCGATCTCTGAAGAAAGCCTTGCCTTGATCTCGTTTGCCGCCTTGTTGGTAAAGGTGATGGCAAGCATACGCCACGGCTCACACGGCGATACCGAAAATTCGGGGAGAATTTCCATAATTTCTTCCGTAGAAAGCGACAACGCGCTCTCAAGACGCGCAACATCCGCCTCGCAAAGCCCTGCGGGCACCTGCTCACTGTGGTAGGCATCGCCGTATTTGAGTATAAATCCGATCCTCTTGACCAACACCGTGGTCTTTCCGCTTCCCGCTCCTGCCAAAATAAGGAGCGGATGGTCTACGGTGTAGACCGCCTCGCGCTGCCTGTCATTCAGTGCGCCGTATGCCTTGTCAAAAAGTGCCCGTTTGGCACTGAGATATCTCTGTTTCATTGTCTGAACTCCACTCTATTCTATTATACCGCCGCCGATCACGGTGTCCCCGTCATACAGCACAACTGCCTGTCCCTTTGAGATCGCACGTTGCGGCGTGTCAAATTTCACGCGAAAATGCGTGCTGTCTATCGGTATTACCGTAGCTGACTGTTGTTTTTGTGTATTGCGTATCTTGACCTCTGCCAAAAAAGGCGCTGTGGGCATTTGTCCCGAAATAAAACTGCACTCACACGCGGTCAGCGTATCGCAAAACAATTGTTCATCGCGCCCGAGAGTTACCGTGTTTTTTTGCATGTCCTTGCCAAGCACAAACGCGGGCTCGCCAAGCGCAATGCCAAGTCCCTTGCGCTGTCCAACGGTATAGCGGATGGCGCCCTTATGCTTACCGAGCACACGCCCTTCGCTATCCAAAAAGTCCCCTTCACTTATGGTCTCACCCGTATACCCTTCGATAAACGAGGCATAATCGCCCTCTGGCACAAAGCAAATGTCCTGACTGTCGCGCTTTCGGGCGTTCACAAAGCCATGCTCCTCGGCGATCTCGCGTACCTGCGCTTTGGTGTATTCACCAAGCGGAAACAGTACACGGGAAAGCTTCTGCTGGCTGAGGGAATACAAAAAATAAGACTGGTCCTTTTGCTCCTCTATCGCCTTTTTCAAAACGTACCGTCCGTCATCTGACTTTTCCACCCTCGCGTAGTGCCCCGTTGCCACATAGGGAATGTCAAGCTCGTCCGCAAGCGCAAGCATTTGGGGGAATTTGATACAGCGGTTGCACTGTACGCACGGGTTGGGAGTCGCTCCCTTTTGGTAGGTGTCGATAAAATAGCCGATCACGTCGCGGTGGAAACACGCCTCAAGACCGAGCGTCCGATGCTCGATGCCAAGCCTCTCGCAAATGCTTTTGGCATCCGCAATGCTTTGCTCCCAAAAGCTTCCCTCGCCCGTCCAAAGCTTGAAGGTAACACCGACGGCCTCATACCCTGCCTGCTTCAAAAGAAGTGCCGAGACCGCGCTGTCCACGCCGCCGCTCATACCGACAAGCACTCTGCCGCTGCCGCTCATTTCGCTGTGTCCTCCCAACTGAAGGCTGTCAGTTCCCCGTCTTCACGAAGCCCCTCAAAATCTCGTTGACGGAGCACTTCATATACGGCGATCGCCGCCGAATTGGAAAGATTGAGACTGCGAAGCCCGTCGCGCATGGGAATACGCACACAACGGTCGGGATTTTTGACCAAAAGCTGCTCGGGAAGTCCGCGCGTCTCCTTGCCGAACATGAGATACACCTCGTCCTCATACGCGATCTCGGTGTACGCCCGCGGTGCTTTGGTCGAAAAATAATATATCGGCGCATGGGGATGCTTCTCGCAAAAGTCCTCAAGACCGTCATAATACGTAATATCCAGCTGATGCCAATAATCAAGACCCGCCCGTTTGAGCTTTCTGTCGTCGATCTCAAAGCCGAGAGGTCGGATCAAATGCAATGCCGCCCCCGTTGCCGCGCAGGTGCGCGCAATATTGCCCGTATTTTGCGGGATCTCGGGCTCGTGAAGAACAATGTTGATCTTTGCCATATGTTATCCTTTATCTTTTTTCTGTGTTTTCACCCTATTATACCTTTTTTTCGCCCGTCTTGCAAGCAAAATTTTGCCCATTTCAATAAAATTTACAAATACTTATTTTTTACGGCACCGAAATGTAGTATAATGGTTGTGTATATATAATTGTTCTCGGAGGAAAACCATGGGACTTGCAACAAAAATTTTCGGAACCTACAGTGAAAGACAACTCAAAAAGATAAAAGGGCTTGTCGACGCCGTCGAGGCTCTTTCGGATAAATATTCCGCCATGACCAATACAGAGCTGAGGCAAACTACCGCGCTCTTAAAGGAAAGACTGGCAAAGGGAGAGACCCTTGACGATATCCTGCCCGATGCCTTTGCCGCCGTCCGCGAGGCGGATGACAGAATTTTGGGCAAACGCCCCTTCCGCGTGCAGATCATAGGCGGTATCATTCTTCATCAAGGCAGTATTGCCGAGATGAAAACGGGTGAAGGTAAAACGCTTGTGGCAACCATGCCCGCCTATCTCAACGCCCTCTCTGAAAAAGGCGTCCACATTGTAACGGTCAACGACTATCTGGCGCGCCGCGACAGCGAGGAAATGGGGCGCGTGTATGAATTCATGGGGCTCTCCACGGGACTTGTGGTGCACGGTCAGACACCCGACCAGAAGAAGGCGGCTTACCGCGCCGACATCACCTACGGCACCAACAACGAATTCGGCTTCGACTACCTTCGTGACAATATGGCGATCTACAAGGAGCATATGTCCCAGCGCGGCCACGCCTTTGCCATCGTGGACGAGGTGGACTCTATTCTGATCGACGAGGCAAGAACGCCTCTGATCATTTCGGGCACGGGCGAAAAGGCGACCGACATGTACGACCGCGCCGATGCCTTTGTCCGCACGCTCGTAAAGCGCGTGATCAAGGAGCAGGACACCAAGGAAGAGCTTGATAGCGTAGATGCCGACTATATCGTGGACGAAAAGGCGAGAAATGCCATTCTCACGCCGCGCGGCGTCGGGAAGGCAGAGGCATATTTCGGCGTGGAGGGCTATACCTCCCCCGAAAACGCCGAGCTTGCTCATCATATCAACGAGGCGATCCGCGCGCACGGTGTCATGCACCGCGACGTGGATTACGTGGTCAATCAGAACGGCGTAGTGATCGTTGACTCCTTCACAGGACGTCTGATGCCCGGCAGACGTTATTCAAACGGATTGCATCAAGCCATCGAAGCAAAGGAGCATGTCAAGATCGAAAAAGAAAACAAGACCCTTGCCACCATCACCTTTCAGAATTATTTCAGAATGTACGAAAAGCTTTCGGGCATGACGGGTACGGCTCTGACCGAGGAACTGGAATTCCGTGAGATCTACGGCCTTGACGTGATCGAGGTGCCCACCAACAAGCCCATGATACGCAAGGATCATCCCGATGCGGTCTATAAAAATGTCAAGGGCAAATATGACGCCATTGTCAGACAGGTGATCGCTTGCCACGAAAAGGGACAGCCGGTTCTGGTGGGTACCATCTCCATCGAAAAATCCGAGGAGCTTTCGGCAAGACTTCGCAGAAACGGCATCGCGCACACGGTGCTTAACGCCAAATATCACGAGAAGGAAGCTGAGATCGTGGCGCAGGCAGGTAAGCTGGGAGCCGTCACCATCTCCACCAACATGGCAGGACGCGGTACCGACATCATGCTGGGCGGCAATCCCGAACACATGGCAAAGAACGAAATGCGAAAAATGGGCATTGACGAGGAGCTGATCGCCATGGCAACGGGCACCTCCGACATCGATGACGAGGCGGTCAAGAACGCAAGAGCGACCTATGCCGAGCTTTACGCCAAATTCAAGGAGCAAATTGCCCCCGAAGCAGAAAAAGTCAAGGCGGCAGGCGGCTTGTTTATTCTCGGCACCGAACGCCATGAGAGCCGACGCATCGACAATCAGCTCAGAGGCCGTTCGGGACGTCAGGGTGACGCGGGTGAATCCCGTTTCTTCCTCTCTCTTGAAGATGATCTGATGCGTCTGTTCGGAAGCGACAGATTGATCGGTCTGGTATCCAGACTGGGGCTTGACGATGACACCCCCATTGATGCCAAAATTCTTTCGGGCTCTATCGAATCCGCACAAAAGCACATTGAGGATGCTAACTTCAAGCGCCGTAAGAACGTGTTGACATATGACGACGTGATGAATCAACAGCGTACCATTATCTACAATCAGCGCGGCGAGGTGCTTCGCGGCGAGGACGTGTCCGAAAAGATCAAAAATATGATCATCACCACCGTTTCCATGGCGGTCGAGCATTTCACTGCCGCCGAGGATAAGAAGGATTGGGAATTTGATGCCCTGCGCGACCGCTTCCTTGGTCTGATTTGCACGGGCGAGGATTTCCGTTATACCGACGAGGAACTGAAAAAGCTGAATAGGAACGACATCCGCGATCTGCTTTGCGACCGCGCGCTTGCGCTCTACCAAAGCAAGGAGGAACTGTTTGGCGAACAAAACTTCAGAGAGGTCGAACGAGCCATCCTCCTTCAAACGGTCGACCGCAACTGGATGGAGCACATCGACATGATGGACGACCTCAAGAGCAGTATCAACCTGCAGGCGTACGCGCAAAGAGACCCCGTGGTGGAATACCGTATGCAGGGTGCGGACATGTTTGACGCCATGGTAGAGGAGATCCGCGAGACTACGGTGCGCATGGTCCTTTCGGTCATGCCCAAGACAGCCGAGGTAGGGCGTGTTGAGGTGGCAAAAGCAACCTCTGAGGGCTTTGACGGCATGAGTGCCAAGCGCACGGTGGTCAAACGCGCATCGGAAAAGATAGGTCCCAACTCCCCCTGCCCCTGCGGCAGCGGCAAAAAATACAAAAAGTGTTGCGGTCTTAGGGATTAAGGTGACTTTGATATGGGCTTTGGACTTCTTTTTATCGGATATTTTATCGCCTTTCTCATGTCGGTCAACTCGTATGGCTGGGCGTTTCAGATCGTAGGCTTTTATATTATCTTTTTAGCACTTCAAAAGCTGTCCGAGTATAAGCACAGCATCAAAAAATGTCTTGTGCCGTTGGTGGTCATGACGCTTTGTCAGGTATATATCGGCGTTCTGTCTCTCGGAATCATGATGGACGGCACGGAGATCTTTGACGTAATGAAAATGATCTACGGCATGTGGGTGACTTCCCTTGTCAATGCCGTGTTTCTCGTGGCACTTTTAGCCTTTCATCTGTTTTTGCTCCACTCCATCCGAGAGCTTGCGACCGACGTGGGCGACGGAGGCATTGCCAAATGGACGTCGCGCAACCGCTTATTTGTCAGCTTTTACGTGCTTCTCGACATGGTTTCGGTCTTGTTCCCATCGACCAGCCCAATCAAGCTCTCTCTTTACCGCATCGTCATGCTGGCCAGCATTCTCTACCCCATTTTAATGCTTTATATGCTGTATCGCTGTTACGCGGGCATTTGCGCCCCCGAGGATGCCAACATGACGCCAAAACCCTCGCGCTTTGCGTTTGTCAACAAAAGCCGTGCCATGTCCGAAAAAAAGGATAAGGAAATGCAGGAGCTGATTGCCGAAATGCAGCAAAAAAGAAACGAGAAACAAAAAACAAAAAAGAAATGAGGTGTCCTTTTGGTAAGGCAAAGAAAAAATTTGGGGATTGGTCTTTTGCCGATCGGTGCGATCTTTTTGTGTGAGCCGACACTTGGCGGCACGGTCGATGTGTTGCCCGATGCCATCGGCTATCTCCTCATGATGATCGGGTTGCGAGCCTTGGCTGATCTCAATGACTATATGGAAAATGCAATCACGCTATGTAAGCGCATGATGATCGTCAGCGCATGCCGCTTTCTCTCGGCGTTTTGGCTGTTCGGATTTTGTACACCCAAGGAACGCCCCGTCACCACACTGCTGATCTCCTTTATCGCAAGTGTGTTCGAGCTCATATTCCTCACGGGTGCCTTCAAAGCCATGTTTGACGGCTTTTTGTACCTTGGTTCACGGCACGATGGTACAGCGATGTTTGGCGACAAACAAAAAAATGCGACCGCCCGCATGTGGAAGGTCACGCTTGTGTTTATCATTGCCAAGGCGGTGGTCACCACCCTGCCCGAATTTTCCTCTCTGACGCTCAGTAGCTACGATGATGCCTCTCCGCTTCGTTTTCTCTACAATTACATTTCGCTTCTGAGGACTTTTTCCGTCATCATACTTATCCCGATGGGTCTTGTTTGGGTAGTATGCTTTTGCCGTTACATCCGTTCTGTTCTCAAAGATGAGCCCTTCCTCTCGGCGCTGACCGAAAAATACAAAGCCGAGGTGCTTCCAAGAGAGGATATCTTCCTCAGACGCGCCATCGGCGCGGGAACGATCATCCTGAGCATCGGCATGTGCTTCTCTCTTGATATCTATATCGACTATATCAGTCTGCTTCCCGACTTTCTGTGTCCCATCATTTTGCTTTTTGGCTTTGTACTTTTGAAGCCGTATATCGGTAAAAATGTTTATTTTCCTATCTGCGCCGTGGCGCACACGGTCACCTCGGCGGCGGTGTTTTTCTACTCGATCTATTTTTACGACCACTTCACCATGTCCTTAGCACTCTACTCGGAAAAGGCGCTTCTTGCTTACTATACATTCTGTATTCTCAAGATCACCGATTCGATGTTCTTCGGTGCCATGATGCTTTCCCTTCTCCCATCGATCAGACATATCATTGTAAGCTACACGGGCTTTGCTCCGCTGAGCGTTGCCAATTTCAACCGCGAGGACAAGCTAAAGCAGGTGCACGGCATGCTGAATAAGCGCATAACGCTGGTCACGGTTTTTTCGATTGCCGCTGCTCTTGGCAGTATTCTCTACATTTTGCTTGTCCGCCACGCAACCTTTATCTGGCTGGTTGAATTTTCGCTTTGCCTCACGCTTGTGATCTATCTTATCGGCACACTCCGCGCTATCTGCGCCGAGGTAGAATACAAATACTTGCTTGCATAAGGAATCCCCCCCGAAATTTTTTGATTTCGGGGGGATTTCATTTATTGAATAAAATAGCCTACAAAACATACGCGAGCATTTAATGCATCAATCACCTTAAAAGAAACAAGCCTATTGCCTTTTTTCTTCAGCTTTAGCTCCGCATGTTCGGTAGCATCATTTATGACACGTTCGATTTCCTGCACCTGAGAAGCATCGTACCAAAATTTATGCTTTTTCTTGTTTCGGCGCACCGAAAGAGACGCAAGCGAACGATACAGTGCATGAAGCTCATCCATTTTCTTAAATTCTTTAGAGGAAACGGACTTTTTGTTCTTCCGTCTTTGTTTTTTTACCCGATGCTCCCCCAACGCCATAAAAACAAAAAATATTATCGCTATTACGATGGCAAAAGCTCTTGATACTTCTGCCGGCAAAAGTTCATTCCAAGAAGTAAGCTCTATGCAAAAACGCGTATTAGAAATTCCGCGCCTAGTATCTGGAAAAATGAAATGAAATGTATGGGATTTGCATGGGATCTCCGGCATGAAAAGCAAGATTTCAAAGAAAACAAAAAGTGCCATATTCACAACGCCAAACAAAAGACCGATGATATTTGACCTATTATCCTTCTCTCTTGCGAACCCCTCTCCGTCCACAAAAACAGCAGGAACAAATACGCGAAGCGCCTTGTTTCTCATTTCAATGTATTTGGCTTTCGGACTTGAAAATCGATAGGAGGAAATGAAGCCACATAATAAATACGCTATGAAATGCCACAACAATGTTAAAATAGCCAAAAAGCCCTTGGTCTGATCCTTTACACCGATCAATCTAATAAAACAAAGAGCCACCAACACAAAAAGGGAAAACCAAAACCTCCCTGAACGCAAGCGCATGTTGAGCTAAATCCTCCTTTCGGCTTTTTCACAGCTATTGTAGCACAAAAAATTAGAAAAAGCAAGTCTTTCGACTTGCTTTTTTTGGGCTCATAGTACAAAAATGCAACTTGTTTATGCTTGATCAATTTGTACGTCGCTGTTATTTTCTATGGATGTTTGCAATTCACTCATGAAAGTATTATGAATATTTTGTAAGCACAAATTACTTGCCTGCACATTTTCACTAATGCGCACGGTCGGTGCTTTCGTATAGATGTTTCTTTCATTTCGGTAAACGTTTTCGACCGTTATGTTTCGGCAGATAATTCCCGATTCAAACCATATCAATGCGGATTTCTCAACCGCCGATTTATGGTTTTCCGCACATTCGGCGCGGCTTTTGGAAGCATATATATCCGAAATGTGTATATTTTCAAGCAAAATCGGCTTATCGTCTCGTATCGGATAATGATGCGTAAAAGACACGGCGTAAAAGCGAAATTCCCCATGTATGTTGGAAATATGAATGTTGCGAATCGCATCACCACGGGAAAGAAGACGCACACCGGTATAACCGTTATCACAGTAAACTCCGTCGATATCCACATCCTCGATATCTCCGCGCGTGATTTCACTTCGGATCGTTCCGTTTGCACACAATGCTACGTGATCGTCATTTGCATTTCCAAATATATTTCGAATTTTTCCAAAGCGCGCAGGACCCTGGATATGAACTCCGTCCATATTCGGTTTCAAAAGATCGTAATCCAATGTGATGTTTTCCACGTTAAAATAACGGCTATCCGCAATATGAATGGCGTAGCTCGTTGGATCTTTGAAAGTAAGATTTTTGACCTGCAAGTGTTGTGTATGTA
>JAZNDA010000098.1:0-5472 GCA_045587785.1 Eubacteriales bacterium | reverse complement strand
GTGAAGTCACCGCTAAACTTTGGTTACGATGCCTGCTTCTCAAATCCGTGAATAAAGCCCGTATTGTCGGCAGAGCAGATATCGCCGCCGATGACTCGGTTGCGGTAGACCAGCACGTTGGCGTACACCTTGCCGTCGTAGCCCTCATAATTTTCCACGGCGTAGGTGTAGCGCGTGACGTCCTTGCGCTTGTATTTGGCGAGATTCAGACCTTGGCGGCGTTGGATCTCGTTATAAGCGGTGAAGATCTTGTCAAACTCGTCGGGGACGGTGACCTTGACCGTTTCGGTCGGCTCGTCGCCCACTTTCCAGCCAAACTGCGCCAGAAAGCTCTCCACGTCGTCACTTGACTTGATCTTTCCATAGTTATAGCTCACGGTCTCGGAACTTGCGGCGGTATCCGACCCGTAAGTAGGTACAAGCACGATCAGCGTGACCAGCATGGCCAGTGCCACACCCACCACGGCGAAGAATTTCAGCGTCCCCGCACGCATGGTACAAACAAACATAAAAAACCTCCCACAATGCATTTCTGTATCAACCATATGCAAGTGGGAGGTTTTTTATGTTACGTGAGAAAATATTTGTTTTTTGCCGCATGGACGCTATGTACCATGCCGACGATGATATACGTAGCAAGTACCGACGAACCGCCCGCGCTGACAAAGGGGAGCGTGACGCCGATGACGGGAAGCATCACAAGGCACATTCCCAGATTGATGATGCTTTGAATGACGATCATGGCGGCAACACCCACGCAGATCAGTTTGCCGTAGTTCTGTTTGGCATTTTTGGCGATCATGAGCGTTCTGAAAACCAGCAAAAGAAGCAGGGCAATGACCAAAAATCCGCCAACAAAGCCAAACTTTTCCGCCAGCGTAGCAAACATAAAGTCAGACTCGGCAATGGGAAGTGTGGTGTAGTAGTAGCCGCCGAACAAGCCCTTGCCGAAAAATCCGCCTGCGATAATGGCTTTGCGTCCGATAATGGGCTGTTTGCCATAGCCCGACGGGTCAAGATCGGGATCAAAGCCGATGAGGATACGCTGTTGCTGATAGTCCTCAAGAAAGGTCCAGACAAAGGGGAAGGCAAATGCCAAGATCAGGACCGCCGCCAGCAGGTACCGCCAGTCAAGGCCCGCGCAAAACAGCATCACGACGGTAATGCCCATATAGACCAGTGCCACGCCAAGGTCGCCCGACAAAAGCACAAGCCCGATGATAATGCCTGCATGCGCGGCAAGCGCAAGCAAAGTTTTGGGCTTGTTGATCTTGTCCTTGACCATAGACAAGTGTTTAGAAAAGGTCATGATGTATACCGCCTTGACAAACTCCGAGGGCTGAATGGAAAAGCCTGTGAAGGGGATCTCGATCCAGCTTCGGTTGCTTCCTATGCTAAAGCCAAACACAAGGGTTGCGGCAAGCAAAATGACCGAAACAAGATATGCGGGGATGCTGTAGGTCTCCACGATCTTTTCATAGTCCAGCGAGGCGAGAAATATCACCAAAAAAACGCCGAGGACGGTCATGGCTGTCTGCATGAACAGCGCATGTGTGCCGAATTCCTCCTTGCCGCCGAACAGCGCGAGAATACTGATAAACGAAGGCGCCAGCGTGCAGATCAGCAAAAAGGGGTCAAAGCTGAAAACGCGCTGTTTTAGTGAACGCCTAACGTGCTTCATGCTTTACCCCCTTATTTTTTACGATATTATGCGATATTAGTATTGTCTGCCCCAAACTACCATGTGCTTGGCGGGTCTGCCGCAGCACACGCAGGTATCGGCAAGTTTTTCCTCATGGAAAGGAATGCAACGGGACTTGACACCGCCCGTAACCTCCTTGAGCTTGTCCTCACATTCACTGTCGCCGCACCACATGGCTTTGATAAAGCCGGACTTATTTTCGGCGACATCAAGAAATTCTTCATAGGTGGTCGCGGTATGCGTCTTTTCCTCGAGATTCTTTTTAGCTCTTGCCACCAGCTCGTCATGGACGAACGCAAGCATCTTTTGCACCTCGTTCTCCACGCCTTCAATGGCGACAAAATTCTTCTCACGGGAAACACGGCTGACCAGCACGCAGTTGCCCGATTCGATATCGCGCGGACCGATCTCGAGACGGACGGGAACACCCTTCATCTCGTACTGGCTGTACTTCCAGCCTGCAGACTGGTCGCTGTCATCCAGCTTAACGCGGATGCCTGCCGCTTCAAGTGTCTTTTTGATCTCGTTTGCCTTTTCAAGGACACCTTCCTTGTGCTGTGCCACGGGGATGATTACGACCTGAATGGGCGCGATCACGGGAGGCAGGATCAGACCGTTGTCGTCACCGTGCGCCATGATAATGGCACCGATCATTCTTGTGGAAACACCCCAAGAGGTCTGGTGAGGATACCTAATCTTATTGTCTCTGTCGGTAAAGGTGATGTCAAACGCCTTGGCAAAGCCGTCGCCGAAATAGTGCGTGGTTCCGCCCTGAAGTGCCACACCGTTGTGCATCATGGGCTCGATGGTGTAGGTCTCCTCGGCACCCGCAAACTTTTCCTTTTCGGTCTTTTGACCTGTGACTGCGGGGATAGCCAAGCAGTTCAGATAAAACTCCTCATATACGCGGAGCATCTGCAAGGTCTCCTCTCTTGCTTGCTCCTCGTTTTCGTGCATGGTGTGGCCCTCCTGCCAGAGGAACTCCGAGGTGCGCAGGAACGGACGGGTGGTCTTTTCCCAGCGTACTACGTTGACCCACTGGTTATACAGCTTTGGCAGGTCACGGTAGGAGTGGATGATGTCCTTGAAGTGATCGCAGAACAGCGTTTCCGAGGTGGGACGCACGATCAGACGCTCGGACAGCTTATTCTGACCGCCGATGGTGACGATGGCACATTCGGGCGCAAAGCCTGCCACGTGGTCCTTTTCCTTTTGCAGAAGGCTTTCGGGAATAAACATGGGCATGTACACGTTTTCGTGTCCGAGTGCCTTGAAGCGTTTGTCAAGCTCTCTTTGGATATTCTCCCAGATGGCGTAGCCGTAGGGGCGGATGATCATACAGCCCTTGACGCCCGAGTAATCCGCAAGCTCGGCTTTTTTTACCACGTCGGTATACCATTGAGCAAAATCCACGTCCATAGACGTGATCTGCTCCACCATTTTTTTATCGTTTGCCATTTTTACGTATCCTTTCGGTATAAAAATAATTGTTTTGAGAAACTATAATCAATACATTATAATATACTTTGGCAAATTTGTCAAGGAGTGGGGGAGAGAAACTTGGAACAATTTGAAAATGAAAACGTGCATCTTTGCGGTCTGGATATATTTGGCGGCACCTACAAGCAGTGGCTGTGCCAGATCGACAGGCGCATGCGAGGCGGCAGAAAGACGGCGGTCTATACGCCGGGGGCTGTGATGCTTGAAAACGCCATGCGCGATCCTTGCTTTCACGCGGTGCTCTCGCGCGGGGATATGCGTTTGCCCGACGGCATGGGCGTTGTATTTGCGGCAAGGCTTTCGGGACAGCACATAGAGGGACGGCTGTCGGGGATAGACGCGGCAAAGGGCGTGCTTGCACTTGCCGCCATGCGTGGGTGGCGCGTGTTTTTGTTCGGCGGACAAAAGGGGGTCGCAAAGCGGGCGGCGGCGCACCTTAGGGAAAAATATCCCACACTCATTATTTGCGGCACCTGCCACGGATATCTTGACGCTATGGAACAAAAGCGGCTTTTGGGGAGCATTGAAAAGGCGCATGCCGACGTTGTGTTTGTGTGTCTGGGGTCACCGCGGCAGGAGAGGTGGATCGATGAGAACCGCGCGCACCTTGGGTCGGTAGGGCTGTTTATGGGGCTTGGCGGGACGCTTGACGTTTTTTCGGGCAATGTCAAGCGCGCCCCCGAATGGATGGGGGAAATGGGGCTTGAATGGCTGTGGCGTATGGTAGGACAGCCGAGAAGATTTCGCGAACTTCCTAAACTCGCCGCGTTTTCGGGGAGAATACTTGCCGAAAGCACCAAAAAAATTGTCAAAATGCACAGACGGGTGCGGTAGACAAAACCATTTTAAAGAAATTGTGACAAAATTGACAAAATTTTCGCAAACCCCTTGTATATTTTGGAAAAATGAGGTAAAATATATAAGAATGGGACAAACCCAAAATCGATTTTTATTATATGGAGGAATTTATCATGTCCGTAAAAGTTGCCATTAATGGTTTCGGCCGCATCGGCCGTCTCGCATTCCGTCAGATGTTCGGTGCAGAGGGTTATGAGATCGTTGCGATCAATGACCTTACCAGCCCCAAGATGCTTGCTCACCTTCTCAAGTACGACACCGCTCAGGGTAGATATGAGCATGACGTAACTGCCGACGATGAGGCAGGCACCATCACCGTTGACGGCAAGACACTCAAGATCTATGCCGAGAAGGACGCCGCTAACTGCCCTTGGGGTGAGCTTCAGGTTGACGTTGTTCTCGAGTGCACCGGCTTCTACTGCTCCAAGGAGAAGTCCATGGCGCACATCAACGCAGGTGCTAAGAAGGTCGTTATCTCGGCTCCCGCAGGCAACGATCTTAAGACCATCGTATTCAACGTAAACAATGAGACCCTTACCGCAGACGACCAGATCATTTCTGCCGCTTCCTGCACCACCAACTGCCTCGCTCCCATGGCTAAGGCTCTTAACGATACCTACGCTATTCAGAGCGGTATCATGACCACGGTTCACGCTTACACCGGTGACCAGATGATCCTTGACGGTCCTCACAGAAAGGGTGACCTTCGCCGTGCACGCGCAGGCGCACAGAACATCGTTCCCAACTCGACGGGTGCAGCTAAGGCGATTGGCCTTGTTATCCCCGAGCTTAACGGTAAGCTGATCGGTGCGGCTCAGAGAGTTCCCACCTGCACGGGTTCCACCACCATCCTTATCGCAGTCGTTAAGGGCAAGGACGTAACCAAGGACAGTATCAATGCCGCTATGAAGGCTGCTGCTACCGAGTCCTTCGGCTACAACACCGACGAGATCGTTTCTTCCGACGTAATCGGTATGAGATACGGCTCTCTCTTCGATGCAACGCAGACCATGGTTGCAAAGATCGACGACGACACCTATCAGGTACAGGTCGTTTCTTGGTACGACAACGAGAACTCCTACGTTTCTCAGATGGTCCGCACCATTAAGCACTTCCCTGAGCTGGTCTAATTTACCAACCAATCAAAAGAGAGAAGCTTCGGCTTCTCTCTTTTTTGTTTTCCGGAGCAGTGGCTTCCATTGCAAAAAAAGTGAACTGTATCCCACTTGTGATGTTGTTATTTTCTGCAAACTGTTGTATGATATATGCAGTTGCGCATATCTTAGCGGCACTGCTTTGATTGGTAAGAATATGGATGTTCTCTTATGACGCAGCTTATTCCTTTACCCGTTAACCACTAATTCTTCATATATGTCATGCGGAGATTATAAATCATGATATCCTATTTTTAC
>JAZNDA010000097.1:0-3130 GCA_045587785.1 Eubacteriales bacterium | reverse complement strand
CCCCCTTTTTCAAAAGGGGGCGGGTTCCAAGGGCAGAGCCCTTGGGCGTTCTCCCCGTTCTCAGCGCTTCACCAAATACTTTCGCATATCGATAGCACAGGCGGCGAGGATGATGATGCCCTTGATGATATACTGCATGTTGGAGTCAATGCCAAGGAAGGTAAGTCCGACAAAGATAATGCGAAGCAAAACCACGCCGAGGATCACGCCGCTGATCTTTCCGATGCCGCCCACAAACGAAACGCCGCCGATCACACACGCCGCAATGGCGTCCAGCTCGTAATTCAGACCCGTTGCCGCGCTGTTGGAGCCAATGCGTGCCGCCTCGATAAAGCCCGTCACCGCATACAGCATGCCTGCCAAGGCAAACACCAGAATAATGGTCCTTGAGACGTTCACGCCCGACACGTTGGCTGCCTCGGGATTGGAGCCCACGGCAAACATGTTCCTGCCGAACACCGTTTTGTTCCACACCACCCACATGACGGCGGTGATGGCGAGCGAATAAAAAACGTAATTGGGTATCGCCACGCCGAACGGACGCAAAACACTGCCCGTGATCAGACTTGTGTAGCGGCTGTCAAGACCCGAGATGGACTGCCCGTTGTTGGTGCCTTGCATCAGATAGATCAGAAGTGCGCCGTAGGTGATCAGCTGTGTGGCAAGAGTGACGATGAATGGGTGGAGCTTGAACCGCGCGGTGCAAAAGCCGTTGATAAAGCCCACAAGCGCGCCAAGGGCAAGCACAAGAATGAGAACCAGCGGAAGGGGCACCGTACCAAGCGAGGGGAACATTTTTGCCGCATAGCCGCTCCACTGCAGGAGCGAAGCCGCAACACAAGCGGTAAGACCCACGATCCTGCCTGCCGAGAGGTCGGTACCCGTGAGAATGATGCAACCCGCGATACCCAGCGCGATGGGCAGGTTTGCCGCCGACAGCGACAGAATGTTGACGATGGAGGACAGCGAGAGAAACCGCGGGTCGTAAACGGCAATGCCGATCACGGCAAGCGTCAGAAGGATATATAACAGATTGTCAAGCACCATCGACCCCACGCGCCTGCTGCGCTCCCTCGGCTCCAGTGCCCGATATTCGGCAAAACTTTTTTTAAGACTAAGCATAGACTCTCCTTTATGATGATTTATACATATTTGGCGGCAAGTGCCATCACGTCCTCTTGCGTAGCGGTGGTGGGATCCACCTCGCCTGCAAGCCGTCCGCCCGACATGACTAAAATTCTGTCGCAAACGCCCAGAAGCTCGGGCATTTCGCTTGACACCATCAGCACCGACCTGCCGTTCTCGGCAAGCTGCAGGATCAGTTCGTAGATCTCATATTTGGCACCCACGTCGATGCCGCGGGTGGGCTCGTCAAGGAGAAGGATCTTGGGGTCTGTCAAAAGCCAGCGCGAGAGAATGACCTTTTGCTGATTTCCGCCCGACAGCGTGCGGATCTTGGTGTTTACCGAAGGTGTTTTGACGCGAAGTTTTTTGACCTGCTCGCGCGTGTCGCGGCGCATGGCGGTGCCGTCAAGAAGGATGCCCCGTCGGTATCTGCTTAGGGAGGAAATGACCGTGTTCTCGGTAATACCCAGCACCCCGAAAATGCCCGTTGCGCGGCGTTCCTCGGTCAGAAGCGCAAAGCCGTTTTTGATGGCGGCACGCGCATTTTTGTTGCGGATGGGCTTCCCATTTAGCGTCAGTGTCCCACTTTTCATGGTGCGGATGCCGTACAGCGTTTCCAAAAGCTCGGTTCGTCCCGCGCCGCCAAGCCCTGCCACGCCTAAGATCTCGCCCTTTGCCAGATCAAATGAAACGTCCCTCAGAGGCGAGTGCTGACCACAGAGACCGCGCACCGACAGTGCTATCTCGCCTACGCGGTGCCTTTTGGGCGGAAAACGGTTATCAAGCGGACGCCCTACCATCAGACGGATGATGGCGTCCATACTCAGCTCATGGGCAGGCTTTGTGGCAACAAGCTTGCCGTCACGCATGACGGTGATCTCGTCCGAGATGCGCAGGATCTCTTCCATTTTATGCGAAATATAAATGATGGCACAACCGCCCGCTTTCAGCTGATTTATGACCGAAAACAGCCGCTCTACCTCGCTGTCGGAAAGTGAAGATGTGGGCTCGTCCAGCACGATCACACGGGCACCGTAAGAGACCGCCTTGGCGATCTCCGCCATCTGCCGCTCGGCAACGGGCATGGTGCCCATTTTTCGCCGCGGCGAAAAGGTGAGCCCAAAAGAAGAAAAAAGCTCGGCGGTCTTCCCGTACATGGTGCTGTCCGACACAAAAAAGCCAAAGCGGGTGGGGTACCTGCCAAGCCAGACGTTGTCGGCTACCGTGCGCGACAGGGCTTGACTCAGCTCCTGATGCACCATGGCAACGCCGCCCGACAAGGCGTCGCGCGGTGACAAGAAGTGCACGGGCTTGCCCTCAAGCCGTATGTCGCCGCTGTCCTTTTCATAAATGCCGAAAAGACATTTCATCAGCGTGGATTTGCCTGCACCGTTCTCGCCCATCAGCGCATGCACCGTGCCTTTCCTGACGCGCAACGTGACGTCCGACAGCGCCTGCACACCCGGAAAGGCTTTGCTTATGTGATTCATTTCCAACAAGTATTCGCTCATATGACCTCCTTTGGAAGTATGTAAAGAGAGAACGTGTGGGGCTCCGCCCCACGCCCCGCAAGCCTTTAAAAAGGCTTGACCTAAACTTTTTCGGCACACTCGCCATATAGTAATTTCAAATTCTCTACATGGTTTGTGCTATGGGTACGTCATTTTATGCCACGGAGCCAAAGCTCCGTGGCAGCCCGAAGACAAACACGAAAAAACAAGCGAGCTTGCTTTTTCGCGTTTTTCATCGGGCGTACGGCGGCTTGTCAAAACAAGCCGCCTAAAATGACGGCGCATCCGTAGCCGTTTTGCTACATAGTTATCGCTCGCAAAACGGCTACATATAGACTACATCTTGCCTTTGCGGCAAATGTTGGGACGACCTTTTAAAGGGGGGGGGGGTGGGGGGCACCCCCCCGAGCGTTCTTTATCCTGTATAAATTGCATACGGCACACGGAGCTTGGCGGTATCGGAGTCGATGCTGAACTCGGTGATGCCCGAGAGC
>JAZNDA010000096.1:0-4487 GCA_045587785.1 Eubacteriales bacterium | reverse complement strand
TTTTTGTGCCACGGAGCCGAGCCACCGTAACAGTCCGAAATAAAAAACCGGAAAAACAAGCGAGCTTGCTTTTCCCGTTTTCTTTTTCGGACGTATCGCGGCTTCTTCGAAGCCGCCCAAAATGACGGCACATCGGTAGCCGCAATGCTTCATCGTTATCGCTCGCATACGGCTACGTATAGTCTGCATCTTGCCTTTGCGGCAAAAGTTTGGTCGAGCTTTTTAAAGCTCGTGGGGTTCGGGGCAACGCCCCGAGCGTTCTTTATCCTGTATAAATTGCATACGGCACACGGAGCTTGGCGGTATCGGAGTCGATGCTGAACTCGGTGATGCCCGAGAGCAGATTGCCGCCGCTCATGCCGTTTTTGACGACGTGCAAAAGAGCCTTTGCCATGCCCTCGTTGTCCTGCTTGATGGTGCCTGCCATTTTGCCTGCGGCGATCAGCTCACGCGCTGCACTCGTGGCGTCCACGCCAAAGACGGGGATGGTGACTTTGCTTCCGTCGCCCGTGTTGTAGCCTGCGGCATTCAGGGCGGTGATAGCACCCTCCGCCATGCCGTCGTTGTTGCAGATGACAAGCTCCACCATATTGTTGTTTGCGGTGCTGTAGGATGCCAAGATGGTGTTCATATAGTCATTGGCAGCTTGCGCCGACCATTTTCCTTCGCGGTCGAGCAGATATTTGTCGGTGTTGGCGCTGTCATAAAACTGGAGCGAGGGCTTTCCCGCCTCGGTGAGCTTTTTGTTGGCGTTTTCCACCGAATATTCGGTGCGGTAGATGGCCTCGTTGTTGCCCTTTTCGCCCATGAACATGACGTAGGAGATCTTGCCGTCGCCGTTAAGGTCGGTCTTGTCATAGTTTGCCAGCAGGTAGTCACCGATCATGTCGCCCTGCAGCCTGCCTGCCTCGGCGGCGTCGGTGCCCACGAAGGCGCATTTTTCATAGCTGTCCACCACGTCGTCCGACACCTCGCGGTTGAAGAAGATAACGGGAATGTCCGCCTTTTTGGCAAGGTTTACGATGCCGCTTGCCGCATCGTCCGAACCTGTGGTGACGATATTGACCACAAGCAGTTTGGCACCGCCCGTGATGGCGGTCTGTATCTGCTCGGTTTGCGTAGTCTGGCTGTTGTTGCTGTCGTGGTCTTGATAGCTGATGCCCTCGCTTTTCAAAAGTGCGTCAAGTGCCTGTCGCACGGCGGAGATATAGGTGTCGCTGTAGGTGTAGTAAAAGACGTGCACGTCCTTGGTGGTACGCGCCGCGCAACCCACAAAGCAGGGAAGCACAAAACAGAGTGTTAAAATCAGACAAATCAGTTTTTTCATTGGTTTTTCTCCCTCATAACATTTTAATAAAGTAATAAAAAACGCCGTACACCGCGCCCGTGACCGTGCCGTAAAGCAAAACGGGGCCCGCCACGGTGAAGATCTTGGCACCCACCCCCAGCACAAAGCCCTCGGCGCGGCTATCAATGGCAGGGGACGCCACCGCGTTGGCAAAGCCCGTGATGGGTACCAGCGTCCCTGCGCCCGCAAACCGCGCGACCTTCTCAAACACCCCAAGCGCGGTGAGCAGGACCGCCAAAAAGACCAGCGTGGCGGCGGTCAGCGTGCCCACGTCGTCCTTTGTGAGCGTGTCGATCCTGCCATACAGCGACGAAAGCAGCTCGCCAAACGAGCAAATGCCGCCGCCAACCAAAAACGCGCGGATGCAGTCGGAGAGCAGAGGTGACTTGGGCGCGTGCGCCTTGACGTATTTCTGATAGGTCTTTTTGTCCATATTCATAAAGAATACCTCCGCAAAAATCACTTCAAAGGCTATTATGCGCGAGAAAAACAGAAATATTCCAAAAATTTGGCTTGGGATTTCGCTCGCCCCGACGAGCGCCAAGGGCAACGCGCCCTTGGAACCGCGCCAACTTTTGAAAAAGTTGGACCAAAACTTTTTCGGCACGCCCGACACAATGTAACTTCAAATTTCTACATGGTTTGTGCTATGATACGTCATTTTGGGCGGCGTCTATAGAGACGCCGCGTGACGTCCGAAGGAAAAATCGAAAAAACAAGCGAGCTTGTTTTTGTCGATTTTCATTTCGGACTGCCACAGGGAGCTACAGCTCCCGTGGCACAAAATGACGGCGCATCCGTAGCCGAATCGTTTCATCGTTATCGATCGCTAAATGGCTACATACAGTCTGCATCTTACCTTTGCGGCAAAAGTTTTCGTCCACCTTTTTTAAAAGGTGGCGGGGTTCGGGGCAGAGCCCCGAGTAAATAGAAAATTTCAAAAATCCGTTGAAATTTTATGTATGCTGTGCTATAATAAATTGAAAATCAAAGCAAAAGAAGGATTATGAAATGACAAAAATTGATGTGTTTTCGGGTTTTTTGGGTGCAGGAAAGACCACGCTTATTCGCAAGCTGTTAAAAGAAGCGTATGCGGGACAAAAAGTGGTTTTGATCGAAAATGAATTTGGTGAGATCGGCATTGACGGCGGATTTCTGAAGGAAGCGGGCGTGCAGGTTACGGAAATGAACAGTGGGTGCATCTGCTGCAGCCTTGTGGGCGACTTTGAAAAGGCGCTGGGGGAGGTGCTTTCCCGTTTTGAGCCTGACCGAATCCTCATTGAACCGTCGGGCGTGGGCAAGCTGTCGGACGTGGTGGGTGCCATTCGCGGCGTGCTTTCGGATAGTGTGACGCTGGGCTCGCTCGTCACGATTGCCGACGCCACCAAGTGCAAGATTTATATGAAGAATTTCGGTGAGTTTTATAACGACCAGATCGAGCATGCGGGAGCGATCGTGCTCAGCCGCACGGGGGGCATGAACGAGGATAAGCTGGCGGCGGCGGTGGCGTTGCTCCGTGAACGGAATGAGAAAGCCACCATTGTGACCACCCCGTGGGAGGAGCTTGACGGCGCACAGCTTTTGTCGGCTATCGAGCAGGGGAAAACGCTTGCCGAGGAGCTGGAAGACCTGAGGGCAGAGGTTGCCGAGCATGAGCATCACCATGACGAACACTGCCATTGCCATGAGCACGAACACGAACATGAGCATCACCATGACGAACACTGCCATGAACATGAGCATCACCATGACGAGCATTGTCATTGCCACGATCATGAGCATGAACACGAGCATCACCATGACGAGCATTGCCATTGCCATGAGCACGGGCATCATCACCACCATGCCGACGAGGTGTTTACTTCTTTCGGCAAGGAGACTGCGCGGAGCTTTGAAAAGCAGATGCTGACAGAGGCGCTGACCGCCCTTGACAGCGGCAAATACGGTACGGTGCTCAGAGCGAAGGGAATCGTAGCAGGCGAGGGCGGCAGTTGGCTGCACTTTGACTACGTGCCCGATGAGGTGTCGGTGCGCGAGGGCGGCGCGGACGTGATCGGCAGGCTTTGCGTGATCGGCGCGGAGCTTGACGAGCATGCTCTGTGTGAGCTGTTCGGTATCTGAGGGGGCAGTTGGATATGAGGCAAAACAGGCAGATTCCCGTGTTCCTTTTTACGGGATTTTTGGACGCGGGAAAGACCAAATTTATACAGGAAACACTGGAAAACAAGGATTTTACCGAGGACAGACGCACACTTCTTCTGGTGTGCGAGGAGGGCGAGGAGGAATATTGCCCCGAGCGGTTTGGCTCTGAGAACGTATTTTGCGAAGTCATTGAGAACGAGGACGAGCTGTCGGGCGCACTTCTGTTGTCCCTTGTGTCAAAGCACGACGCAGATCAAGTGATGGTGGAGTACAACGGCATGTGGGCGTTGGACTCGCTGTATACCGCCCTTGTGCCGCCGCTGGCGGTGGCGCAGGAGTTTGCGTTTTTCGACTTTGCCACCATTCTCACCTATAACGCCAATATGAGAACGCAGGTGGTAGACAAGCTCCGCTCGGCGGACCTTGCCATTTTCAATCGCGTGCCAAAGGGTGCGGATATCATGCCGTACCATAAGCTGGTGCGCGGCGTGTCGCGTCAGACCGACATTGTGTACGATCATTCGGACGGGACGATAGAGAGAGACGAGATCGCGGATCCCATGCCGTTTGACAAAAATGCCCCCATCATCGAGATCGAGGACAGGGACTATGCGTTATTTTACCGAGATCTTGGGGAGAATTTGCAGGAATATGAGGGCAAGACGGTCAAGTTCCGCGGACAGGTGGCGAAGAATGATAAGCTGGGTGCAGGCGAGATGGCTGTGGGCAGACAGATCATGGTGTGCTGTGCGGACGACGTGGCGTACTCGGGGATCGTAGCCGAATATAAGGGTGCAGGGTATTACAGAGAAGGCGAATGGCTGATGGTAACGGCAAAGATCGTGCTGAAAAAGCATGCGCTGTATCAAAGTAAGGGTCCGATATTGGTGGTAGAGAGCGTGGCTCACACCGATGCACCAAAAGAGGAGATAGCCACGTTTTATTAAGACGCCACGGCGAGTCTCAAGCAAAAGTTTTCGCCCGCCTTTTGAAAAAG
>JAZNDA010000095.1:0-7904 GCA_045587785.1 Eubacteriales bacterium | reverse complement strand
CAAAGAAAGCTCGCTTTCTTTTCGGCAACGTAGCATTTGCGCGTTCCCGACCGTCCAAAGGACGGTCTCAAAATGACTCGGATACCCGAACAAATATTGTTTTCGCATTATCGTTCGTTTGGTGCAAAGGCGACACCCGTTTTGCCCTCTTTAAAAGTTTTGAGGGGTCATAGGGGGACTTTTTCAAAAGTCCCCCTAAATACATGCCATAAAAAGTTTTGAAGGGTTCTTAGGGGAACTTTTTCAAAAGTTCCCCTAAGCGTTTCTCTTTTCAATTATGCCTTGACCGTCGCGGCGATATACTCTTTCACGCCTGCAACCTCTACGAACTTGGCGGCTCCTGCGGGGGAATCGACCACAAGTGTGGGTGCTTGTCTCAGACCGTACTTTCTTGCCAGCTCCTCGTTGTCTTCAACGTAGAGCTTTTCGTATTGGATATTGGCGCTGTCAAGAAGCGAAGCGGCGATCTTGCACTTGGGGCAGGTCTTGGTTGCGAACAGCATAACGCGACCTTCTGCGGCGGCGGTAGCGGCTGTTTGCTCGGCTCGAACGGTGCCCACCTCGTGCTTCAGCACAGAGGTTTCCACGTTGTATACCAGTCTGTCCTTGAATTCCTGCGACTTACCGTCGTTCCAGTTCTGAACGGGGCGATAGTAGCCTGTGATACGGCTGTACACCTCTGTCTTTTCACCGCAGTGCGGGCAGGTGTAGTGCTCACCCGTCAGATAGCCGTGCGTCTTACATACCGAATAGGTAGGAGACATGGTGTAGTAGGGAAGCTTGTAGTTTTCGGCGATCTTGCGGACCAGATCAGCGGCGGCTTTCCAAGAGGGAAGCTTTTCGCCGAGGAACGCGTGGAATACCGTACCCGAGGTGTACAGCGTCTGAAGCTCGTCCTGAATGTCCAGTGCGTCGAAAATATCAGCGGTGTAGCCCACGGGAAGGTGGGACGAATTGGTGTAGTAGGGAGTGCCGCAGCCCTTTTCGGAGGCGGTGCGGATCTCGGGGAAGCGCTTGACGTCGTGCTTGGCAAGACGGTAAGCGGTGGACTCGGCAGGTGTTGCCTCAAGGTTGTAAAGGTCGCCGTATTCTTCCTGATAGTCCGACAGACGCTCGCGCATATGGTTCAGAACTCTCTTGGAGAATTCCTGTGTTTCGGGATGTGTCATATCCTTGCCGATCCACTTGGCGTTCAGACCCGCCTCGTTCATGCCCACAAGACCGATGGTGGAGAAGTGGTTGCCGAAGGTGCCCAGATAACGCTTGGTGTAAGGATAAAGTCCCTCGTCAAGAAGTCTTGTGATGACGGTACGCTTGATCTTGAGCGAACGAGCGGCAATGTCCATCATATGGTCAAGACGCTCGAAGAAGTTCTCCTCGTTTTCCGCAAGGTAAGCGATTCTGGGGATATTGATGGTAACAACGCCCACAGAACCTGTGGATTCGCCTGCGCCGAAGAAACCGCCCGACTTCTTGCGAAGCTCACGAAGGTCAAGACGAAGTCTGCAGCACATGGAACGTACGTCCGAGGGCTCCATGTCGGAGTTGATATAGTTGGAGAAGTAAGGTGTGCCGTACTTGGCGGTCATCTCAAAGAGAAGCTTGTTGTTCTCGGTCTCCGACCAGTCAAAGTCACGGGTGATGGAGTAGGTGGGAATGGGATACTGGAAGCCTCTGCCGTTGGCGTCGCCCTCGATCATGATCTCGATGAACGCCTTGTTGACCATATCCATTTCCTTCTTGCAGTCCTTGTAGCAGAAGTCAAGCTCCTTACCGCCCACGATGACCTTCTGATCGGCAAGGTCTGCAGGAACCACCCAGTCAAGGGTGATGTTGGAGAAGGGAGCCTGCGTACCCCAGCGAGAGGGGGTGTTCACGCCGTAAATAAAGGACTGGATGCACTGCTTGACTTCCTTCTGTGTAAGGTTGTCCACCTTGACAAAGGGAGCAAGATAGGTGTCGAACGAGGAGAATGCCTGTGCGCCTGCCCACTCGTTCTGCATGATGCCAAGGAAGTTGACCATCTGGTTGCACAGGGTGGAGAGGTGGCTGGCGGGGGCAGAGGTGATCTTGCCGGGTACACCGCCAAGACCTTCCTTGATCAGCTGCTTGAGTGACCAGCCTGCACAGTAGCCCGTCAGCATCGCAAGGTCGTGAATATGAATGTCGGCGTTGTTGTGTGCGTTGGCGATCTCGTCATCGTAGATCTCGGACAGCCAGTAGTTGGCGGTGATGGCACCCGAGTTGGAAAGGATCAGACCGCCCACCGAGTAGGTCACGGTGGAGTTCTCCTTCACACGCCAGTCGGTATTTTTCACGTATTTATCCACAAGATCCTTGTAGTCAAGGATGGTAGACTTCATGTCACGCATCTTCTGACGCTGACGGCGGTAAAGGATATACGCCTTTGCCACGTCGGCATAGCCTGCTTGTACCAAAACGGACTCCACGCTGTCCTGAATGTCCTCCACGGACACCACGCCTTCCTTTACCTTGGAGACAAAGTCAGCGGTGACTTTGAGGGCAAGAAGATCGATGACAGACGGATGATATTGTGTTTCCTGAGCGTCGAACGCGCGGATGATGGCATCGGAAATTTTCGAAAGGTCAAAGTCTACGACCTTTCCGTCTCTTTTAGCTACCTGATACATAAGTTACCTCCCGTTTTGTGGTTTTATACGGCAATATGGGGCGCCGCAAAATTTAAATTTTTGGCTTGTGAGCAACATTATATCACAACATAATGTGTTTGTCAAGAGATTTTTCACAATATAATGCGTTTTGGCGTGTTGCACGAAAACGGGTATACAAATTTGTTAATTTGGTAGAAAATGAGTTTCGTCTACGACAAAATTCTCGGTTTCCGACAGTTTTCTCAGGTCCACACTCAGCTGAATCACCGAAATTTCGTCACCGTTCTCTAGTTTTTGATCCACAATATATAGTGTGTTTTCCGATATAAACCGTGTCTCTTTTCGTTTGCCGTTCACAAAGACCGCGCTGTCGGGGGTGAAGTTTTGACCTATAATGTGAAAATCGTTTTGGGTGACCTTTCTGATGCCCAAGACCGAGATGGTGTCAAGTCCGAGGCGCATATCCTTCTTCTCAAAGGGGAAGGTGTTTCCGTACATTTGGCGCTCACCGTACAGGCTGTCATACGCCACGGCGTGAAGCATATCGAGATAGTCCTCGCTTTGTCCGTATTGATTCCAGATACGGGGCACCAGACCGTTTTCTATGCCAAGCAGGGAGAAGGAAAGCGGAAAGAGGTGGTAGGCGGCAATGTCCTGCCGTTTTACCTGCTGTGGCTGATCTATATTATATATGAGATAATCGGTGGTCAGCAGATCGCCCTCGGTAAAGCTGTCATTCGTCAGATCCAGCGTGGGCAGATGGTCGCCGTAAAGCACCAGCAGAGTGGGCTCGTCTCTTTGCTCGAGGGCGCGAACCAGCTCACCGATAAAAGCGTCGGTCTCATGCAGACAGTTGGCGTAATAAGTATAGGCATTGGCAAGGGCATCGTCTTCCACGCCGTATGCCGAGATGTCTCCGTTTTCGGCGGGCAGCTCGGGATAGCCGCCGTGCGCTTCCACCGTGACCGCAAACACAAAATCCTTGCCGCTTGTGGAATCCAGTGCTTTTAATACATATGTAGTCAAAATTTCATCCCGCTCCCAGCCCAGTGAGTTGTAGGTGAGATCCTTCATGTATTCCGAGCCGGTAAAGCTGTCAAAGCCGAGGTTGGCGTAGACGCGGTAGCGGTCATAGAAGGAGGAGGTGTGATTGTGCATGGCGTGCGTGCCAAAGCCGAGGGCGGAGAGATCGTAAGCCATGGTCTCGCAGGGACGCTTGCGGAGCACGCTTTCATAGGGGTATTCACCCGTGCCGAAAAAGTCAAGAGGAATACCCGTCAGCACTTCGAATTCGGTGTTGACGGTTCCCGAGCCGATGCCGGGGACGGTCATAAGACCGTGCAGACTCTCTTTTTCCAAGGCATGGTAGTTGGGTATGGGATCGTGTGAAAAGCTGACGCCCGAAAGTCTGTCCACGTCAAAAAAGGATTCGAGCTGGACGAAGATAACGTTGGGAAGCTCGGACGGCAAGACGGGTTCTTGCTGTGCCAAAGTCGAGATCGCCTGCTCTATACGCGCGGTGGAATCCTCGTCGGGCTTGTCGATGCCGCGGTCAAAGATACTGCGAAGAAAGCAATAGGGAAAGCCGTAGGCATCATAGCCGTCGGATATGTTTTCGTATTTATCGGGGTTCGCGTCCCCAAGACCGATAAAGGCAACCGAAAACAGTGCCAGTGCCAACAGGATACAGAGCACGGCAAGCAGACGCTGAGAGATGGGCGGCATGGGGGAGGTGGGGGCTTTGACAAAAAGCAACACCAGCAAAAAGATGGCGGCAAGGATGCCGAGTGCCGAGAGAATGATGGCGGGGATGCTCATATACACCCCGATGATGGCGATGCCCGTTCGGACTATGTAAAAGTCTATGGCTTGCAGGGGCATCACGCGCATGCCGAGCAGTACGCAGTCTGTAACGCCAAGACCCAGCCAAAGGACGCTGACGAGCGAAAGCGCGAAAATGCGGTGTCTGAAGAACAGCGTGATGCCGTAAAACGCCAGTAAGATGAGGGCGTTATACAGTGCGCTGACGGGATGGCAGATCATGCCCCATATTCCGAATATCACCGAGCGCATATGCAGACACCAGATCAGCACGTTGACGGTGCACGCCGCGATTATGGCGGTCTTATATGGATGGTTGTGAATAAAACCCAAAGCTTTTTTCATGTGAATACCTCTTTTGAAAACAAGTGATACGATAATAGCATTATAGCACGGCGGTGAACAAAATACAAGGGGGAATTGTAAATTGGGAAAGTTGAAAAAACGGGGCGAAATGTTTTGAAAGCATATTGAAAAAAGATTGAAACGTGGTATAATGCAGTTGAAATCTGCAAAAAGGAGAATGTATGATGGGAACACTGAAAGCAGGATTTGCAAGAATTGGTATTACGCCACCCATGGGAACTTTCCTTGTCGGGTATAGCCGAAGAGAGTATGCCCGAGTTTAAGACGCTTCGCGTGACGGATGTCCGTGTGGGTGATTTTGCCCGTGTGGGCTTCCCCGACGAGCTGTTTGCCGAGATCGGCAGACAGGTCAAGGCGGCATCGGGTCACAAGATGACTTATATTTCCTGCTGTGCGAACGGTGCTGAGGGCTATTACCCCTCGGCAAGTGCCATGGTGGAAGGCGGCTACTGCAACAGATAAAAAGGGAACCGCGGAAAAGCGGATCGAGACCGGAATCAAGATTTTGGAAGATCTGAAATAAACCCAAAAAACTTATCAAAATTTTTTCGAAAAAATTATTGACTTTAGCGCGTTAACGTGATATAATACTTACGTCAAATGCGACGAGCAGAAACCAGTAGGTTGGAAAAACCCAGAGTGACAGCAGATATCCGAACTCGTATATCTACTTTCACCCCGCAGAGAGTTGTCGGTCGGTGCGAGACAATGGGGGCGTCCTTCTCGAATTCATTCTGTTAGCAGTGCACTGAATCGGAGAGATCCGTAGTAGGATGCAACGGGTGTTCCCGTCACAGAACTTGGGTATGTCAGTACTTGAAAAGGTCGTTACCGTGAGGTGGCGGCGAACTGAGGTGGTACCACGGGATAGAACTTCTCGTCCTCTGTATTCTTTTTAGGAATGCAGAGGGCGTTTTTGTTTGGCTCTTTACATTCCGCAAACAAAACGGGTGAAATGACCAAAAACAGAAAGGATGAAACCAAAATGGCAGAACAGAATTACTTCCAAAAAGACCTTGAAACCATGTCAAGGGAGCAAATGAAAGCGCTCCAGTCGGAAAAGCTGGTAAAGCAGGTAAAGCACGTTTACGAGAACGTTCCGTATTACCGCGATCTTATGGACAAAAAGGGTGTTACGCCCGATGACATTCAGAACATAGACGATCTTCATAAGCTTCCGTTTTTGACCAAGGCGGATCTTCGCGACGCATATCCTTACGGCCTATTGGCAAAGCCGCTTGAGGACTGCGTTCGTATTCAGTCCACATCGGGAACCACGGGTCGCCGCGTGGTGGCGTTCTATACACAAAAGGATATCGACCTTTGGGAGGATTGCTGCGCCCGTGCGATCACGGCGGCAGGCGGCTCCAAAAAGGACGTTTGTCAAGTGGCTTACGGCTACGGTCTGTTCACGGGCGGTCCCGGTCTCAACGGCGGCTCGCATAAGGTTGGCTGTCTTACGTTGCCCCTTTCCTCGGGTAACACCGAGCGTCAGATCCAGTTTATGATGGATCTGAGCGCCACCATTCTTTGCTGTACGCCTTCTTACGCGGCGTACATCGGAGAGAGCCTTAAGGAACAGGGTTACAAGCCCGAGGACATTCCGCTTAAGGCAGGTATCTTTGGCGCCGAGCCATGGACCGAGGAGATGCGCCAAGGCATTGAAAAAACGCTGGGCATCACGGCGTATGATATCTACGGTCTGACCGAGACCACGGGCCCCGGGGTGTCCTTCGAGTGCAGTGAGCAGACGGGGCTGCACGTCAACGAGGACCACTTCTTTGCCGAGATCATCGATCCCGAAACGGGCGAGGTGCTTCCCGAGGGAAGCAAGGGTGAGCTTGTGTTTACCTCTCTGGATAAGGAGGCGTTCCCACTTCTGCGTTACCGCACCCGTGATATTTGCGTACTTTCTCGCAAGAAGTGCTCCTGCGGACGTACGCTGATCAAGATGGCGAAGCCCATGGGCAGAACCGACGATATGCTGATCATCCGCGGTGTCAACGTATTCCCCAGCCAGATTGAGACCGTGCTTTTGAAGGAGGGCTATGAGCCCAACTACCAGATCGTGGTTGACCGCGTTAAGAATAACGATACCTTTGACGTTAACGTGGAGATGCCTGCAGAGAAGTTCACCGACAAGGTGGGCGACGTCATGGCAATGGAGAAGGCACTCGCAGGCGCGATAAAGATCATGCTGGGCATCAATCCGTCGGTACATCTGGTTCCCCCCAAGAGCATTGCCAGAAGTGAGGGCAAGGCGGTTCGTGTTATCGATAAGCGTAAGCTGATATAAGAAAGGAGAAACGGCAATGGCTATCAAACAGTTAACGGTTTTTATTCAGAACAGAAAAGGTACGGTCGTATCGGTGACCGACATCCTTTCGAGAAACAACATCAATCTGCGCGCGCTTTCCATTGCGGAAACGCAGGATTTCGGCATTTTGCGTCTGATCGTAAATGACGAAAAGGCGGCAGAGGCAGTGCTTGCCGAGAATGGGTATCTGATCAAGGTCATTGACGTGGTCGGTGTCAAGATCGGCGACGCCCCCGGTAAGCTGACCGCCGCGCTTGACGTTCTTGACAAAGCGGACATCAACGTGGAATATCTCTATGCCTTCATGGCGCGCACCGAAAAGCACGCCTACGTGGTTCTCCGTGTGGAGGATAACGCGCAGGCTGAAAAGGTGCTCACGGATGCGGGCTTCAAGATGATCACCGAGGCGGATATCAATAAGCTGTAATAAGCTGTAATAAAAAACAAGGGCTGTGTCAAGTTTGGGAATGGTTTCCAAGCTTGATACAGCCCTTTTGCGGTGAAAATTCGTATTTATACCTTTTCTCTCTTCTCTCTTATCTCTTCTCTGGAAAAGTGGCGTAGGGAATTTAGAGAAAAGAGAAGAGTGAAAAGTGAAAAGTGAAGAGTACAAAAAGAAAAAGCCGCTTGGGGCGCCTGCGATAAAGCAGGTAGAACGGTATAACCTAAAAATGGTTATGCCGTTCTGTTTTTCTTAAATCCAACCTCAAGTTGACTTTTCTTCACTCAAAATCTCTTTTTAGTATGTTGGAAGCTGTAAAAAACTG
>JAZNDA010000094.1:0-25033 GCA_045587785.1 Eubacteriales bacterium | reverse complement strand
CACAAGCCCCTTAAAGCTGGTGATCGGAGAGTTTCCGATCTTTTCAAGCGCGGCTCTGAGCTCGGGCTGGAACACGATGACCACCGCGATAAAACCGATCTGATAGAAATTCTGAAGAATATATTTGACTGCATGCATATTAAGCAATGAGCTTATGATAAGCACTGCCGTAAAGATACCAAGACCCATCATCAGCTTGCCTGCGCGCCTGTCTCTCAAAAACTGAAAGACAAGGTACAAAAGCAAAGCCAAAACGGCAATGTCCAGTATATCAACGACAGAAATTTCTTTTAAATATTTCCAAACGTTATCTCTGAAAAATGCGGCAACTGCTTGCATAATCCACCTCTCGATCTCTTATATCACACTTAAGATAAACTCATACCCAATATATTATATCATAGATCGAACAGAATTTCAAACCTTTTTTATAATTTTTGCAAACATTTTTTGCGAAAGGTTTATTTTCTTCTGCGATTTATCATTTCATTTTTAAAATTCCAAAGCTTTTCCGACAAATCCACGTAATAGTTATGCGGATTGTTAAAGCGCTTGACCTCATCCCACATGCCTTCTATCTCGTTTTTGCAGTGTGCGCGAATCTCCTCTACGGTCGGAAGCGAATAAACAAGCTCGCCATCCTTGAAAACGGGCACAAGAAGCTCTTCCGCCTTAAAGTTTTCAAGTACCTTGCGCTTCCAAGTATGCTCGGGGTCAAAGATCTCGATCGGTTTCGAATCATCCACAGTCTCATCGTAAAGGCATATCAGATCCGCCTCTGCCTTACCGGTATCTCTGCCGCGAAGTCTGTATATCTTTTTGAAGTGCGGCGTGGTGATCTTGCCCACGTTTTCACTGATCTTGATCTTGGGGATGATCTCTCCCTCATGGTCCTCCACCGCGCAAAGCTTATATACGCCGCCGAACACGGGGTCGCTCATTGCGGTGATCAGTCGCTCGCCCACGCCAAAGGCATCCACCTGTGCGCCCTGTCTGATCAACTCGCGAATGATATATTCGTCCAGAGAATTGGATACCACGATCTTGCATTCGGTCAAGCCCTCGTCATCCAGACGCTTGCGAATCTTTTTCGTCAGATACGTGATATCGCCCGAGTCGATTCGGATACCGCAGCGTGTGATCCCACGGGGAAGCAAGACCTCCTTAAACGCCTTGATGGCGTTGGGGAGTCCCGAATCAAGTACACTATAGGTATCGATCAAAAGCGTAGCATTGTTCGGATAAATCTCGCAATAGGTCTTGAAGGCGGTATATTCGTCATCAAACATCTGCACCCACGAGTGAGCCATGGTACCCGTTGCGGGCACGCCGTAGCAAATGTCACTGATGGTACAAGCCGTTCCCGTACATCCGCCGATATAAGCCGCTCTTGCACCGAGGATGGCTGCCTCTGCGCCTTGTGCACGGCGCGAGCCGAATTCACTGATCGCCCTGCCCTTTGCGGCGCGCGCAAGGCGAGATGCCTTTGTAGCGATCAGAGATTGGTGATTGATCTGCATCAGTACGTAGGTCTCGATAAACTGCGCCTCGATCGCTCTGCCCTTGACGATCATAAGCGGCTCTCCCGGGAAGACCACCGTTCCCTCGGGCACTGCCCAGATGCTTCCCGTGAAACGGAAGTCCCTAAGAAACGCCAAAAATCCTTCGTCAAAGATCTTTTTCTCGCGGAGAAATTCAATGTCCTCTTCCGTGAACCTCAAATTCTGAATATACTCGACCACCTGTTCAAGTCCCGCTGCTATCGCATAGCCTCCCTCATCGGGGTTTTTGCGGTAAAACATGTCAAAATATACGGTTCTCTCGCCGTACCCGCATTTAAAATATCCGTTTCCCATAGTAAGCTCATAAAAATCACAGAGCATGGTCAAATTTTTCTGAATGTCTTTCATTTCTTTATCCGCCTTTTTATATTTATGTTTCTTCCTCGTTTCGCGAGTGTACGACAACCAAAATAACAACACTGACAAAAACCCAAGCCGCTATCACGTAGACCAAGACAGTTCTCGGTGTGTTTACCGTTTCCTCCTGCTCAGAGGGTCCCGTGTCCGCCTCGATCGACTTTTCCAAAAGCCTCTGTATCTGCACCATACTGTGTGCCGATATACTGCCTATGGAAAGCTTATATTCCTCGGTGGTTCCGCTGATGGGAGACGAGAAAATACGAATACTGTAATTTTCTCCGTCACCGAATAAGCCCGACGTATTGAGATACATGATTGTATGCTTTCCCGCATCTATCTCGATGTATGACTCCGCAACGGCATTTTCGCCGCGTATCTGAACCGTGACACGGTAGCGCCCCTTTGGCGCATCCACCTGAACGTCAAATGAAACCGCATCCACTGCCGCAAATGACCGTGGTTCATCGTACCGATAGATCAGCTCCGATTCGTAATTGCGATCGGCAGTGGGCAACATCCTTGCCGCAAGCGCACGGCCTGTCTGCTCGTTTTTCTCCATAACCGCCGACAAACACCCCTCACCCGCAATCCAGCCGTGATCATTGGCAAGTCCCGAAAAATCCCAAAGATAACAGTCTCCGACAAAACGGAACGGCGCATCGAATGCATTTGACGTCATTTGGTAAGCCACGGTATGTATCTTATCTCGAGAGAACCCAACTATCAGCTCGTTAAAAGTCTGTTTGCCAAGCACCGCAAGTGCCAAAGCGGCATTGTCCTCGCCGAGCAAACTGTCGATATACTGCAAAACACCAAGCATTTCCGACACCAATGTGATATCGCGGATATGCACGGAGGACATAACAAAACCATCCGCGGTCTTTTCATGTGCCAATACATAATATCCATGAACGAGAGACGCCAACAGGAGCGGTCTGTCTTCCACTTGCTTTGGTGCCCAGCAATATAAATACCGTTCGGAGATCATGGGATATTGTCCGCTCAGCCAACGAAGAAAAGAAGTCATCTCGCGAATATATTCAAAGCCAAGCTGTCCGTCGGCTTTTCCATTTCCCGAGAGCAACGTTCCCCCAACCAAAATATCAACCTTCATAACGCCCGCATATCTTTCATCAAGCGCTCTGCCCAGCGAAATCAAAAACACGCGCGGCGAACAACGGACATCAAGCTTTTCTCCCGTTTCAAGAAAATCGGAGATCGGAACCCGAATTCGGATATTCCCCCCCGCCACCATAGAGGCTTCATGAACAACGAACAGTGAATCGACATAAAGTCTTGTATACTGTTCGAGCGAGATCTCGCCCGTAAACCCTCGATCCGCACTTTCGCCATATATAAGCTCGGAAATCACACCGCGGGCACTGCTGCTGTATCGCGCACACAAAAACTCGGTGTAAGCATACAGGCACAGCCTCTGTTGTTCCGAAACGGCAACGGCCCCCGACAATCGCTCTGAATCGTCGGATGCCGAGGAATAAAGCCTCAAGGCTATCCTCATTCCGTTTTCGTAATACCTTTGAATCCTATCATCCAGCATGGAAACGTACTGTCTGTTAAAGTAAAAATACTGTCCGCCGCATGCATACAAAAGTCCCTCGCCGACATTTTGCGAAACAAGCTTATCAAAATCCACCTCTACCACTGCAAGAGAGGCATTGGCTTTTGCCGACGCACTCCCAAGCTCAGTATTGACACCCTTGTAAAATTGACTGTCCGACTCTTTATCCGCGGCAGTAGAGGGCACACGTGGCGCAAACGTATACAAAAGCTCTCCGCCCTCGCCCATTACCGCCACCATATAGGCACGTAGCCGCTTATCAATCGAAACGTCAGAAAGAGAAAATTCAAAATGAGACGACATCGGAACACTGGCAAGAGGGATAGAACCGTACGGAAATGAGGTAGTATCAAGGCTCACGCCATACAAAACAAGACGCGCACCGCGGCAGGATGTGACGATCTCGTATTTCATGGTCCCCGAAATATTTATCTTTCCTTGTTCCCGATCATATGAACAATCGTCTATGGTTCCGCAAACATCTTTTTCATTGTTGTATATCGAGAAAAAATCCAGATAATGTACAAGAATCGAGCCCGAGGAGATCCCCGCAAAGCTGAGCGATATATGCGTGATGCGATCCGGAACGTCGGTATAAACATAATAGTCGGTACGAACACCGCGGGAACCGAGTGATATCTTTTCCGTGTAGTTCTTTATTCTCCCATTGGAATCCAAATACTGATAAGTAAAAAGTAACGTATTGCAGGCGGAATTGTTTGTCAAAACCAAACGAATGGCATTCACCTCTCGCTTGCTTTCCGCCCCCTCAATATCTGCCGATACCACGGGGGTACTCCGACTGAAACTGATCTTCAAATGTCCGTTTTCATCCGAGAACAGCGTAGCATTATCAGAAGAAAAGGTCTCACATGCAAAGTTTTTTTCGGATACCGATGCATACGATCTCTCCGCAGAAGCATCAAACGCCCAAAAAACAGCAAACATAAGCACAACCATCACAAGAAATCCTATTCTTTTTCGCACGGCGCATCCCCCTTTCTTTTGATACTCTCCTTTTTATTGTATCACATTTTTTCCGTTCTGAAAAGAGCAAAAAGAAAATTTATATGTATTTTTTTGAAAAAAATCAAATTAACAGTACCAAACCTTGAGTTTTTAGAGCACTTATTAAAGTCGAACGAAAATAAACGGCGTATTTTTGAAAAATTATGCATAAAGCTATAGATTTTTTCTTTCGAATATGATATAATATTATATATTTTTATTTTTGACGGAGAAAGAGCATGAAATATCTTGTACTCATTCCCGATGGCATGGCAGACGAGACCATCCAAGCGCTCGGCAATCTGACACCCATGCAAAAAGCAAATAAACCCACCATGGATATGCTTGCCAAAAAATCTATCGTGGGAACGGTCTCCAACGTCCCCGAGGGTATGGTTCCCGAAAGTGATACTGCAAACATGGCGGTCATGTCCTTTGACCCCAAGATATACTCCAAGGGACGCTCCCCTCTGGAAGCCATGAGCATGGGACTTACCATGCTTCCCGAGGACACGGCATACAGATGCAACGTGGTCACGCTGACCGAGGATGAGACGGCATACGAGGACAAGATCATTCTTGACCACAGTGCGGATGAGATCACCACAGAAGAAGCGGATGCACTGATCAAGACCTTGGAAAAAGAGCTTGGCACTTCTTACCGCAAGTTCTACACAGGTATCAGCTACCGTCACTGCATCCTCTGGAAAAACGGCGATGACAAATATAACTTCATGCGCCCCCATGATATCCTCGGCAAGCGCATCGGAGAATATCTCCCTAAAGCCGAGGACGGCGGTGCGGAATTTCTTGAGATCATGAAAAAGAGCTATGACATTCTGAATCATCATCCCGTCAACGAGGCGCGCCGCGCACGCGGTCTGAAACCTGCCAACTCTATCTGGCTGTGGAGCCCCGGCAAAAAACCTCAACTTCCCTCTTTCAAGGAAAAATGGGGTCTTAGTGCCGCTGTTATTTCAGCCGTTGATCTGATCAAAGGCATCGGCATATGTGCAGGCATGAAGACCTATGACGTGGAAGGCGCAACGGGCAACGTAAAGACCAACTACAAGGGCAAGGCAGACGCCGCCATCGACGCTTTTGAAAACGGGGTTGACTACGTATACATTCACGTGGAAGCCCCCGACGAATGCGGTCACCGCGCGGAGCTCCAAAACAAGGTGCTTTCCATCGAACTGATCGATCAGAAGATCTTGAAGCCCGTTTACGAATATCTTGCGGGCACAGGAGAGCCATTTAAAATTCTCATTCTGCCCGACCATCCCACACCCGTCCGTCTGCGCACACACACCATAGACCCCGTACCCTTTATGATCTATGATTCCACGAAGGAGCAAAACGGCGTGGACAGCTTCTGCGAGCAGAGCGCGGCAGAAAAAGACAACTATATTCCAAACGGCTATACGCTGATGGAACAACTCACAAAATAAGGTGAAAATATGAATCAAGTGCCAAGCGATACCGAAAAAAAGCAAGACCTGCTTCATGCCGTCTATGATTTTGCCGAAATGCTGGTGGTCGCCATCGTGATCGTCTTCTTGCTTTTCATGACAGCACTCAGACCCTGCCGCGTTGACGGCTCCTCTATGAACAATACACTGGAGCACGGCGAGATGCTGCTGATCTCCGATCTGTTCTACACCCCAAAGCAAGGCGACATCGTGGTATTCCACCAAACCAGCGAGGTCGATCTGCGCTTCAACGAGCCCATCGTTAAGCGTGTGATCGCCGTGGGCGGACAATTTGTCAAGATCGACACAGAGCTTGGCAAGGTATACGTCTCCGACGACGACAGCTTCAGTGAGGATGAGGTCTTGAAGGAAGACTATATCTACCTCGACAGAGGCTACTGGGAAGATCATTACGATATATCGGACAAAGTAACAAAGGTGCCAGTCGGCTCGGTCTTTGTTATGGGTGACAACCGCAACAACTCGGCAGACAGCCGATTTGAGATCATCGGCACGGTAGACGTGCGCCGAATTCTCGGCAAGGTCATTCTTCGCCTGACGCCCTTCGACAAATTCGGAACGATATAAGATAGGATATTATTATGCCATCAGAAATTATACAGTGGTTTCCGGGGCACATGGCGAAAACCAGACGCCTGATCACCGAAAACCTAAAACACGTAGATATGATCATTGAGATCCTTGATGCCAGAATCCCCTTCAGCTCAAGAAATCCCGAGATCAACCGTCTGACCGAGGGCAAGCCCCGTTTGGTTCTTCTCAACAAAGCCTCGCTTGCGGATGCCGCCATGACAAAATATTGGTGTACACAGCTCACCTCGGAGAACACGTTCTGTCTCCCCACCGATTGCATTACGGGCGAGGGGATGAACAAGATCGCCCCCACGGTCAAGTCCATTCTAAGCGAGAAGATCGAACGCTATGAAGCCAAAGGCATGAACGGCAGACGTCTGAAGGCCATGGTTCTCGGAATTCCCAACGTCGGCAAATCTTCCCTGATCAACAAGCTTGCGGGCAACCGCAAAGCAAAGGTGGAAAACCGCCCCGGTGTCACGCTGGACAAGCAATGGTTTCAAACGGGACTCGGCATCGACATCATGGATATGCCGGGCATTCTCTGGCCAAAATTCGATGACAGGGTGATCGGCGAAAATCTCGCCATTACGGGTGCCATCAAGGACAGCATCCTCAACATAGAGGAAATCGCCTTCGCCCTTGTGACAAGGCTTCGCCAAAGCTACCCCGAACTGCTCTGTACCAGATACAAGCTGGAGAGCATAGAAAAATATGATGACCTTTCGGATTATGAGCTGTTTGAGCTGATCGGAAAAAAACGCGGATTTCTTATTTCGGGAGGCGAGATCGACACCGAGCGCACCTCCAATATGCTTCTTGACGAATTCCGCTCTGCCAAGATCGGAAGGATCACGCTGGACAGCGAAAGAATTGGGGAGGACGCTCATGCTTGAATATACCATAGAACATGAACTTCTTTCCATGGGCTACCGCCATATTTGCGGCGTGGACGAGGCAGGACGCGGTCCCTTGTGCGGTCCCGTTGTTGCCGCCGCGTGTATTCTTCCCGAGGACTGCGTGATCGACGGTCTTAACGACTCTAAAAAGCTTACCGAAAAAAAGCGTGAACAGCTTTTTGACGTCATAATGGAAAAAGCAGTTTGTTGCTCGATCGCGCACGCCACGGTGGAGGAGATCGATTCGCTCAATATTTTAGAGGCAACTTTGCTTGCTATGCGACGTGCCATCGAGGGACTGGAAGTATCGGCTGATTTTGCCCTCATCGACGGCAATGTCGGGCGCGGCTTTGCCCTTCCCGTGCGTACTCTGGTGCACGGCGATGCCGTTTGCCCGAGTATTGCCGCCGCCTCGGTGCTTGCCAAAGTGACAAGAGACAGAATGTGCATAGAACTGGATGCGGAATATCCGCAATACGGCATTTTGAAACACAAGGGCTACGGCACCAAGGTGCACATGGATGCCCTCAGACAGTACGGCCCCGCCCCCATCCACCGCAAACAGTTTATCCGTTTTTTGAACAATGAAAAACCATGAGTTTACCACCACCGAGATCGGACGCTTCGGCGAGAAGGCGGCAGCTCGGTTTCTCAGAAAAAAAGGTTATCGGATACTCTGTACCAATTATCGGGCAGGAAAAAACGAGATCGACATCATCGCGGTAAAGCGCAAGGAGATTATTTTTGTCGAGGTCAAGACAAGAACCTATTCTCCGCTTGGCGATCTGCCTTTCGGCACACCCATGGAAGCGGTGGACACGCCAAAGCAAAAAAGAACACTTGCGGCAGCCAGCGCATATCTATATAAGAGCAAAACCGAACGGATTCCGCGCTTTGACATTATCGAGGTCTACTTAAAACGGCGAACGGGTATCTTCCGTACCCTTGCTGTTGACAAGATATGGCACATTGAGGACGCATTCGGTTCTTAAAAAGGAGAACTTATGAGACTATCTCTTTTTGACCTGCACTGCGATACAGCGACGGCACTGTTTGGGAATCACGCGTCTTTATATGAAAATGACTGCCACATATCGCTGAAAAAGGCATCCGACTTTTTGGGTTACCGTCAGATCATGGCAATATGGTCAGACAAGACCCTTGACGATGACGAGGCTTTTGACCGCTTTCAAGATGTCGCGGACTACATACGAAATCAACTGAAAATAAATTTCGTTCCTTTGTTAAAAGACGGAGCTTCGCTTCCCTCCCGCGGCATTTTTTTAGCGGTAGAAGATGCGAGACTTCTCTGTGGGGACATCGGGAGACTGGATACGCTATATGAAAACGGCGTTCGTTTTCTCACACTTGTGTGGGGAAGCGAGAGCTGTATCGGCGGTGCGCACAATACCGCTGTCGGCTTAACGGCGTTTGGCAAACAGACCGTCCGTGCCTGTTTTTTTCTCGGCATCATTCCCGATATATCCCATGCTTCCGAGAAAACAGCCATAGAGACTTTTGAGCTTGCCGAGCAGTACGGGAGACCCGTCATAGCATCTCATTCCGACTCCTACTCGGTCTGCCCGCACACACGAAATCTTACCGACGATCAATTTACCGCTATCAAAAATTTGGGCGGCATCGTGGGCATTTGTCTGTGTCCCGCACATCTGAGTAAAATCCCGAATACCGCAAACATTGACAGTATACTTAAGCATATCGAACATTTTTACTCACTTGGGGGCGAAGATTGCCTGTCTCTCGGGTGCGATCTTGACGGCACCTCGCTTCCTATCGGCTTCTCATCCGTTCGAGATGTATACAGTATTGCCGAGCACATGGCAAAGCATGGCTACAGCGACAGACAGATCAAAAAGCTGTTTTATAAAAACGCAGAAAATTTTGTGACAAAAAACCTGTAAGGAGATAAATTTATGAAGTTTCAAAGCACAAGAGATTTAAATGCACAAAAGGTAAGCTCGGCATTTGCCATCAAGCAGGGGCTTGCCGCTGACGGCGGACTTTTTGTCCCCGAATCCATCCCTGCCCTCACTTACGGAGATATTGAAGCACTTTGCCATGACGATTATCCCACACGCGCGGCAAAGATCTTATCCATGTTTCTGAGTGACTATACTTATGATGAATTGCTTGCCGACTGCTCCGAGGCTTATCACGAGAGCTCCTTTGTCGGCGGTGCCGCCCCTCTCGCCAAGGTCCATGACGGACTTTACTCTTTGGAGCTGTGGCACGGTCCCACTGCAGCCTTTAAGGACATGGCGCTTCAGATCATGCCTCGTCTGCTCTCCCGTGCACTTGTCAAGTGCGGCGAGAAGCGTACAGCACTGATCTTGGTTGCTACCTCGGGCGACACGGGAAAAGCCGCACTTGAGGGCTATAAGGACGTTGACGGCGTCAAGATCATGGTGTTCTACCCTGTGGACGGCGTCAGCCGTGTGCAAAAGCTGCAAATGGCGACCCAAACGGGTAGCAACGTGAACGTCTGTGCCATCCGCGGCAACTTTGACGATGCTCAAAATGGCGTCAAGGCCATTTTCTCGGACAATACCGCCGCTGACACATTAGATAAAAAAGGATACTTCTTCTCCAGCGCCAACTCCATCAACTGGGGCCGATTGGCACCTCAGATCGTTTACTACGTGTCTGCATACTGCGACCTCATTTCGCGTGGCGACGTAAGGCTTGGCGAGAAGGTGGATTTCTGCGTGCCCACGGGCAATTTCGGCAACATCTTTGCCGCCTATCTTGCCAAGTGCATGGGACTTCCCATCGGCAAGCTGATCTGCGCTTCCAACGTCAATAACATCCTCACCGATTTCCTTCGCACAGGTGTGTATGACAGAAACCGCAAGTTCCACCTCACCATGTCCCCCTCGATGGACATTCTGATCTCCAGCAACCTTGAACGCCTTCTTTACTTTGTGGCAGGTGCCGAAAAGACTGCTGAATATATGAGATCTCTTAAGGAAACGGGTAAATATGAGGTATCCCCCGAGATACTTGCCAAGATAAGCGAGACCTTTGTCGGATACTATGCCGATGAAGCAGAAACCGCAAAAACCATCAGGAAGACCTTTGAAAAGGACGGCTATCTTGCCGATACGCATACCGCTGTGGCACTTTGCTGTGCGGAGAAATATATGAGTGAGAGCAACAGCAAGACTCCGCTTGTTGCCGCCTCCACCGCAAGCCCCTATAAGTTTGCCGCCGACGTATATGCGTCGCTTGTGGGCAAAAAGCCCGAGGATGAGCTGAAGGCACTGAATATGCTTTCGGAGCACTCGGCAACCGACATCGCATATCCGCTTCGGGATCTTGACAAACGCCCCGTGAAATTCGACACGGTGATCGAACCCGCCGATATGCTGAAGGAAGTATACGCTTATCTTGATAAATAAGTAAAAAAGCGCGCCCCATAAAGGGGCGCGCCACAGAGAAACCCATCAGAATTCTCTCTGCTGGAAGGTGCTGCACGCGGTCTCATCACTGGACTTTGCGTCACGTGGAACCACCGAGATCACCTCAGCGGTGCAATGACATTCGCCGTTGTGATAGACACAATTCTTCACATCGCAATGAATACCCGCATTAAAGTGGCAATCCTTGCAATATTCTTTGTTGTTTTGCTCCATGTTTGTTCTCCTGTTTCTCTGTTTTGTGTTCCATCTGAGCGCGCTCTGACGGACAGTCATAGTATAACGCAAACCAATCAAATCTATTCACGTATGGAAAGGAGAAAACAATGTCAATTTTTACCATTGCCGATCTGCACCTTTCCACCAATCAAAGCACAAACAAATCCATGGAGGTGTTCGGCAAACGCTGGCACGGTTATGTGGAAAAGCTAAGAAAAAACTGGAACGCTGTTGTGGCACCTTCCGACACCGTCATACTCCCCGGGGACATCTCGTGGGCGATGACCCTAAAGGAAGCCGCCGACGATTTTCGTTTCCTTGATGAACTGAACGGCACCAAGATCGTGGGCAAAGGAAATCACGATTTTTGGTGGGCAACCATGAATAAGGTACAGACGTTTTTTGAGGAAAATCAGATAGGGACCGTCAAGTGCCTTTACAACAACGCCTTTGTGGCTGAGGATTTTGTCATCTGCGGCAGCCGCGGCTGGTTTAACGATCAAAGTCTTGGGGGAATCCCCGAAAACACCGACTACGGGAAGATCATCAACCGTGAGGTCATGCGTCTGAGGCTCAGCCTTGAAATGGGCAAGAGCTATCCCAAGGAGCTTGAGCGACTGGTCTTTCTACACTTCCCTCCGCTTTTCAAAGACTTCCGCTGTGAGCAGATCATAGACGTTTTGAAGGAATATGGGATCAAACGGTGCTATTACGGACATATTCACGGGTGCTACGATCAGCCATCCTGCTTTTCCGATGACGGCATCACCTACACGCTGATCTCTGCGGACTATCTGAATTTCACACCGAAAATCATTGCTCGCGAGCAAAATCTTTAAATATAAGGAAGAAAGCAAAGAAAAATTTTAAAAACTATTGACATTGTCAATAAAAATATGTAAAATAATAAGGTATGTAAAAATTTCATTTGGAGGATCAAAAATGAAACTGTTAAAATGTGAAAAGACCGAAAAGAGCATGTATGAGCTTGAGATCGGCGTTGAAAAGGAAGTTTTTGAGGCTGCTATTGAAAAGGTTTACCGCAAGCAGGTAAAGAATATCAATATCCCCGGCTTCCGCAAGGGCAAGGCTCCCCGCGCTATTATCGAAAAAATGTACGGCAAGGGCGTGTTCTTTGAGGATGCGATCAATGACATCATTCCCACGGTCTACACCGATGCCATCAAGGAAGCAGACATTAAGGACATCGTGGCTCAGCCCGAGTTTGATATCGTATCCACCGAAGGCGAGAACGGTCTCGTGCTTTCCGCAAAGGTCTACGTTAAGCCCGAGGTTGAGATAGGGGACTACGTCGGCATCGCCGTTGACAAGGTACTTGAGCCCGTAACCGATGAAGAGGTTGAGAGAGAGATCAACACCGTTCGCGAGAGAAACTCCCGTGAGATTGAAGTCACCGACCGCGCAGCCGAGATGGGCGACACCGCAGTCATCGACTACGAGGGCTTTCAGGACGGCGTTGCATTTGAAGGCGGCAAGGGTGAAAAGCACTCCCTGAAGCTTGGTTCGGGGGCCTTTATCCCCGGCTTTGAGGAGCAGGTCGCAGGTCATTCGATCGGCGAAGAATTCGACGTCAATGTTGAGTTCCCCAAGGAGTACCACGCTGCAGAGCTTGCAGGCAAGCCCGCCGTATTCAAGGTAAAGATCCATGCAATCAATAAGGTAGAGCTCCCCGAGCTTGATGACGATTTTGCAAAGGACGTTTCGGAATTCGATACCTTTGCTGAATACAAGGCTGACCTTACGGCTAAAATCGAAAAGAGACATGAGGACAAGGCAAACGGCGCGGTAGAGGAAAAGCTGGTTGACGCTCTCATTGAAAAGCTGGTCGCCGATATTCCCGAGCCCATGTTCGTTGCCGAGACCGAAAACTTTGTCAGAGACTATGACAACAATCTTCGCATGAGCGGACTTGATCTGAACACTTACTTCAAGTACACGGGTCTTACGCTTGAAAAGCTTCGCGAGGAATTCCGTCCGAGAGCCGAAAAGCAGGTAAAGGCAAGACTTGCGCTTGAAAAGATCGCCGAGCTTGAAAAGCTTGAGGCATCCGAGGAGGATATAGAGGGCGAGTATGACAGAATCGCCAAGGCATACAACGTAACTCTCGAGCAGGTCAAGGAAAGCATCGATTCCTCTGCCATTGCCGCAGACATGAAGGTCAAGAAGGCTGTGGACTTTGTTAAGGAAAAGGCTGTGATCACTACCGTCACCGAGGCTCCCAAGGCTGCGCAAGCACCTGCTGAGGCTTAAGTAATCTGTCAAAAAATCTGATTCAGGAGGATACTTATGTTTCCCGATAACAAAATCAAAAACGCACTGGTTCCCATGGTCGTTGAACAGACAGGACACGGAGAACGCTCGTATGACATTTTCTCCAGACTTCTCAATGACCGCATCATATTCCTTTCTGATGAAGTGAATGACGCAACCGCCTCGCTTGTTGTGGCGCAAATGCTCTTTCTCGAGGCACAGGATCCCGATAAGGATATTGCCTTTTATATCAACAGCCCCGGTGGCTCGGTCACCGCAGGCATGGCAATTTATGACACCATGAATTTTGTTAAATGTGACGTTTCCACCATTTGCATCGGCATGGCTGCCAGCATGGGCGCATTTTTGCTGTCCTCGGGCACCAAGGGCAAACGCTTTGCCCTGCCCAACAGCGAGATCATGATCCATCAGCCTCTCGGCGGTGCCAAAGGTCAGGCGTCCGATATCAAGATCCAGGCAGAGCTTATTCTCCGCACGAGAGATAATCTCAACAAGATCCTTGCGGCAAACACGGGCAAGCCGATCGATATCATTGCGCGCGACACCGAGAGAGACAACTATATGACCGCCCCCGAGGCACTTGAGTACGGTCTGATCGACAAAATCTTAGACAAACGCGCTTAATTTCTCTGAAAGGCAGAATATATGGCTAACAAACCCACTGACAACGGAAATCGCAGAGTTTGCTCCTTTTGCGGAAGAAGCGAGGAGCAGGTGGATTTTCTGATCCCTTCCCCCACCACGGGAATTTATATTTGCGATTTCTGTGTTGACATCTGCGAACAGCTGATAAGCGAAACTCTTGAGCCCGAGGAAAAGGACACGGCAGAACAAGCTTCTTTCACCTTTGAGTCACTTCCAAAGCCCATGGACATCAAAAAATCCTTGGATGACTATATCATCGGGCAGGATGACGCCAAAATAGCACTCAGCGTGGCGGTCTACAACCACTACAAGAGAATTCTCAGTAAGCAAAATCCTACGGAGCAGGATGTCAATATTCAAAAAAGCAACGTTCTTCTGATCGGTCCTACGGGCGTGGGAAAGACCTATCTTGCTCAGTCCCTTGCCAAGACCCTCAAGGTTCCCTTTGCCATCGCCGATGCCACCACGCTGACCGAAGCGGGCTATGTCGGTGAAGACGTAGAAAATATCCTTCTCCGTCTGATCCAAGCGGCGGATTTCGATATAGAAAAAGCCGAACACGGCATTATCTATATTGATGAGATCGACAAGATCTCCCGCAAGAGCGAGAACCGTTCGATCACCAGAGACGTTTCGGGCGAGGGCGTACAGCAGGCACTGCTTAAGATCCTTGAAGGAACGGTCTCCAACGTTCCTCCGCAGGGCGGTCGAAAGCACCCCAATCAGGAGTTCATTCAGATCAACACCGAAAACATCCTCTTTATCTGCGGCGGTGCGTTTGACGGTTTGGAAAAGATCATCGAAAAGCGAAACGACAACAGCACCGTAGGCTTCAGCAGCAACATCCGCGGCAAGCAGGAAAAACGCAAGGACGGCATCTTCAAGGATGTCACACCGCATGACATTGTCAAATACGGTCTCATCCCCGAGCTTGTGGGACGTATCCCCGTCATTGTATCGCTGACCGACCTTGACAAGGATGCCTTGATGCGTATTATCAAAGAACCAAAAAATTCTTTGATCAAGCAGTACGAGGCACTGTTTGAAATGGACGGAGTTAAGCTGGTCTTTAAAAAGGACGCGATCGAAGCGATCGCCGAGCTTGCCATGGAGCGAAACACCGGGGCGCGCGGTCTCCGTGCCATTACCGAGGGTATTATGATGAAGATCATGTATGAGGTTCCCTCACGCCGAGACGTTGCCGAGGTGCATATTACCTATGATTGCGTCAAGGGGCTGGCAGACCCCAAATACGTTCTGAAGACTGACACCAAAAAGACCACAAAAAAATCAACTGATACCACTTCGAAAAAAGTGGTGTCATAACCAAAACGGCTGTTCTCCGAAATGGAAAACAGCCGTTTTTCATTTGCTTCCGATCAGATCGCTTACCACAGCAAACTGATATCCCCTCTCAAGCAAAACGGGAATAAAAAGCGCAAGTGCTTCGGGCGTGGGGCTGTGATAACCGATATAATCATGCATAAGAATGATACTTCCCTGCGAGATGTTGTCGCTGACATTCTGACAGATATCCTCAGGCGATCTATGCGCCCAGTCCATGGTGTCGATGTTCCAGAGAATAATATTATAATCCATCTGCCTTGATATGGACTTGATCTTGCTGTCCAAAAAGCCCTCGGGCGGTCTTAACAGCTTGGTCTTATAGTCCGCGATCTCATAAATGGCGGATTCACACGCTTCAAACTCTTTTTTCATCTGACCAAAGCTGCTACCAGCCACCTTGCCGTGCGAATAGGTGTGATTACCGATTTCGTGTCCCTCTGCCAAAATCCTCTCCACCAAATACGGATAAAGCTCAGCGTTTTGTCCCACAATAAAAAAGGTAGCATGAACTTGATATTTTTTTAGAATATCCAATATCTTTGGCGTCAGACGCGGATGAGGACCGTCGTCAAAGGTCAGAGCGATCTTCATGCCCGAGTTGCTGTGGGCGTGATACACATTGCTGAATTCTTCCTCACTGCAAGCATAAAAGCTAAAAAGTGAAAAGGCAAGCAGTATCGCAATACTCTGCTTGATCCATTTCATTCGGCACACAACTCATCCAGCGTTCCGAAACGGTAGCCCCCCGCCTTGAGCTCACGAATGACCTCGCCCAATATCGCGGCATTGGTCGCGGAGGTCGGATGCAAAAGCATGACCTCGCCGTTATGAATATTGGAAAGAATTTTTTGCTTGGCTTCCCTCGGCGACATCTGCCTTTCGTTATCCCAATCGGCATAGGCAAAGCTCCAGAATACCGTTTTATAGCCAAGCTGTTTGGCGTATTTCATGCTTGCTTCGTCAAATTTCCCCTCGGGCGGACGGTAGTAGTGCGCCATGGTTTTGCCCGTCGCCTCGTAATATATCGACTCCATATTTTCAAGCTCTGTCTTGAATTCCTCAAAGGATGCACATTTTGTCATGTCCTTGTGTGACGCCGTATGGTTGCAAACCAGATGCCCCTCGTCCGCCATTCGCTTCACAAGATCCGTATTTTTGAGCACCAGATTTTTCAGAACGAAAAAAGCACCCGTCACGTTTTCCGCTTTCATCACGTCCAAAATCTTCTCTATATTTCCGTTCTCATATCCCGCGTCAAAGGTAAGATATATGACCTTTTGTTCGTTGTCATCGCCGTACTTGCGATCGATATAATAGCCGTCATACTTTTCCACAAAGCTGAGATTTGCATCTGCTTTTGGCTGCTTGTGCTGTTTGTTTCGCACACAATACCAGCTCATGCTCTCAGCTGACACAACGCTTGTAAACGTCAAACATACAATCATCAAGATCAAAATTCGTTTTATACTTTTTTTCATAACCAATCCTCGCTTTCAAAAATAGTTTTGTGTAAAAGCTGTTTTTTAAAGCAAGAAAAAACGGGCAAATCTGCTTTTTATCGCAAATTTGTCCGTTTTTTGTATTTTTAGTGTTCAGGTATGATCAGATAAAGCCGGATGGTATTTCCGCCGTCCACGGTATTTACATTGAGAGAATACGTTTTGTCACCTCATCCGCGCGGAGACGGTCGGCGGCGTACGCTTTTTTCAAAAGCTCACTGGGAATATACGGGTCAAATTTATCATTGATCGGACACTCGGAGGTTGCGATCAGCTCACGGCAATCGATCGGGTGCCTTTGGATATTGGCTTTCATGCGTTCCATGAACTCACTCTCACTTCCGCTATCCAAACGAAATGTGATATAATGACAGCTATCATATGAAATATTGCTGATTCCAAATTCGGCGGCGTGGCATTTGAGATAGCGCACAAACGTCCGAAACGAGCGCGTACCCAGCCACGGGAACAAGCACATAGTCATACCGCCAAGGCTCAGCAATGACCGCTCGTGCATATGGGTATTTTTTGCCAAAATACGGGCGTTTTCAAGCCGTTCTACAGCGTTTTCCCTCAGATACGGATACACGGTATCCTCCGAGAGCACCCGTGCCATGCGCTCCAAAATGCGCGTGTGGATCTCGCCAAAGTCCCCGGGCCACGAGATCTCCATCTTGCCCTCCACCGCGTGCACGTAGACCAGACGTCTTGAGGTGTCCACCTCCTCGGTCTCCCACACGCGTCCCGCAAGCGCAAATCGGTCGCCCACAGGCGGCGGTGTGGTAATGGTGCCGATCTCATCCGAACCACTTCGCACGGTAAAATCCTCGCTGTCCTTAAACACCGCATAAAACTTAAAGCTCCTCAGAAGCTTTTCGCCCTCCAGACCGACGATAAGTCCCCCCTGCTCCGTCAGCTGGAGAAAGTCCCCGTTTACCATAGAGACCAGAAGCGTACGGTAGTCCTCTTTTTCGATGGAAACAAAAGGCGGCAGAGAGAGAATCTTCTCTGCAAGTGCCTTTGCCGTCATCTCGCCGCTCGCACACAGTGTGCTTAGCGTTTGGTGAAACAATAGGCTCATGGGCATGGTGGGAATACTCGGCGGCTCGATAAAACGCTCCTCGATATAAAGCTGTACGATGGCAATGGCGCGTATCAGGCTCCACGGAATCAGCTCGGGCAGCGGCGCATTGGGGAGCGGTTCTTCCTCGCGGAACACCATCATCATCTCGGGCGGGTCGCCGCGTCTGCCCGAGCGACCCAGACGCTGGAGAAAGCCCGAGACCGTGTTCGGTGCATCGTTCTGTAGCACGCGCCTGAGTTTGCCAATATCAATGCCGAGCTCCATGGTCACCGTGGCGCAGGTGACCGTCGGCTCATCGCTCTCTTTCATTTTGGTTTCCGCTTCTTCTCTGAGGCTCGCCGAAAGATTGCCGTGGTGGATGAGAAAAACATCTCTGTCACCGCGCTTTTTGGCGATCTGACGGAAAGTGGCGGTCACATACTCGGTCTCCTCACGGGAATTGGAAAAAACAAGGGCTTTTTCATCCTTGACACAGTCATACATATATTCAAAGCCCGCGTCAAATATCGCTTTGGCTCCGCTTGTATCATGCGTTTTTGTCTGTGTGAAGCGTTGATCCTGAATGAAAAAGTGCTCAAGTCCAAGGCGCCAACGAACAGATTCCTTTGGCGGCGTGGGAATCGCCACCGAACGGTCGCTTCCGCTTGCCAACCACCGCCCGACCGCCTCGGTATCCCCAATGGTAGCCGAAAGCGCAATACGGCGCGGCGTATGCCCGATAAGATGCCCGATCCTCTTAAGCTGGCACAGTATCTGACTTCCTCTGTCACTGCCAATCAGCGTATGCACCTCATCAATGATCACAAACCGCAGATCGTGAAACAGGCGTTTTATATCATTGGAACGGTTGATCAGCATGGATTCCAGGGACTCGGGCGTGATCTGAAGTACCCCTCGGGGATCTTCAAGAAGCTTTTTCTTATGCGACGCGGACACGTCGCCATGCCAGTGCGTCAGCGCAATGCCGCTATCCTCAAGCAGTTTATCCAGCCGATAAAACTGGTCATTGATAAGTGCCTTGATCGGAGAGATATACAGGACCGAAATGCTTTCCGAAGGCTGTTCCTCGAGCATGGTCAGAATGGGAAAAAACACCGCTTCGGTCTTACCGCTTGCCGTTGACGAGCACAAAAGCAAATGGTCGTCAGAGCAAAACAGCACCTGAGCCGCCGCCATCTGCACGTCCCTCAGATGAGTCCATTCGTTCCCGTAAATGAAATTCTGAATATACGGCGGAAACCGCTCAAACAACTCCTGCGCGTTCATCGCCCTGCTCCTTTCGGTTTAAAATACAATATCCTCTGCCGTGATCTTTCTCGTCGGCTCCTCCGCTTTTTGTTTTTCATTCTCCTGTCCTGCTGACATAACGCCCTCCACGATGGTCTCAAAAGATAGGGCATCGTTTTGCGCCAGCAAATCAAGCACCGTCATATAATCTCGGATCATTTCTCTGGGAGTCACCATAAGCTCCGCGCCTGCGCGCGAGGTGTTCAGCTTTAAAAAGGTTGCCATCTGCCCCTCGTTGATACGCGGCACGGTCTTATAATACTGACCGTACAGATCGGTAAGGCGCCTCAGAAGCGCGAACAGTTCATTGTCGCCAAGGCGCACAAGGCGTATGATCGGCGTATTCAAATTACGCACGCCCTCAAGCTCGTATTTACTGTCACAAAGCCTACTTCGGAGCGCCTCATAGCTGAAAATGCCGCGTCGGGTATCGTCTAAAAACTGCGGCGTTCCGCCAAACACGATGGCAAGCCCCTCTGCGTGCCCCTGCAAGGTATCGTTGAACATGGAAAGAATTTTTTCATAGTTGTTTTCCCTGCTGACACGGTTTGTGATCTTATAAAGATTGACACATTCATCAATGAAGACCACAAGACCTCTATAACCGATGCGGCGCGCGACCACTGCCCACAGCTTGATATAGTCATACCAATTATCATCGTCAACCACCGAAGATACCGCAAACCCGAGAAAGGCTTTTGCCTCGGTCTTGTTGCTGTATTCGCCGCGGAACCAGCGCACACACGCGCTCTGCTTTTGATCATTTCCAAGAACATATGCGCGGTAGAATTCCGAAAGCACCCTTGCAAAATCAAAACCGCCCACAGAACACTCCACCTCGCGAACGACAGAAAGGATCTTTTTATCCATTTGCGCCGAAAATTCGGGCGTTCCTTCGGCAAGCCCCAGTTCCATCAGTTCCATCTGCATGGAAGAGATCCACTTGACAAGAAGCTTTTCAAGCGCACCGCCGTCGGGCGAGGATTTGGATGCCATATTGCGGATCAGCTCCTTATAGGTGGCAAGACCGTTTCCTCCCGTGCCATATAAGCGGCGTTCGGGCGACAGATCGGCATCCGCCGTCAGAAATCCCTTGTCAAGCGCATATCCTCTGACAAGCTGCATCAAAAAGCTTTTTCCGCTTCCGTAACGCCCGATCAAAAAACGGACGGTTCCCTCTCCCTCGCTGATCTTTTCTAAATCTCCGAGCAACGCCCGTATCTCCTCGTCTCTGCCTATCGCAATGTACGGTGCTCCCGAACGCGGAACCACCCCCGCCGAAAGCGAGGAGATCAGCGATGCTAAAATACGCCGCGGAACGGTAGACACATTTTGCTCTCTCATATATTTTCCTCCGTGTCAAACATTTCTTTGTAATCCTCAAGCAGACCGTATCCGTTTTCGGTCTCCTCTATAACGATATCTCCCAAAACATCTGCCGCCTTTTCGTTGATGATATCTATGGCGTGCTCGGGAAATATACCTTTTCGCTTGCAGAATTCCCTTTGCAAGCTGGTATCACGCGAAACAACGGCATCAAAAAACGGTCGATAAACGCCGATCCGCGTCAAAAATTCGGACACAGGATCCCTATGCTCCGTTTCCGCTACCGCCTCCGACTCATTAGGTTCTTTTTTGTCTTGCAAGGTGAAATCTTCCGAATGCGAACCATTTGGAACATTTTCTTCAAATGCATCCACTAATTTCTCGGTAACCTCCCAAGATTTCTTTTCAATCTCAAGTGCCTTTTCCAAGCTGAATTCTTCACCTGTCCCGTCATACAGCTTCTCGTATGCAGACGTGACCTCAAATTTCCCCGCGTGACGGGGAAAATGCTCCTCAAAATAGCCATCAATCGCCGATCTCACAGGCGACGGCAACTCGGCTACGCCCAGACGCGAGCGGATGCCTATGCATGCCCGCAAGATATTTTCGGCATATTTGATAATTCCCGTGACCAAGGACTTTATCTCCGTACTGCAAAGAGGAATATAGTCAACCTCGATATGCTTGCGGATTCGATAAGAGCAAAGCGCCCCAACAAACGCGCTTTTGGAGATATGCTTCTTCTGAGCAGCATTCTCCCCTTCCCAAAACCTGAGGAATGGGACAACCCTTACAAGGCATCCCAATATCATTTGATCGTACAGCGCCGCGTTTTCGGCATAAAATTTACTCTTACGGTACCCATATCCGCTGCAAAATGACAAAAGAAAATTGACGATCGACTGGGGCTTGTCCCTGTCAAATCCAAAAAAGACCTCAGGCAAACTGCACCCCTTTATCATATCCGCTGTGATCATGGGTTCGGGATAGCGTATCGGGATCCCGTTGAGCAGGCTGTAGTCGCATATCCACTCGCCAAGCGCGCTCCTCAGTTGCGGATATTCTTCTCGGTAATGAACCCAGATACCTATGAGCGAAGTACACGCCCGCTCTGTATCGATCATGTCTCCAAGATTGATGATCTCATAAATGTATAAATAAATATAGCTTAAGTCAGTATCAAGAAACACGCCGTTTCTTATGTTTTGCCGCCACCAAAAATACCAATTCAGTTGCTTTTGATTCAACTGTGAATACTGTGCCACATAAGAGAAAAACGGCACACGCTCACACGGCTTTCCCTCTATCTTATGGTATGCCTGTGCATTTTTGCAAAAGAATTCATAATAGTGATAAGAGCTTTTCCACGGATGAATTTCCACATGGCAAATAAGCGGCGACAAATCGTCATAGCTTCGAACCTTTGGCGTATCAGTTGTTTTGGGCGCCAAATGCAACGATTCTCCGCTTTCTTTGGCGGACTTACCGCTCACCTCCACCTCGGCAAAGCTCGGTTTTTTCACCGAGGATGAGACTTTTCCTTTATTTTTCTGAGGCACCAGACGTGCGACGTCCCAAAAAGTATCTTTTTTATCCTGCTCCATGGTTGCCTCCTGTTGTTCCTTATTTCTTTATTGTACCATCTATTTTACCCGTTGTCAATCTTTTTAGAAATTTATGTCTGTATTTTCAAACACAAATACGCCCCGAGCAAAATCTCGGGGCGTATTGGTTGCATATTCGGTTACTGCATAAAATGTTCCTTGATGTAATTGTAGCTGGTGATGATACTGTCAAGCGAATTGCCCGTGGCAAAGTTCATATCCTGCTCTACCACAAAGTCCTTGACACCGATCTTCTCGCCAAGGGGAATGATATCCTCAAAGTTGATGTTTCCGTTTCCGATCTCGGTGATATAAGGCGCGTTATTGGCATCGCAAGCACCCATATCCTTCAGATGAAGAATATCCACTCTGCCCGCAAGACGCTCCATCATCTTTCTGACGTCATAACCGCCGTGCTGTACCCAATAGGTATCCAGTACAAAAGAGACGTTATCCTTGTCAAAACCCTCGATCAGATAATCCATCATAGTCTTACCATCAAACCTCTTAAATTCGAAGCTATGGTTATGATAGGTAAATTTAAAGCCGTATTTGCTGATCTCTTTGGCAATGGCATTTACCTTATCGATAAAGGCAAGCAGAGCTTCCTTGGAGGCTCTGACATCCAAAGGCATAAAGCCGATACCCATGTTCTTTGTTTCAAGAATATCATGGATCTTCATTGCTTCATCGGTATTGTTCTGAATCATGTTCCAATCGAAGTGTGTGCCGCAAATCGCAACGTCAGCGTTCTTGGCACATTCCTTGTAGTATTTGGCAGACTCGATATCAGAAATCTCACCTGCAGTCTGCACAGAGGTATAACCCACTTTTCTGATATTCAAAAAAATATCTCTAAGACCGTCGGGCGTTCCCGTAAAATCGCGCACCGTGTAAATTTGAAGACCAATCTTATCCATATTTATCACCTTTCTCTCGGAGATCTCTGATCCCGTAATTATATATATTATAGTCGATAGCCAAATAATTGTCAAGTGATTTTAATTTTTTTTGCAAAGACAGAGAAAAATACGTTTATCTTATTGCAATTTTTTTGAAAATAATGTATAATGTTGTTGTACAGATTATTTTTGAAACGGAAGCGCCATATGATGAAATACAAAACCGTTCTTTTTGATGCCGACGGGACACTTCTCGATTTTGAGCGTTCCGAATATGAGGCACTGTCGGATGTGCTTGCCGCATTCGGAATTGCCGATACCGAGCAAAATCACAAAATTTATTCCGCGATCAACGCCGAGCAGTGGAAGCTTCTTGAGCTTGGTCTGACCACCAAGGGAAAACTCAGAATCGACCGCTTTGCGCTCTTTGCCGAACGCATTGGCATATCCATCCCCGCCGTGGAAATGGCAGACTGTTATGCAAATGCTCTGGCTCAGAAAAGCTATCTGATCGATGGTGCGTTTGAGCTGTGTGAAGCACTTAGCAAAACGCATGATCTCTACATCATTACCAACGGTTTCCGAAAGATTCAACAGGGACGTTTTGCCCCCAGTGCTATCGCCCCCTTTTTCCGCAATGTTTTTATTTCCGAGGATATCGGGGCGGAAAAGCCGTCCGTCGTATACTTTGACTATGTCAAAAGCCATATTGAGAATTTTTGTCCCGAGACCACGCTGGTAGTAGGCGACTCTCTTTCTTCGGACATCGCGGGCGGGATCGGTGCGGGTCTTGACGTTTGCTGGTACAATCCACGCGGAAAGCAGGCACCTTCGGGTATGAAGATTCAATATACGGTTTCATCACTTTCCGATATTTATCGGATCATTTGTGAGGTATAAATTATGCTCAGAACATCGACACTTTACGCAAGACTTAAGGCTCTTGACATTCCCTGCAGAGAGATCGTATCCATGGCAAACCACACCACCATGCAAGTTGGAGGCATTGCCCCCGTGGTTGCCTTTGTACGCAACGCACAGGAGCTGATCACCGCTGTCAGAGAAGCCAAAAACAACGGCGTGAAATATGCCATCATCGGCAACGGAAGCAATTCTATTTTTTCGGATAACGGCTTTGACGGCCTTGTGATCGTCACAACCGAAATGAAGAAATTCTCGGTGGACGGAAACGTGATCAAGGCTGACTGCGGCGCCTCTCTCACCCGTCTGGCAGTCAGTGCCCAGCGTGCGTCTCTTACGGGCATGGAGTTTGCCTACGGGATTCCCGGCTCTATCGGCGGCGGCGTATACATGAACGCGGGTGCCTTTGAGCAAAGTCTTTCCGACGTAGTTGCTTCCTCGATTTGCTATGATGCGCAAAACGATTCCATCCGAAGGATCGACCGCGAGGAACACGCCTTCCGTTACCGCGAAAGCATTTATTCTTCCAGTCCCAATTACATTATCCTTGCCGTCATGCTGGAGCTAAAAAAAGGCAGGATGGAAGATATTGTGGGCAAAATGAATGAGAATATAAGAGCACGCAAGGAAAAACAGCCTCTTGAGTTTCCAAGCGCGGGAAGCGTATTCAAGCGTCCCGTTGGCTTTTACGCAGGTGAGCTGATTGAAAAAAGCGGTCTTAAGGGCTTCCGCATCGGCGGTGCCGAGGTATCCGAAAAACATGCGGGCTTTATCGTCAACCGCGGCGGTGCTACGGCTGAGGACGTCATGCGCCTGATCAGCCACATCAAGACCACTGTCTTTCTCAACTATTCGGTTGAGCTTGAATGTGAGATCAAGTATTTTGACCGATGAATCTTTTTGGCAAACGTCCGTTGGCGCTCTTTTGCGCATTGTTTGCGGCGGCATCGGTAGGCGGTGCTCTTCTGACAGCCAAAGATTGCCACATTCATCTCT
>JAZNDA010000093.1:0-2449 GCA_045587785.1 Eubacteriales bacterium | reverse complement strand
TTTTCAAAAAAATTTTTAACTTTTTTGCAGAAAATCGCAATCTCGGCCGTGTTTCATAGGTAGAGGGACAAAAAAGTCCGTCACCAATTGAATAGCCCCAGCCGAGAGTGATACAGGCGTTATGGATAGTGCTGCCACGATATGAGCGCGCCCATAGCTGAAAGCGTACACAGTACCTCCTGCATACTTGGTCAAAAGGCGAGCGAAGGAAATGGCTCGGTGTGGGGTGCTACGCTGTAATAGCGGACTTGCTATTTTTCATATATTTATTTCAAAAACGAAGGGAGGAATGCTATGGCAAAAGAAAAAAGCGAGAATCATGGCAAGCAAAATGAAAATTGTACAAGTGTTTTTAAGAACGGAATTTTGACGAAGGAGGATTACACGAAGATATGGATAGAATTGATCTCAGCATTAGAACGCAACAAAAGTGTAAACTTTTCTCCGAGTCAATGACAAATAGCCCCTCTGTATGTTATAATAGAGGCGGAGGAAAACAGCTTGTTCTTATCCGAGAGGAGATAAGAACATGAGAGAAAAAGTAGCAATCTATTGCAGACTGTCCGAGGAGGACAAAAACAAGCAGAACGCCACCGACGATTCGGGCAGCATTCAGAACCAAAAGGCGATGCTCCGCGATTACGCCGACAGAATGGGCTGGGAACTTTACGGCATTTACAGCGACGATGACTATGCGGGCTCGGACCGTAACCGCCCCGAGTTCAAGCGGCTTCTTGCCGACGCGCAGGCGAGAAAATTTGACATTATCCTTTGCAAAACGCAATCGAGATTTACCCGTGAGCTTGAATTGGTCGAGCGGTACATACATGGGCTGTTTCCCATCTGGGGCATTCGATTTGTCAGCATCGTGGACAACGCCGACACCGCCAACAAGGGCAACAAAAAAAGCCGTCAGATCAACGGGCTTGTCAATGAGTGGTATCTGGAGGATATGTCGGACAGCATCAAATCCGCCCTTGACAGCCGCCGCAAAAACGGCTTTCACATCGGCTCATTTGCGCTTTACGGTTACAAGAAGGATCCCGACCTGAAAGGTCATCTGATCATCGACGAGGAAGCCGCCGCCGTGGTGCGAGAGGTGTTTACCCTCTTTTCGCAAGGCTACGGCAAAACGGCGATCGCTCGACTGCTCAACGACCGAGGGATTCCCAATCCCACCGAGTACAAGCGGATGCAGGGGCTTCGTTTCAGTCTGCCACCAAGTAAAAACAGCACGCTGTGGAAGTACTTTGCAATCTCGGATATGCTGGTCAACGAAACCTATATCGGCAATTTGGTGCAAGGAAAATATGAGAGCATTTCGTATAAGACCTCGATCAACCGTCCACGCCCCAAGGAGCAATGGTTCAGAGTGGAAGGAACGCACGAGCCGATCATTGACCGCGCCCTGTGGGATAGGGTGCAGAAGATGATCGCCGAGCGAGCAAAGCCGTTCAAGGTTGGTACGATCGGACTGTTTGCCAAGAAGGTGCGGTGCGCATCCTGCGGATACGTCATGCGCTCGTCAAAATCGGGTGGCAGACATTTTCTGCAATGCCCCAGCCGACACTACGCCAAAGATGCTTGCGAGGGCGCGTTTATCTCGGTGGACAGACTTGAACGGATGGTCATTGCGGAACTGCGGCGACTGAACGCCGAGTATCTTGATATGGACGAATTGGAACGTAAGGTGCAATTTAATGCCGAGCTCCTAACGCAAAAGCAAGAAATTGAAGCCGAAATTGTGACCTATCAAGGCAAGATCAATCAGTTTTCCAAAGGCGTACGTGACCTTTATCTTGATAAGGTCAAAGGGCTGATTTGCGAAGCGGATTTCATTGAATTGTCAAAGGACTTCACCACGCAAAAGAAACGCCTGGAAGCGCAGGTGCTGGAATGTCAAAAGCAAATTGCCGAGATTGAAATCAAAATTGCCGTGGGTGACAACCGTCGTGAGCTGATCGAAAAATACGTCAAGGTAGAGCATCTGACGCGGGAAATGGTGGAGATTTTGATCGACAAAATCATGGTCGGAAAGCGCATTCCGGGGACACGAAACGTGCCGATTGAGATACATTGGGCGTTTTAGTGAAATATTTTGCTTGCGCAAAATGTGAAATAATGGCTTGCGCCATTGTGAAATAATTTTTCTTGCGAAAAATTGTGAAATGAAATAAATCCCGCATCCTCACGCGCGAAGCGCATTTCACAGCGAAGCTATTTCACACGCGTCAGCGTATTTCACAAATCCCGAAGGGATTTATTTCACTGCTCTGCTGCTCAAAAGCCTGCGCTTTTGAGGTTGCAGCAGAGCAAAAGGCACGCGTGACCTATGACAACATCCTGCGCCTTGCCGACGACCCCGACGTCAAGGACGTCATTCGCTTTTTGCGGCAACGTGAGCTTGTGCACTATCAGCGCTTTGCCGAGGCTCTCAACAAGACCCGCG
>JAZNDA010000092.1:0-9475 GCA_045587785.1 Eubacteriales bacterium | reverse complement strand
CGATTTTACAAGAGATGAAAACCACTCTATCCTTATATCCTCGCACATCGTCAGCGACCTTGAAAAGCTCTGCGACTACGTGGCGTTTTTGCATAAGGGTAAGCTATTGCTTTGCGAGGAAAAGGATGCGCTTTTATCCGAATACGGTGTCATTCATTGTACGGTAGAGCAGCTTTCGGAGCTTGACAAGGAAGTAATAAAATACAAAAAAGAAACACCCTATGGCGCTGAAGCTATCGTACCGAGGGGAGATGCGCCCGAGGGCTTTAAGTTAAGTCCGATAAGCATTGAAGAACTTTTCGTATTTATGGTAAAGGAGGCGAAGTGATATGAAAGGTCTATTACTGAAAGATTGGTATATGATGAAAAAATATTGTCGATATTATCTTTTCGTCAGTATCGGATTTATCATTCTTTCCATGATAAGTAGTGGCAATATGTTCTTTGTTTTCTATCCTTGTTTGCTCTGCGGTATGATTCCCGTCAACCTCCTTGGATATGACGAGCGCAGCCGCTTTACGGAGTATGTTGGTACGTTGCCATACACCAAAACGCAAATCGTATCAGCAAAGTATCTGATTGGCTTGTTCACACAAATAGCTATGCTGATTGTAATATGCGCCGCGCAGGGAGTGAAAATGGGTATTGAAGGCACTTTCGTTATGAAAGAGTTTTTGGTGCTTATGATGCTTTTGCTGGTAATGGCGAGCGTTGCTTCATCACTGACTCTCCCGTTTATTTTTAAATACGGCGTAGAAAAAGGACGCGGCGCATACTACGTGATGATAGGCGTGGTGTGTGCAGGCAGTATTATCGCAACTACCATCTTTAAGGAAGGTCTGCAAAACGAGATTCAACTAAATGCCGTTTTGCCTATCGCTTGTATTGTAGGTGTTGCAATATATGTGGTTTCTTGGTGCTTGTCAATTATGTTTTATAAAAAAAGAGAACAATAAACAAAGAGATCACAGAATAGTACAGCCCTCGTTCCATTGCGGAGCGAGGGCTGTTTTTATACTCCGGAGGTTTATAGTATGAAAAAAATTTACACAAACGAGCAGAAAGACGAAATTCTCAAAATGTATTGGTCAGGTGAATCGGTGGCGAGCATTTCAGCGAGCACCGGAGCTGCTAAGAGCACCCTTTACAAATGGATTCGAGAAGCACCACCCAAGAAAGCCAAGCCGGTCAACATGACGGATTTTCGAATCTTAAAGCAACGATGTGAAACGCTGGAGAAGATGGTTGAGATCCTTCAAATGTCGCCCTGCACGGTCAGTGCACCCTTGCATGACAGATACGAGGTCATCAAGGATCTGTCCGACACCTACTCTATCACGTTGCTCTGTAAAACACTAATGGTGGCGAAAGGAAGCTACTTCAATCATCTCAAAGCAAAGGAAGACACGGTTTATGCCCTCAAAAAGAAAGAGATCACCCCAATCATCGAGGAGATCTTCAACGAAAGCAATCAAGTGTTCGGCGCACGAAAGATCAATGCAGTTTTGAGGCTGCGCGGATATACAGTTGCCGACAAAACGGTAGCGGCAATCATGCACGAAAACGGATGGTTCAGCGTTCGCGGCGGTGCGAAGCGGATCTACGAAATGACAAAGCAACGCAGGGAAAATATTTTATCGCAGCAGTTCGTCGCAACCGCCCCCAATGAGGTGTGGGTGAGCGATATTACCTGTTTCACGTGCAAAGAGGTAAAATACTATATTTGCGTCATCATTGACTTGTTTGCACGCAAAGTGGTTGCCTGTACGATTTCCAAAAACAATGGAACGCGTCTGACGAAAAGCACATTGACAAAAGCCGTTGAGGAACGGCATCCGAGCGAGGGGCTGATTTTTCACAGCGATCGCGGCACGAACTATACGGCTCGCACTTTCATTGACTGCTGCAAGGCGTTTGGAATGACACAATCACTCTCTCGAAAAAGCACGCCTTACGACAACTCTGTAATGGAGGCATTTTTCAAAACGCTCAAAGCGGAAGAGCTTTATCGTAACAACTATCGTTCCGAACGAGAATTCAGAGAACGTGTTGGGGCATACATAGAATTTTACAACAGCAAACGCCCTCACCAAATCAACCGCTATCGCACCCCAAACGCGATGGAAGAATCCTATTTCAAGCGTCACGCAAACGATGCGGAAGAAATCTAATCGAACTGTGATGGTCCGTTTTATTCGGATTTTTCAAATCTCGCACAAAATTTGAGGCATTCCCGAAATCGCAGTTCGATTGCAAAAAATAAGAAACGGCACGAAATGCCGTTTCCTACATAGGTTTTTTAAAACAAATAACACCCCAATCGAACTGCGATGGTTCAGATTTGGGGTGTTATTCAGATGGAGGCGCCACCCGGAATCGGACCGGGGATAGAGGTGTTGCAGACCTTTGCCTTACCGCTTGGCCATGGCGCCTAATAATTACGGGTACGAGAAATTGCTTTTTCGTACCCGTTTTTTTTGGAGCGGATTACGGGGATCGAACCCGCCACCTCGACCTTGGCAAGGTCGCGCTCTACCAAATGAGCTAAATCCGCATTAAGGTGGTGCCTCCGGTCGGAATCGAACCAACGACACGGGGATTTTCAGTCCCCTGCTCTACCAACTGAGCTACAGAGGCGTACAGCAAGGGTGCTGTAATGGCGACCCGAAGGGGACTCGAACCCCTGACCTCTAGCGTGACAGGCTAGCGTTCTAACCAACTGAACTACCGGGCCTTAAAGGATGGTGGGAACAATAGGGCTCGAACCTATGACCCTCTGCTTGTAAGGCAGATGCTCTCCCAGCTGAGCTATGCTCCCATTTCGCTTTCCGACAACTCTCTGTCGGCGACGTGTGATATTATATCATAAAGTTTTCGGCTTGTCAATACCTTTTTGAAAAAAAAATTCAACTTTTTTATTTTTTCTTTTTCGTTCAAATTTAATGCGCATTTTACCCCAAGATCACCCACAAAACATCGGCTTCCGTGGGTGATCTTGTGTTGAAATATATAGCACTCAGACGTTGACAGGCATTCCCGTTTGCAGATCAGCCAAATGCTCATCGTAGCTGATCATCTTAAATTCAAACCGGCCGTTCTCGTATATCAGCTCGGAGATCGAGGCATTGGTCACCCAAGGGATGTCCTTCATGGGGTCAAGGCTCCCATGCTTGACCATACATTCGGTAGCACGAATGGGCGTGGCGTGCGTTGCCAACACCACCGTCTGCCCCTCATTTTGCTCGGCGATCTCCCGTACTACGCCAAACACCCTCTCAGCAAGTGCGATGACCGTCTCGCCCCCCGTGGGCGCGGAATGTCCGATGTCGCTCATCCACACCTTATAATCGTCCGCATATTCCTCGGCAATTCGGGCAAATTCCATTCCCTCCCACTGCCCTGCGCAGATCTCGCGAAGGCGCACGTCGGGAATGATCTCAAGACCAAGACGGTCGGCAACCGCCTGTCCCGTGGCAAACGCGCGTGCAAGATCGCTGGCATATACCTTTGACGCCTCATAATGCGAAGCAACATATTCGGCACTCTTTTGTGCCTGACGCCTGCCAAGCTCGGTCAGCGGCGCATTGTAATGCCCCGCAAAGCGTCTTGTGAGATTTGCCTCACTCTGTCCGTGTCTGATCAAAATCAGTCTTGTCATGTCCCCGTATCCTCCGAACGTATCTACATAATGATTCATTTTATATTATATCATAAAACGTTCGGTTTGCAAACAGAAAAACGACAATTTATCGGCATCATTTTATTGGCAAACGTCACTGTCAAGAATAGCATGGAGGCGCTGTACATATTTACGGGCGGTGGATGCAAACGGCTCACCCTTGATGCCAGCTCACGCATCTGCTCTATACTATACTGTACTGCGCCCCGTCCTTAGCTTGCATGCCTTTCATGGCTTCTGTGCAGTAGCAGATTCCAAGGTGTTCCATCAAATGAATATGAACGCGGTTATATTTGGCAAGTGCTATATGGAAAATAATGCTCTCAAGATCATTAAAAGACATGATGCCACATCCGAGATCTATCATAAAAGAGCGATATTCTTTTACGTCTTGCATTTTTCCGCACCTCAATATTTCATTTTATGCAAGGAATGGATCTGACTTTTGTCAGACCCATTCTACCATACTTCAATCAAAAAAGTCAAGACAAAACGAGTATCAGATCAGCATCGGCGCGGTATAAAGCATCTTCCGAATTCGCAGATATATCATGGTAAAATCGGAAAACGGAAGCGGATTTTGTCCCTTTCCGCACTCGACGGTAAAGGACGGCTTATGAAATTCCCGTATAAACCAATCGGTAAAGCCGCCGTACGCCGCTGTACCTTCGGGCTTAGCAAGTCTATAATCGGAAAGCTCAGCAAGATAACGCGCGATCCTTTCGTCGGCCGATACACTCTGACCGCAGCTTGTATAATAAATTTCTTCCCCCTGTGTATGAAGCGTCAGCGCAAGAGAAAAGTCGCCTTGAAAGCGAATATAATTGCAAAGATAGGCGGTCTCGGGCTCGGATTCGGGATGCTCACCGCTGTATTTTGTCGGTGCGCCGCTCACAATACCCATCTGCCTCTCCATGTTCTTATACGCCTCAAAACCCGCATGATAGTTATGATTGAGGTCAACACCGCGCGCATTTGCCTGCCAACGGCAAAAATCATGCCTTCCGCCATTCATGGCAATCACACGCTCACGCATGGGATTGTCCTGTGATACGCCGTGCAGCGCATACTCCACCCCGTCGGGGTTGAGCATGGGTACGATACATATACTTCTCGCCGCCCCAAGCGTCCGTATGGGAATCTTACCGATCACGCTTCCCGCTCGCCAAAGCTCTATGTATTCGTTGACAAAGCGAAGCAGCAATGCCGCGGTGATCCCCTCCATACCATGGTGTGCGCCAACGTAGATCACCCGTTTTTTTCCCTTTCCGAGCTCAAGTATCGGAATATTTCTGCCGAGAATACTTTTTCCAAGTGTTGTCACCGAAAGCTCCGGATAACGCTCCGACATTTCCCCGATCACAGCCATCATTTGCGCATGGTCAAACGGCTCACAAAACTCTACTATCTTTTTTGTCTTGTCAAATCCCATACTGTTTCCTCCCGATCTTTTATTGTATCTCTATGCCACAAATCAGAATTTGATGCAAAACACAAATAGATATTTACAATTATCCCTTTTCTTTTTTGCTTTTTTATGTTACAATAAATAAAACAGGATCGGAGGCGAACATGGATATTCTGACAGACAACAAAAAATATCGAAAAACTTTTCTCGGCTTGACCATCATGGGTCTTTTGCTTTTTGCTCTTTATTTTGTGATCGGGAGGATTCAGGTCTCCCTCATGAGCAATGTGCTATTTCAAAACGGCTTTTGGGTGAAATGCCTTCCCTTTTTGCAAACGCTCATCACCGTTTTCTCTTTTGCGCTCTTTTACGGCATTTCGATCTATTGCTTTATGTTTTTTGGCGTCACAAAAACCGTACCTGTCGTCATGATCGCGGTCTTACTCACCATGCTTAAATATGCGGCATCACTTTTAGGCGCGCTCTTGGTCGATCGCATGGATGCAGAGATGTTCATGATGTTAAAGCTTCCCACCACATTGCTTTCCTTTTGCCTTGAGCTGGTACAGTATGTCATCATTCTCTTCATCGCGTGGTTTACACTCCGCTCTTTCCGTGATGTGAATGCATCTACTGTCCCACAACCTCTTTCCCGTTCACTTCTGTTTGTCTCGCTTGCCGTTATGCTGATCAACATAACAAGCCGCATTGTCTACGATATCGGTTACGGTGCCCCCACCTCGCTTGCCGAAATCCTCCGCATGGCACTCGCATATGCCTCGGACGTTCTCTTATACGGCGTTTTACTTTATGTGCTCATGCGACTTGTTATCAAACTCATTCATTCCTATCACCAAAAGTAAACCTATACAAACACAAAACAGCCCACTGTGATTCCACAGTGGGCTGTTTTATTGAAATACATCCAAGTTTTTGAATTAGTCTGCGGTAAGACCCGAACGTTCAATACCCTGGACCAGATATCTCTGGCAGAATACGTACAGAACGATCAAAGGAAGAATGATCAGAATACCGCAAGTATTCTTGATTGCCGAGTCGTAAAGCTTCTGCGCCGCGAAGTTAAGCATGAGCGACGGAGGAACCGAAACAATACTGGGCATCAGCTTCATTCTCGCTGTCGTGTAGAACAGATTGGTGTAGAAGTCGTCGGTCCACTGCCAGCAGAACGAGAACAGGAACACCGTGATCATGGTCGGGATCGAGAGCGGAAGAATGATCTGGAAATAGGTGCGGAAAACACCCGAGCCGTCGATATACGCCGATTCCTCAAGCTCATCGGGCACGCCGCGGAAGAACTGTCTGAAAAGGAAGATGTACAAGCCGTTCTTAAACGCAAGTGCGGTTACCGACAGAAGTGCCATGGGCCAGTGTGTGTTGATCATGTTAAGACCGTTGGCGATCTTGTCGGGCACCAAATGAATGGCATTGAGAAGTCCGAAAATTCCTTGCCAGAAATAGGTGAAGTTCACGCTGAACGAGAAGCTGAGCGTCTGGTGAGGAAGCACCATGGTAAACAGCACCGCAATAAATACAAGGCCATTACCCTTGAACTTAAACTTTGCAAGACCGTAACCGATGAGACAACAGGAGAAGGTCTGCAAAATGGCGGCGGAAAGCGAAAGAATCAGTGTATTCTTCAGCGCTTCAAAGAAGCCGTTTTCCAAAATGATCGCCTTATAGGTGTTCATGGTAAAGTGCTTGGGGATCAATCGAACCGTCACGTCAACAAAGTCCTCGGGGCTCATGAAGGAACCTGCGATCTTTGAGAAGAACGGGAAGAGGACGATGTACGAAATACCGACCAGAAGGACTAGGCGGAAGACGTACCAAACCAGCTTCTTAAGGAAAAACAGCGACAAGAATTTTGCCTTCAGTCTCTCCTTCAGAGGTGTTCTTTCGAAGTCCACACGGATCTTATTTTTGCTCTCTTTCATAACCTTGGGCTTATCCAAGCTATTTTGTGCGTTCATCTTTACACCTCCTTAGTCTTTCTTTTGATAGAACACGAAGGCAGACATAATTCCCGCAACGATCGCCAAGATCAGAATAACGATCAAGAAATACATCCAAGCCATTGCCGTGCTCAGCTCACGTCCGTGAACCTCGGTCTGCGCGTTCGCAATAAAGGTCATAACCTTGTTGGAGTCGGTCGTAAACGAGTCGATGATGGTATATACTGCGTTAACCAGAATCATCGGGCTTATCATCGGAAGTGTGATCTTCCAGAAGGTTTCCCATGCCGTTGCACCGTCGATCGAGCAAGACTCATAGATGGCAGGCGAGATAGACTGAAGACCCGTGAGGAATATCAGCATCTGTACACCCGAACGGTTTACGATGTCATAAATGTTGTTGATCATACCAGCAACGTATTCCACAAGTCCGGTACCGACCTTCATGTTGGCGAACAAACGCTCAATATCCATAGCGGATACGATCTCAGATGCCGCACTGGTACCCGAACCGTCATCGATACCCTCTGCGGAATCCATGTAAACACCGACGAGGTTCTGCGCCTCAATGCTCTCCATGATACCCGTTGAAAGAATAACGGGGATAAAGAAGATTGCGCGGAACGCGGCTCTTCCTGCCATTTTCTGGTTCAAAAGAATAGCCATAAACAGCGAGAAGATAATAATTGCGGGAATGTCAAACGCAAGATTTTTAAGACCCGAGATCAGTGTCTGCACGTAATCCGGATTTTCAAACAATGCGTTACGGTAGTTTTCAAAGCCGACAAAGGTAAGCTCATAGCCACCGCCCTGAACGGTTGACATGTAGTTAAAGCTAAGCGTGATAGAGTCTAATACAATAGGAAGATAAATCAGTACAAAACCAACCACAAACGGAAGGACGAAGATCCATCCTGCACGCGCCTTTTTGCGGTCAAGAGAAGCGATTTTTCTTCTTTTCTTGGGTGCAGGCTTTGTTTTTACCGCACCGACAACACTTTTTTCGTTTGTCATATTCAAATCCCTCTCTTTCCTCAGTGTTGGATCACGGCATAACCGTAAGCGCCGATCTCATAATTGGTACCCTCATATTCAACGATAACGTCGAAATAGTTGTAGTTGAGAAGGAAGGTCTTGTAAGGAGCATCGTCCTCACCGTAGGTCACGGCAACGATCGAACCGTCATCAAGCTTATACTTCGCGGGCATAAACTCTTCCACGATCTCCTCTTCTGCCTCTTCCTTTTCCACGATCAGCCCTGCCGCAGCATCCACTACCTGCTTGCGATAGTCCTTCATGGTATCCATGATGGCGGTCGTATCGGCAACGATGGCTGCAACGGGTTCAACGTTTTCCTGTACGTCGGCAATGAATTCCTCAGCATACGTGCCGTCAGCCTTGAAGAATTCGATGGATTCCTCAAGAAGTCTCTGCTTATCCATCACAGTGTTATAAGCACCCTCGATCACCGTGTATGCCGCCATAATGTTGGCATCGTACAGTGCACGAATGGTTCTTTCCGCATCGCTGATCGCCTTTTCGTACGTAGCGATCTCTTCCTCGGTTGCGGTCTTGAGTGCTTCCATAGCGTCAGCACGCTTTGTCATCGCGGTCTCAAGATCTCCGAGTATCTTCTCGATCTGAACGCCCGCGAGTCTCTGCCTTGCGGTGTTGAATGCAACGGTTGCATTGTTGACAACGGAAACTCTTGCCTCAAGGTGCTCCTTGCGAAGTCTTGCTTCCGTGGCAAGCTTTTCAGCCTCAGCATCGGCAAGCTCTTGCTGCACCCTTGCTTCCTCGTCGGCAATCAGCTCATCCTCATCGGGAATACGCCAACCGTCAACAAGTGTATGACCGACGATCTTGGTATTCTGAACGTCAGCGATCGCATCGTTGAGCTGATGGTACAGATCCACAAGCTCACCCGTTTCAAATTCGCCTTCTTCATTGTAAGTACCTGCCCAGATATCATATCTGACAGAGTAGTTACGGCTGAGCACGTAGTCTTCCTTCAGCTTGGTCGCATTCTGGTAGGTAAGTACGAAATAGAGCGAGGATCCGCTTTCGATCGCCTTAAGAATACCGTACTGAATGTTACCTTCCTCATTGATCGCCGTACCCGTATACTGCTTATAGCCATGAAGCACGATTCCCGCGAAAGGAATAGTGTTGCTTGCCATCAGATAACGGCTGGAGTCGATGGAAAGACCTACAATGTAGTCCACGTACTGCCACGAGTACACATTACCGCCGTCAACCATAACCTTGTTATAGTTGTCAGACAGGTATTTGAGCGCTTCAACGGTGAACTTCTTATTATCCTCTCGATTGTAGGGCTCATCCTCATCAAAGTCGGAGTTAAGATCGGTGCCAAGGGTTGCTGCGGAGATATTCAAGCCCGTAATGCCGTTTGCT
>JAZNDA010000091.1:0-3437 GCA_045587785.1 Eubacteriales bacterium | reverse complement strand
AACTACAGATTTTTTGCTCAATCGTATAATATAGACGCTTTTTTCTTTGGCACTATAGGCACAAAGAAAAAAGCTTTGCAAAAAAGAAATGCCGTAAGAAAGTTTCGCTCGTTGCGACGAGCGACCAAAGGCGCTGCCTTTGGAAACCGCAAGCTTTTGAAAAAGCTTGACCAAAACTTTCACAGCGCGCTCGCCGTGAGGTTTTTACTTACTATATATCGGGAACTTCTCGCAAAGTGCGTTGACCTTCGCAAGTGTCTTTTCCTTGGTTGCCTCAAAATCAAACACGCAGTCGCGGATCATGTCGGCGATCTCTGCCATCTCCGCCTCGCCAAAGCCGCGCGACGTTACAGCAGGAGTGCCCAGACGCACGCCGCTGGTCACAAAAGGCGTTTCGGGGTCGCAGGGCACGGTGTTCTTGTTGGCGGTGATGCGTACCTCGTCAAGACGATGCTCCAGCTCCTTACCCGTGATGCCCGTGCCGCGAAGGTCAAGAAGCATCAGATGGTTGTCGGTGCCGCCAGATACCAGCGAAAGACCGTTCTTGATCAGACCGTCGGCAAGTGCCTTGGCGTTTTTGACGATCTGCGCTTGATACTGCTTGAACTCGTCACTGAGAGCCTCACCGAAGGCAACTGCCTTGGCGGCGATAATGTGCATGAGGGGACCGCCCTGCGTGCCGGGGAAGACTGCCTTGTCGATCGCCTTGGCGTACTGCTCGCGGCAAAGGATCAATCCGCCGCGGGGACCGCGAAGCGTCTTGTGGGTGGTGGTGGTCACCACGTCGGCATAAGGCACGGGCGAGGGATGAAGCCCTGCGGCAACAAGACCTGCAATGTGTGCCATGTCAACCATGAGATACGCGCCTACCTTATCGGCGATCTCGCGGAAACGTGCGAAGTCAATGGTTCTGGAATATGCGCTGGCTCCTGCCAAGATCAGCTTGGGCTTGCACTCGAGGGCCGCCTTTTCCACGATATCATAATCGATCTTTCCCGTGTCGTCGGCAACACCGTAGGGCACGATGTTGAAATATTTACCCGAGATATTGACGGGCGAGCCGTGGGAGAGATGTCCGCCGTGGGCAAGATTCATGGAGAGCACGGTGTCACCCGGGTTCAGAAGGGCAAAGAATACCGCAAGGTTGGCGTTGGCACCGCTGTGGGGCTGGACGTTGGCGTGCTCGGCGCCAAACAGCTTCTTGGCGCGTTCGCGAGCAATGTTCTCCACTACGTCTACACAGCTGCAACCGCCGTAGTAACGCTTGGAGGGATAACCCTCGGCGTATTTGTTGGTCAGAACGGTTCCTGCGGCAAGCAGGACCGCCTCGGAAACGATATTTTCGGACGCGATCAGCTCAATGTTTGCCTTCTGACGGGCAAGCTCGGCGTCGCACGCATCAAAGACTTCCTTGTCAAACTCAGCAAGCTTGTCAAAAAACATGATAAAATCTCCTTCATTATAAAAAAATCAAATCTATTATATCTCATTTTCGTCCGCATGTCAAGAGATGACCCACAATTCGCCAAAAAACAAGCAAAAATGACCAAAAGCGCGACCTGTTGTTTGTGCAAACCGCCAAAAAATCAAAAAAGTGTTGCAAAATGCACGCGTTTGTGATACAATGGATATGCAAAAGTTAATATTTAAAAGATCTCTTCGGGATGTGCCCAGATCACAGGCGCACCCGAGACTACGGCGGCTTCCACCGAGCCTGTAGCGGGTCTTACTAAGGACAAGACGCTCATTTCGCCTTGAGCTTTATTCCGTAAAATAATTTTTGGAGGTTCTCTGCTACGGCAGATACTCAATAGAACTCAAATTTATTAAGTGAAAGGAAAACATCATGAAGAATTTTGTAAAGATCCTTGTTTCTCTCGTGGTACTTACGCTGGTAATCACATCGGCAGTGTCCTGCGGTGAAACACCTGCCGAGACCACTACCGAGGCTCCCGAGACCACTTTGGCACCCGAGACCACTTTGGCTCCCGAGACCACTGAGGCTCCCGAGACCACCGAGACTCCTGCAACACCCACAAGGCCTGTAGGTGACAACGACGTAATCGTTGCAACCGTTCCCTTCGACAGCGCTTCGGGTGAAGGGCTTAAGATTGACAGCCTTAATAGCAACTTCATTTCTGCCAACAACAAGTTTTTAGCTTCGGCAGGAACTCAGGTATTAATTTTGCCCGCTGATAACCCCGTCTTTGCCGATCTTCTTGACGGTAACGTCGAGGCAACGAACACCGATATTGAGAAGATCAATTTGACCTTTACACTTGAGTATACGGGTACCTACACAGGAACCGATGCCCCGGTCTTCCTGAATTATCAGAGAAAGAATCCTGAGACAGGAGCCGTTGTTGATGCGCATATTCTGATCACCATTTCGAATTCGGAAGGCAAGCTCAAGGCGGGTTCGGTGGTTATGAGTCCGATGAGTGAAACTCTTAAAACGCCTTATCTGTTTAACATCGAGCTCGACCTGGTAAACGATGCCATCATGGTAACTGTCAGCGGCGGTGATCTGACCGAAGAGGTTACTATCTTCGACAAGGGTAGTGCCAACGTGAGCTGGTTATTCCAGATGGGTATCACCCGTGCAGCGTTTAAAGACGCCGGCGTTGTGATCGAGATGGATGACATTACCCTGAGCTACTCCCCTGCGAGCTCCAATTAACACCGATTGATGTTGATGACAGCAAATGCTGCAAGTACAACTTCGATAAGGGAGACGATCTAAAAAGTCCCCCCAAAAGGGGTATGGCGCACCTACAACCGTAGGTGCGCCTATTTTTATAGCGAAGAGTGAAGTTGATTTTGTCGATGGCAAAAATCTTCATAATTTATGTCTTTTCCTGCGATTATTGAAATTTCGTTCCGATACTTGTTGGATTTTCGTTTTTTGGTAGCCGTTTCGCGCCGTAAGACGGCATAGGCACCTGCCAAAAACAGCTTTAGCTTGCACTCCGATGCCGCTTTTTCTACTACATCATAATCGGTCTTTCCCGTGTCAAGAGAAACTCCACGATTTTTCAATGGCAAGGAAAACAACAAATTTAAAAGTCTGATTTTGTACAAACTGCCGAAAAATTAAAAAAGTGTTGCAAAATTCACGCATTTGTGATATAGTTAAAATGTATAGGAATCTCTTCGGGAAGTGTCGGTATTGCGACGCGTCGGAGAGAAAGATTTATACGATATAGAAGATCCTCTGCCGAGAGGCAGATATTCATCAGAATTCAAATTCATCAGATGAAAGGAAAACATCATGAAGAATTTTGCAAAGATCCTTGTTGCTCTCATGGTACTTACGCTGGTGGTCACATCGGCAGTGTCCTGCGGCGAACCCGCAGAGACCACGTTGGCTCCCGAGACCACGCTGGCTCCCGAGACCACATTGGCTCCCGAGACCACGCTGGCTCCCGAGACCACGT
>JAZNDA010000090.1:0-24834 GCA_045587785.1 Eubacteriales bacterium | reverse complement strand
TATACCATATATTTCTCCATATATCAATAGATTTTGCGAAAAAAACGCAAATTTTTCGCAAAAAAAACGAGGCGCCAAGGCGCCCCGTTTATGAAACAATTACTTTTCGTTCTTGTAGATTTCCTTGAAATATTTGTAGGTGTCCACCTTCAGCTCACCGCAAGCAGCCTCGTCGCACGCGACAATTCCGTTGGGATGGAGCTGCAGCGCACTGATCGTCCAAGCGTGATCTACGCCGCCCTCTACACAGTGACGAAGTGCACGCGCCTTATTGTGTCCGTTGATGAGAAGAAGCACCTGCTTGGAATCGCAAACCGTGCCAACACCTACCGAGAGTGCGGTCTTCGGAACCTTGTTTACGTCGCCACCGAAGAAACGCGAATTGACGATCAGGGTGTCCTCGGTCAATGCGCGAACGCCCGTTCTCGAGGTCAGCGAGGTGAAGGGCTCGTTGAAGGCGATGTGTCCGTCAACGCCGCTTCCGCCCAAAAACAGATCAATGCCGCCGTACGATGCGATCTTATCCTCGTAGCGCTGGCACTCGGCATCAAGATCCTCAGCCATACCGTTAAGAATGTTGATGTTCTCAGCAGGAATATCAATGTGGTTAAAGAAATTGTCGTGCATAAAGTACCAGTAGCTCTGATCATGCTCGCGAGGCAGACCCACGTATTCGTCCATATTGAAGGTGACAACGTTCTTGAAGGTGACCTTGCCTGCCTTGTTCATTTCGATGAGTCTTTTATAAACGCCAAGCGGCGAGGAGCCCGTCGGAAGTCCCAATATAAAAGGACGGTTCTCCTTGTGGGCGACTATGGCATCGGCAATATGCTGTGCCGCCCATTCACACATTACGTCATAATTGTCTCTGATGATCAGTTTCATAGTTTTACTCCTTATCAATAAAATTTATAGACCCTACTTCGTCATTATATCACTTGCCATCCCGTTTGTCAAGACGTTTAAAAAACTTTTTCCCAAAACCGCCGCAAGAAGTAACATAATAGTTGGTTGTCACCCGTCATGACTATTCCGTTTCCCATAGCGGAATATCCTTCCGTTTGCTCCGCACAAAAATCCCCATATTGTTTCCACCTAAATCATTAAGGTGAATATGGTCTGCTTGGTAATTCCCTCGTTTAGCAAGACCTCAAGCGTAATAAGATCTGCCTTGTCTTTCCCTTCATCAAGATTCATAACGGAGCGTTTAGTGTTCCCTTTGCCTCACCGGTCATAGACGTTCCGTACGCATACCAAAGCTTCCCGTTCCAATGATTCTTCATAAAAAGCCCTTTGAGAAATTGAAATTTGTCTTTCTTTTTTCCTGCGACATTGATTACTTTTTCGCCTACGATATTTGAATCATATTTTATAAATAGGTCCTCCATTTTTATAATTACGAAATTAATATCGGATAAAATTCTTGAGATGCGAGTGCAAACGTAAACTTAAGCACCATATTATCAATGTCCTCATCAGATACCGCACCAGCATATTTTTCTTGTGTTAAAAAATTCAGAAGCACACGATAAAGCTCTGCAAAATCAACAAGATTACATTCATAGCACGTTCTCTCATATATTTTGTCAATCGTTTCTTTAGCATCGGGATCTATGACGAGCTCAGTGGGATCATAAAGCAAATATATAAAATCGGTTTGCTTTCTTTCCAGCATGCCATTGAGCATACCGGTTGCGATTCCAAGCAGGTGGCAGATCATCTGCTTCATATCAAAGCGCTCAAGCTTTTCGCCGTCTGCAAAATATTCCACGTTAAGATATCTTCCGCATTTGCTTGTTTGCATATCAATATGAACAATGCCAAGCATCTGATCGTTAATATACTTATAAAGTCTCTCATAGCATTTGCTTACCGAAACATTTTTGGCAGTATAAGGCTCGTGACACTTTGCTTCGACGAAGATATAACGATTATCATCCTCATAAAATCCGTCAAGGTTTGCCGTGCCGCCTACCGTTGTAGGAAGCTTCTTTTCAAAATGAAACCCTGCCTTTTTGTTGGAAAGGTTATAGATCATGCGGCTGGATGAGCCATAGGATGCCATCTTCGGAGGATGTCCGTCTTTTTCTTGCAGCTCGTCACCGTGTCCTTCTCCATACTCCTTGCGCGCCGCCGCGGGCATATCCGACAAGAAAGACTCCCATTCCTCGTTTGTCATATAGGTTGACTTTCGCAGCGTTCCGTTCTTGTAAGGAACAGTGTAAAATCCATCCGTTGTTTCGGTTTCTTTTAATTTGATCGCCAAGTCAAGCCTTTCTACAATGTTCATCATTACCTCCCGAATATATCTGATTTGTTTTCAAACACATTATACAATATATCACGTCCCTTTTTGAGGACATAACATTCATTATAATAATTATATCACAAAAATTCCAAAGTTTCAATATCATTAATTTTGCATTCGTATAGCTACATCCGTAAAATATCCCATTACTTTTTGTTAAACAAACGCGAGAATAATTTTTATCTTTCAACAATTTAATTGCTCTGCGCACGATTTCTTTCACGCTGAAGGTTGGCATCGACCATTGTGAGAATAGCTTCTTCATCGGTAAGGTCGCAGACGATAACGGGAATGTCAAACTTATTGAGCCTTTTACAAGCCCCATATCGTATGTGATCGGATACGAGCTCATAACCGCCGCCCGTAGATCTTTTGAGAACAATGATAGGATTGAGTACACCGTACTGACGAATACGTTCTGCTGTGCCGAGATCATTGCGGTTAATGAGATTGACCGTTTCCATATAGCGCTCTAAATAGATCTGCTCTTGGCGCATAGCGGGCGAAAGCGGCTCTTGGTAGTTATCGTTCTGAATTACTTTACCGCATGTATCGATGTCGAAAAATTTAAGCACAATCATAAAGATGAGTTCTATGGTGTTGTGCTGATCGTATCTCTTTCGGCGTTCCCACATTTCGTAAAGAGGCGGGTGGCTTGGGAAATACGGAGATCGATATTCATGTCTTGAAAGAATCCTTTTCTCAATCGCTTCGGGCGTGTAACGTTCTCCGATGTTTTCTATACGGACAGGACGTTGCCGTCCCTTTGCAATCGCGCAAGTTTAATGAATATGTAAAGTGGGAAATGATTGATAAACTGCGCTTTTAAGACTTCATATGCAGACAAGCACCTCGTGCCAAATTGGCACGAGGTGCTTAAATGTTTACTTATTGGCTTGTTTCCGGCGTGGGAGCATCAGTCTCTGTTTCGGTCGATGCTTCAGCACTTGAATTTGCATCAGTAGTGATGGTTATTGGTTCCGACTCTTTCAAATTATAGTAATACCCATCGTTTTTGAAGATCCTTTCCGTTTCCGGCTTGCTTGAAGTTCCCCAACGAGTGATGATCTCAACGTCGGTTTGCTTATCAAAGGTCAAAGTGAATGAGATCTTATTATTAGGCTCCGTTGTGGATATCTGCTCTGTGTAATACTCTTGTCCGTTTATAACGAATTTACAATAGGATGATTGAGCCGAGCCGGTGGAGGTGATTATGATTTGATAGGATTTATCGGCTTCAAAAGTGTACGTGCCAGTAGTATCTGCCTTGGGAGCGATCACGCCTTCCGAGTTCATGACTGAAACTGTGACAGTGCAATTACCTGTAATTATCGTACTTGAGGAAGAAGACACCTCCTCGCTGAACCACGCCCACGTTGCAGAACAGAGGGCGATCATACAAAGGAGAATTCCGACTACAGAAATCGTTATGCTTTGCTTGAAGGCTCTGTCTGTCAAACGTTCCTTGTCCGAGTTAAATATTATATTTTTTATCATTTTCATCATATGTTAGCCTCCTTTCGCGAGGTGGAAAAAATTGCTTTCAGCAATCAAAAGGCATAAATGCAGGACTTATGCCCTTTGATTGCCGCCTAACCCCCCGAAGGGGGTTAGCTGGACTTTATTTAGTCATTAGTTATTAGGATAAACAACACTTACACCGTCATATGTTTTAAGGCCGGAAACACCCTGTCCGCCCCCAAACAACTGATCAAATACGATAAGTACATTGTGCGACTCATCATCATTGTGATTACAAGCAGAGAGATCAATGCCGTCAGTGCCTGTACCCGCTTCAACACGAGCATACTTGTACTCGCCGGGACCATTATAGCTACCCGCACCAAGATCTGCGTCTTCGCAGTAATGATAGTTAACCCAATCGCCATAGATAACCGTTACGTTTTCGCAAGTAACATATCCGGTAGGATCTGCTACACCGTTAACGCCATCAACATGACCGATCAACATACCGCTGTAACGATATAACCAATACTGATAGTTGGCTGCAACATCATTGATAGCATCAAGCTGGCACGCAACGGTAATGTTGGAGAACGTTACATTGTTGCCGGCATGAACCAGACCGACAACGCCGCCGAGGCGAACATCATATGTTCCCCACAGAGGACCAATGACTGTATCTTTATCAACAGTAATGTTTGTGAAGGAGCAATTACCGTAACACTCTGCCGCAACGCCTCCCACCGAGTTGTTATAAGCAATCAGCGTCGTATTGGAAATCGTGATGTCAGAGAATGTAGTATCTTCAGCATTACCTACAACACCTGCAGCTTCATTTCGTCCGCTGGAAATGTACGCGTCGGCAACAGTCACATTTTTAATGGTAGCACCATTGGTATAAGCAAAAAGACCATAATATTCGCCCTCGTACTGCCATGCGCTAAGGTCGCTCTGTTCGTACATATTAGAAATTGTGTGTCCCTGACCGTCAAAAACACCATTAAAGGATTGTCCGTTTGCAGAATGACCGATCGGATTGAATGGAATGGAAGCAAGGTCTATATCACTATCCAGTTTAATTGTTTTGCCTGCAAAATTATTGCCGCCGTCTACAAGAGAAGCCAAGCCAGCAACGGCTTCTGCGGTGTTCAATGTAAACTCTGTATCTGTATCATTGTACCAAGAGGTGTCTGCCGTGCCATCCCAAGTATCTACCGTATTGATTTCAGCTTCCTTGTCGTACTGATTGTCAAAGCTATCGCTTTCATAGGTGTACTGAGTAGCAAGGAGAGTTACGCCGAGATTTGCATAAAGTTCTTCACCTGCGACATTATAATCGTTGTCGATAGAAGAGGGAGCCCAATAAATTGCTACGTAGAACTCTTCAGAAGCATCGGGATTGAGCGCTTTGTCACTTGCAAGATTAAAGGTTGCAAGGGGCTGTGTCGCGGCAGTTGCAACATTCTCACGGGTGGGCTGTTCGGTCAATACAGCGACCTTCAGAACATCGGCAAGGCTCTTACCATCGGGAAGAGTGCTGATATCGGTAACGTTTACGCTCAGAACATATTTCAGAGCAAGGCTGCCGTTATTTTTAACGGTCAACTTCTCCCAAACCATTGCACCGGGCTCCCAAAGAGAAACCTCGTCGAACAATGTGGTAGTGTCACTAACAGGCTCATCGGTGTCAGTGCCGTTGGTGTGATACAGTTCTACATCCAGATTACCGGCAACAATTTTGTTCGTTGCGCTGGTAACACTGTCAGTAAACCACGCGAACGTCGTCCCAAGCAGCATGGTAAAGCAAAGGAGCATCGCCATGACGCTTGCGAGAAGTGCGCGCTTTGTAGATTTTGTGTTAGTCATTTTTTATTACCTCCTTCTTGGTATATTTTTGTTAGACTAACTATGTAAAGCGGCTTTTCCGCAATACACCAAATTATGCTTCGTCCGTTGTGCTATCCTCGGACACAGGATCGGCGGGAGGTGTTTGCTCTCCGTCTTTTTTGGCAAGTTGGGCTTTGAGTTCCAACAGCTCCGCCATCATACGCTGACTTTCAGCGCGTTCTTGCTCGATCTTTTCTCTTTCTGCCTTCATTTCGTCCATTTGTTCCTTTTTGTATTGACGGAACAGACGGATGCAATTAAGTCCCTGAGACAGAATAAGAAGCAGAAAAGGAAGAAGGATACAAAGAATATAACCGGGTGTCGTTTTAAGAAACATAAAGAACGAACCCACCTTCGGTATTCTGCCGACGTATTGACCAACAACGTATTCGTGTGTTACAACGGTCTTATCATCGTTGTCGGTCGTTGTACCGTAGGTAACGAATCCGGGACGTCCGTTTGCATCGGTGGTCAATCTTCTGATCTTATGCGTGACCACCTCGCCAAAACTGTCGGGATCTTGCGACAAGAAGGTGATAATGTCGCCCTCTTTTAACGCTTTGGGGTCAACATTCTTCGATATCGCAATATCACCCGCATCAAAGTCGGTGGCTGCCATCGAATCACTCGTGACGATAAAGAACTTGAAGCCGAATATGTTTCTGTCGGTCTTATCGAAGGTACTGACCGAGATCAGCGTAAATATCATCATACCGACCGCAACGGCGACTACAAGCCAAACCAGGGCGGTCTTTGTTATTTGTAATGCTTTTTTCATACTGTCCTCCCTCAATTACCGAAATCCGGGTTTGGGCCAGGATTGTTTTGCATTTGTGTCGCATTGGCTGTGATATTGAAGGATACGGTCTGTCCCTGAGCACTGTTGTCCGTATCGGGTGAAAAATAAAACTCGATATAAAGCATCTTTTTTTCACCTGCGGCAAGCGAGCTTACCGCCACCTTATCTGAACTCAATTCACTCATTGTTCCCTTACAGAGTTCCGTGCCGTCCGCTTCCTTGATGGTAACGGTAATATAATCTTTCAGTGCACCGTTCACGTCGGTGAAATACACGCGATACCAAACGCCAAAGGTTCCGAGGTTGGCAATGGGAAATTCGCTTTTGTAAGTACCGCCGGGCTCATAGACCATATCGGTTACATCAACCACAGGTTTTCCGTCGTTGATCGTAAGTTCAACGCCCATACTCATGGCAAATCGGTTATCGCGCACTTGTGCGATAGAGCTTGCCAATGCCAAGCTGGTAATCGCAAGTCCCAGTGAAAGGAGGACAACGGTTACGATCATCATTGTCAATTTTTTGTTTAAATTATGTTCATTCATATGCCTTTTCCTCCTTTACTGTAATTGCCATGAAAAATCAGCGGTAAGGCTTTCGCCTGCGTATTCGTTGCCGACCTCCGCGCCGTTGGTATAAACGGTTATGCGGTAGTAGATGGGTGTGACGGTCTCGGAGCTTGCCGTAACGCTTACGTCAACAGCCGTGCACTCCTTCATCAATCCGTTGTATAATACTTTATCCTCTGCGTCGAGAACGAGCTGCTCAATCTTCACACGCATTACTGCGGTCAGTTTTTGCGCCGTATCCACGGAAATGTAGAAGCGAACTGTCTCGGTGCTGTCGTGAGTGACCGAAACACAGTAGTATTGCTCTACGCTGTCACCGGGCAGCATGTTTTGGGCGGAAAACGGAACGTTATCATATCCGTCCTTCGCCGTCAATTCGATGGATGTTGCCGTTTCGGGCGGCGTCGGAGGATCTGGCGGTGTAACTGGCTTATCGTAGACAACAAAGCTATTGCTTGGCACTTTAAGTTGCTCACTCGTTCCGTCAAGCGACCATGAGAGGTCGCACACAAGTTCAGTTTCACAATAATCTTCCGTCAAACCGTCTGCTGTGACAGTAACCTTGTAATAAACTAAGGTTTTACTGTTATCGTTTTCAGCAAGCGTGTGTTCTGCGTTAAGGTCTTTGAGCAGACCTTCGTAGAGGGTGGTGTTTCCGTCCTCGTCCACAAGTTCCACTTTAACCTTCAGTACTTCACGCAATTCGCCATTGAGAACAACATCATTTTTGATTACAACCTTTATATCCTCTCCGTGAGTCACATCAAAGGCAAAATACTTTGTCTGACTGTCGCCATTTTTGATGTTTTTCATATCAAAAGCGGTGTTGTCGCCTTCGTTGATCGTAATAAACTTTAGATCGGCAGTGATTACAGGCGGATCGGGCGGTGTTGTCTTTGAAACAGTAGTAAATTCGTTGTTGGCGATTGCGATGTTATCCTGTTCCTCAATCCACCAAGACATATCGGCAATCAGCTTTTGTCCGTGATACTGCTCGGCAAGTGGAGAATCAAGATAGGCGGTAATGCGGAACAAGTATTCCGTTGTAGTTTCCGCATCAGCACTCAGATTGATTTCAACAGCCGACATTTCGGAAAGTAGACCGTCATACAAGAGTGAATCACCGTCTGTGCCCGCAAGCTCTACCTTAATCTTCATGATCTCGGCAAGCTTTTGAAATTTTTCGTCGTCGCGTATTGTCATATCATATTTCAAAATGAAATCTGAATTATATGTAGCAATTACGCGGTAATGAATACTCTCGCTGTCGCCGCCGTCCATACCCTCAACGTCAAACGGAACATTTTCTTCTGTGCTACTGTTGTTAAACTCCAAATCAGCTTTTGGTGTAACAACGGGCGGTATAGGGTCAATGACATTGCCGGGGATATCCACCGAGCCGTGCGGCAAATCGCCACCTTGACAACCACGGAGCAATAAAATTATAATGATAAGAATGAGAATCAGCAAACCGATCGTTACGGCGATTCTCCTCATATTACCTATCTGCTTTTCTATTTGCTTTTTGGGCATAGCCGTTCTCCTTTTATGTACGCATTAAACATTACTCTTTTTGATTCTTTGAATGAAGAAGTGCTGTTACGCAGCGCTCGCAGATCGAGTTTTCATTCTTTTGTAACAGACTGTCGCAAATAATACATCTTAAATTTTCAGCGTCCCATTCACACTCCATACACACAAGTGTGCCCTCAGGTATTTCTTTCCCACAGGAAATACAGGTGTTTATATTTTCCACGAACCAAGATTTTCTGCTTTCTTGCGGCTTTGTTATTTCTACGTTGTCTTTTTGCTTTTTCAAAAAATTCCACCTCATAATTAAATTTTACCTACTAAAATCAAAGAAACTGCTTTTTTTATGAAAACTTGAACGGTTATGCAAAGGTTACATCTTTCGAAGTCTTTTTAGTCGTTATCGGTTGGTGGTTTTATCTAAGGTATTGCTTTATTGAACAATAAATAACCCGAAACACATGCTCGGTATAATCATCTTCGTTGGGCATCTCATCGTTATGTACCATTACGGCAAAGGCAAGCATTACGTTTAATATGTGGTTAAGTATCATCCACACGTCCGCTTCATCTCGGAAAGCCTCTTTAAACTTGTTTACAAGCGGCATAAATCTTCGCTTGTGCGCTATAGCTGACCATTTGATAAAATACGGCGAATAATAGTAACGAACATACATTAGAATTTCAGCCTTGTTTCCAACAAGAAAATGCCACATGGTAAAAAAATAAATCCTACATCTGGCTTCATAATCTATTTCTTGTGTGTTCATCACCTCAACATGGAGCAAACATTTATATGCCAGCTGATCATCAAGATACTCAAAGGCTTTTTTGAACAGTTCTTCTTTGTTTTCAAAGAAACGGTATATGTACACCTCGTTAATTCCGGTGGCATTACTTATTGCTTTTGTTGTGGCTTTGTCAAATCCGTTCTGTGCAACAACTCGGATCGTGCCATCGATCAATGCCTGCCGTAAATCATCCTGTTTCATTTTAATTTTCTCCTTTGTAAGTATTTACTACAAGATTCAACAAAATAATAAAACGCCTGGCGTTTGTACCGAGTTATACATAATAATTCCGGTAAGGGATCCGTCATCTGTAAAAAAATGCTTCAGTATTTTTCTAATATGTATTTTTAAGAGTCAGTAAGCGGCTCAATGTTCACAACACATTCTTGACCGCATCGTTTACATTTGATCGGCAGATTTTCTATCTTTGTGTCGGAAAACAGCCAAAGCACCGTATGCTTTCCGCACAAAGGACAAAGAAATCGTCGCCGTTCTTTTTTTTCATCATTATCTATGGAAGTTTGCTGTAATGTGTTTTGCAAGGAATCACCTCATCTCGTGTTCACTTAAATCTCAGAAACAAAAAAGAAAGCCTGCACCATAATCGTATAAAACGATTAAATGGCACAGGCTCAAAGGCTCAGGCGCCATTTTATTGTATTATTATAACATAGCATAAATGAAAAAACAAGTGTTTTTAAAAAAAAACGAAATTTTCACAAACTTGACGGCTTTGGAGTGTACGAAACACAATATTTTGGTCGTTTTGACGGGAACCTATTGTTTTCCTGCTTTTCATTATCTGTAAGCGTTTAATGAAAGCATATTACGAATAATCCCTAACCTTTTGATACGATCGGTTTTATACCACGATCACCACAGGTTGAAAAAGCATGGCTTGACAGAAAACGGAAAAAGTATTATAATATGTTAGCTTTGATTTTCAAAAGGAGGGCGGGCATGACATACAGACAGATCGCGGAATGTTTGACAGACGCCGGAATCGAACAGGCAGGGACCGAAGCCGCCCTTTTGCTCGCGCACTTTTTCGGTGTCAGCCATGCGCAGCTGCTTGCCTTTCCCGAGAGAGACTATCAAAGCGACACGTTTTTTGAGGCACTGGACAAGCGTTGTGAGCATTATCCTCTGCAGTACGTACTGGGAGAGTGGGATTTTTTCGGCGAGACATACTACGTCGATCCAAGCTGTCTGATTCCCCGCTCTGACACCGAGCTTCTGGTGGAGCAAGCCATTGCATCGTTGTCGCCAAGGGCGCATTTTGTCGACCTTTGCACGGGCAGCGGCTGTGTTGCCATCTCTACGCTTGCACACCGAAGTGACTGCACCGCACTTGCCGTTGATCTTTTTGAGGACACCTTGAAAACCGCCAAAAAAAATGCCGTGCGCAACGGCGTAGATACCCGTCTTGATTTTTTGAAGGCTGACGTCCTCTGTGCTAATGCATTTGACAGTGACATGCAGTGGGATGCTATTCTTTCCAATCCCCCGTATATTCGTTCGGCGGTAGTAGATACTCTCGAAAGGGAGCTTTTTTCTGAACCGCGTGCCGCGCTTGACGGCGGTGCGGACGGGCTTTGTTTTTACCACGCTATTCTCGCTCACCACGCAAAACATTTAAAAAAAGATGGGTTCATTCTGTTTGAGATCGGATTTGATCAGAGAGAAGATATTGAGGCACTTGGCGAACAATACGGCTATGACTGCCGTATCGGCTTTGATCTGTCGGGCAATCCGCGGACGGCGAAATTGAAAAAACAAGAATAAAAGAAAAGTTGTCGCTCTTTTGCAATAAAAGGCAACCAATATGCAATTATTTTACCAATAAATGATGTATAATGGATTGAATTGGAATTATAATACCGGAGGACTGTCATCATGAAAAAGCTTGGTTATGCCGTTCTCGGTTTAGGTATCGGATTGGCGCATGCGGAAGCCGCGAACGCATCCGAATACGCCGACCTTGTTGCTGTTTGCGACATCGACGAGAAAAGACTGGCAAAAGCCGCTGCCCTTTATGAAGGCATTACATTATATCGCGATTTTGAGGAACTTCTGGGAGACGAGAGAGTAGACATTATCAGTATCTGCTTGCCCAGTGCCATGCATGCGGACTTTGCGGTCCGCGCCATGGAGGCAGGCAAACATATCCTTGTGGAAAAACCCCTTGATATTACTTATGAACGTGCCATGATCATTGAAGAGGCTCGCAAGCGCACGGGTGTCACGGTCGGAGGTGTATTCCAAAACCGCTTTAATTTAAATATGTACCCGATCAAGAAAGCCGTTGACGAGGGACGTCTTGGGAAACTTGTACTCGGTACGTTTGCGGTCAAATGGTACCGCGAGCAAAAATACTATGATAACAACTGGCACGGTACGTGGAGTATGGACGGCGGAGGATCTCTTATGAATCAAGCCATCCACACCGTGGACTTAATGTGTTGGCTGATGGGTGACGTGGAGTCGGTAACCTCTACCATGGGCATCTACAACCACGATATTGAGACCGAGGATCTGACCGCTTCGCTTGTCAAATTTAAAAACGGCGCAACGGCGACCTTTGTCAGCACCACCTGTGCTTATCCCGGCATTTCCACCGAGATCATGCTGTACGGCACCGAAGGTACCATTGAAGCCGATGCCGACATGATCAAAACATGGAAGATGAAAAATCCTCTTGAAGATATGGATCAGGATGACGAAGAAGAAATGATGCTTGGGCATTACGGCAAGGGCAACCGCGAGGCGGCAAAGCTTGAGCCGAAAAAGCTGTACGGCCACAGACACGTGGTAGAGGACATGATCCTTGCCGTTCGCGACCACCGCTCCCCCGAGATCCTTCCCCCCGTCGGTGCGGAATGTATCAAGCTGATAAATGCCATTTATGAGTCCGCTAAAACGGGAAAAACCGTTTATCTTGATTAAAACACCAAAAACAAAGAAATCATTATCATGAAATTCGGATTGTGTTTCTATGCCGGAAAAATTACTGTAAAACATACGGAGAGAATTGCTTACGCAACTTCCCCGTGTTTGTAAAAAGGAGTTAAAATGAAATCCATTCTTATAACCATCCTAAAAGGTCTTTGGATCGGCGGTACACTTACTGTCCCCGGTGTCAGCGGCGGCTCTATGGCAATGATCCTTGGGGTCTACGACAAGCTGATCGAATCGGTTGGCGCATTTATGCACCACGGCAAGGACAAGAAAAAAGCGTTTTTATTTCTTCTCGAAATCGGGCTTGCCGGCATTATCGGCTTTGTTCTGTTTTCCCGTTTGGTGAGCACTTTGATGGCGCGCTTTCCTCTTGCGATCTGCTTCTTCTTTGCAGGGGCTGTGGCAGGCGGAATTCCCATTATTTTACGGTCTGCACAGATCAAGCGACCAAAGGTTTTGGATCTTCTGTTTGTTTTGATCGGAATTGTCTGCATCTTTGGCATTTCCATGATCCCCGAGGGGCTGTTCTCCATTCCGCTGACGCTTAGTTTTAAAGGTATTTTTTTACAGCTTATCTGCGGAATTTTGGTCGCTGTCGGGTTTGTTTTGCCAGGGGTGAGCCTTTCGCAAATGCTTTACGTTCTCGGTATTTATGAGGATCTTATGAACCACGTTTCAAGACTTGATATCCTTCCTCTGATCCCCCTTGCCGTCGGCGGCGTGCTTGGAATTCTTTTAACCGCATATGCGGTGGAATGTTTACTCCGACGCTTCCCAAGAGCCACCTATCTTGTGATCTTCGGGTTTATGCTCGGCTCGCTTCCCGAAATTTTTGCAGGCAAAAACTTTGGCGGTCTTGCATGGTTCCACTATCTGCTTTTTGCTCTGCTTTCGCTTATCGGCTTTGCCGCCATCTTTGCGATGTCCTTGCCCGAACTGAAAAAAACAAAGTAACCGTAACAAAAAAATCACCGTTTATCGCCATCGGCATAAACGGTGATTTTTCTTTATTTTCTAACACGGACAAGCACGTTTAATCCGTTTTTCAGGCACTCGGCAAATTGGTCAATATCTTGCTCCGTGTTTTTATCCGAAAGGCTGACTCGAATGGAATTTTCCGCATCCGACGGAGACAGACCAAACGCCAACAGCGCGGCACTCGGCACATGGGAATGAGAAGAACACGCCGATCCGCTTGATACATAAATTCCCTCACCCGAAAGAAAATGTACCATAGTCTCTCCCTTAATACGGGGCAAGGTGAAATTTATAATATGAGGTGAACATGTATCGATCGGTATATTCAGATTGACATCAAGCGCGGACAGCTTAAGAAGTGCATATTCGCGAAGCGCGGCGACTCTCTCGATCTTTTCAGTAAGCGAACGCCCTGTCTCACGCACTGCGGCACCAAATCCGCAAATTCCGATCACGTTTTCGGTTCCCGAACGGAATCCAAACTCCTGTCCTCCGCCAAACTGACGAGCCACAAGTTTTTTTTGCTTTTGAACCTCACGGCTGACATAAAGAGCACCGACACCCTTGGGACCGTGAACCTTATGAGAGCTGATGCTCACCATATCCGCACCCAGAGAAACGGGTGAGAAACGAAGCTTTAAAAAGCCTTGCACGGCATCACAATGAGTAAGCGCGGACGGGCATTTTTGCTTCACGGTTTCAAACACTCTCCCGAGGTCATACGCCGCTCCCGTTTCATTGTTTACCATCATCATGGTAACCAAAAAAACTCTCTCATCCAGCGCTCTTTCAAACTGTTCAAAATTCAAAACACCACCGCGCGTCCCGACGCGGACCACTTCAAATCCGTCCGCCTCAAGTGCCTCAAGTGTCTTTTCCACCGACGGGTGTTCTGAGTCAGTTGTAATGATCTTGTTTGCCTGTCTGCGGCTCTTAGCACACGCCGCACCAAGTAACGCCAAATTGTTCGCCTCTGTACCGCACGAGGTAAAGATCAACTCATTTGGCTTCATCATACGGACACCAAGCGCATTGCCGATGCTTTCTCTCGCCTCATGGACAAGCTTCCCGGCCTCATGCCCCATGGCATGCAATGAGGATGGATTGCCGTAAACGCGCATAGCACGGTTCATAGCCTCTACCGCGCCCTCGCAAAGCGGCGTAGTAGCACTGTTGTCCAAATAAATTTCTCTCATGCAGTTCCTTAATTGAAAGCAAACATGGTCAGCATAGCATCTACTGAATTGAGATGTGACTCATAATATGTGTCATCCGAGGTATAGGTGAAGACATACATCATGTTGGAAGTTGCACAGAACACCTGCTTCACATGATACATCATATTCACAAGACCCGTTCTGTATTCCACAGCGAACGCCGAAAGTCCGCCAAGCTTGGTATTTTCGTCGATGGCAATCACCTCATGATCATACACCAGTTCCTTTTCTGCCTGCTCCCAATATGCCTTTGCCGTTGTCGGCTCGGACAGTACATAGGACATAACGGTGACGTTGGAATTGTCTCCGACTCCTGCCGAGCAAGTTGCCGTAGGAATTTCGCTTGCCTTGTCAACCGTCCAGGACTTTGGTACAAAGAAATTAAACTCATATGCCGAACTTGAAGCCAATTGCCATCCGTCGATCTCATCCTGAGATTGCTGAGGCTTCTTGATTTCCACCGTCTCTGTATTTTCTACCTTGAAGGAAAATTTTGTTACGATGTTCTCAAAATCCTCCTCAAAGTTTTCAAAAACCTCCTGCTCTGCGCTGTAGGTCAAAACAGCAAAGCCCTCAGCGTACTCCGAAACATAGGTGCGGAAACGCATAGCCTTCTTATCCGATGTTGCCTTATAGTCGAAGCAGTATGCAGCATACGAACCAAGCGTTGTTTCCTCAAGCTCGGAAGCCAATTCAAATTCATCAAGTGTTCTTTGGAAGCTCTCAAGAGTTTTTGCCGTGTATAGCTGCAAAGAGGTATCGCCCTCATCTTTTTGCGCAAAAGCACTCACAAGGATACGGTTTCCCGAAGACGAATAATACGCGCTGGAAATACCGCTGGAAGCGTTGCTTGTCCAGGTGTTGGGCACGTACAAATAGAAAGGAGCGCTCTCAACGGAAGCAAGCTGAAAGCCCGTAGGCGGCTCCACCTTCTCGCCGCAAGAAACAACGCCAATAAGCATAACGAGAAGGAGTACTACAGAAATCAGTTTTTTCATTTTGACAAATCACCTTTCGTCTTTAGTTCTTTGGGTTTTTAGTTCTTTGGAGGTTATTATACCACAATTTATTAGAAATATCAACAAAAAAATTGTGAACATTCGTTTATTTTATATTTTCAAGATCCAGCATTTCCTGCGCGGCAGACAAAATACCGATCTTTCCGCTTTCATATGTCAGACCGCCCTGGAAAAATGCGGTATACGGAGGACGAAGCGGACCATCCGCCGAAAGCTCGATGGATGACCCTTGGGTAAACGCACCGGCTGCCATAATGACTTGATCCGCATACCCCGGCATATCCCACGGCTCGGGGGTGACAAAAGCATCCACGGGTGAGCCTTTTTGAATACCGCGACAAAATGCGCAAAGTCTCTCGGGTTCCCCCGTTATCACAGTTTGAATGATATCGTGTCTTTGTTCGGTATACCGAGGCTCAACATCATACCCGAGTGCCTCAAAGATATACGCCGCAAGATGTGCGGTCTTCAGTGCCTGTGCCACCGTATGCGGCGCGTAGAACAGACCTTTATACAGGCTCTTGTTCAGCCCGAGCGACGCACCGACCTCACCGCCGACACCGACCGAGGTCAAGCGATAAGAGGCAAGCTCCACCGCTCTTGCGCTTCCCGCAAGATATCCGCCTGTTTCCGCCATGCCACCGCCCGGATTTTTGATCAGCGAACCGATTACAAGATCTGCACCGACCGCGCACGGCTCCGTACGCTCCACAAATTCACCGTAGCAATTATCCACCACCACAAAGCAATCGGGCGTGCGTTCCTTGACAAATTTTATCGCCTCACCGATCTCGCCCACACTAAGTGTTTTACGGTTGAGATAGCCCTTGGATCGCTGTATAAATACAACCTTTACCCTGCCTTCGTTTTGCTTTAAAATTCTCTCGATGGCACTGTAATCAAAGGCACCGTCAGACAAAAGATCGATCTTTTGATAGTCTACACCAAAATCCGCAAGACTGCCGTTTCCTTTTTTTCCGCTGATACCAATGACCTCTTCAAGGGTGTCATACGGCTTTCCCGCGATCGAAAGCATGAGATCACCCGGACGCAAAAGTCCAAAAAGTCCAATGGTAAGAGCTTGCGTACCGTTGACGATCTGCGGACGGACAAGTGCAGCCTGTGCTCCCATCAGCTCAGCCCATATCTCATCAAGCACCTCTCTGCCTCTGTCGTCGTAACCATATCCGCTGGTCGGATTGAACATAGCATCCGACACGCGGTGTTCACGGAACGCATCCATGATTTTGGCGGTATTATCAAACGCCACTCTGTCTATCTCGGCATAAATATTCGAAAGCTTATTTTCCGCCTCGGTGGCAAGCATCAAAAGTCTATTTGAAAATTCCATGTTTTTCCTCCGTTGTCTGTTATATTGCCCCGAGAAAAGCAAGTGCCAGATCACGGCACGCCTCGGCGTCGTGCATATCCGCAAGCTCGGTAGCGGTATGAATATTTCTTGTGGGAATAGACAGTGCACCTGCCTTGACACCAAGACCCGAAGTCTGGATCGAGCTTGTGTCCGTTCCTCCATAGGTGAGGATCTCCATCTGAGTTTTGATCTTTTTCTCCTCGGCAAGTCTTGACAGCGTTTGCACGATCTCACTGTTGCAGATCACCGAATGATCTTTGATCTTGACCGCCGCACCGCCGCCGACACGTATCGCCATTGGTTTTGCTCCAATGGCATCGCCCGTCCCCGTCACGTCAAACACGATGGCATCGTCGGGCCCAATAGCAAACGCCGCCGTTTTGGCTCCGCGACAGCCAACCTCCTCCTGTACCGAAAAGACAAAATACACGTCATCCTTGGGTGTTCCGAGATGTCTGGCGATATCTATTATGATCGCGCATCCGAGACGGTCATCAAGGGGACGTCCCGCAATTCTTGCCCCCGCAAGACGGCGCACCGTCGGCTCAACAACCGCACAGTCTCCGATCTTCACGCGTTTTTCCGCGTCTTTTTTATCCTTTGCGCCGATATCGATATAAAATCTTGTCGCCTCATAGTCCTCTTTTTTCTCAAGCTCTTCCTCGGGCATGACAATACCGATCGTGCCGTTTTCAAAGACCACGTGCATATATGCAGACGGAATAAATCGGATCCCGCCGATGCTTGCCACTCTCAAAAAGCCACTGTCCTCGATATAAGTCACAATAAAGCCTATCTCATCCATATGCGCACACAGCATATGCTTCTTTTTATTTTCACCGTTACCCTTTTTCAAGGCGATCAAATTGCCAAGTGCGTCCGTGGAGATCTCATCTACATACGGCTTGATCATTGTGGCAATCTTATCTGCCACTGCACCCTCTCTGCCCGAAACGCCGTGCACCTTTATCAGTTCCTTCAACGTTTGATACATATTATATTTTCCTTTCCCAATCTTTGTCGTTCAGCATGGCGGCAACAAGCGCCTCTATCGCCTCAAAGTCGGCAAGTGATGCCACACACGACGGTGAATGAAGATACCGCGTTGGTGCTGAAAGAGCTAAACACTTGACACCCTTACCGCTTTTATGGATATGCCCTGCGTCATTTCCGCCCGAAACAAACCGTTTGACCTGAACGGGAATGCCATGCTGCTCTGCCGTATCCAACGCAAAGCGTACAAAATTTCCGTCATAAATGGTTGAGCGGTCAAGCAAGGAGATCACGCCGCCCTTGCCCACATCGGCAACCCTGAGTGCAGGTGCCACGTCGGCAATACCGGCAATCGCCGTGGTCTCAAGAACGATGGCATAGTCGGGACAAAGTCTTTGTGCCACCACCTGTGCACCCGATAGACCAAGCTCCTCTCTGACCGTAAAACAGAAATTGATTTCTATATTTGGCGTAATTTCGCCATGGGCGATCTTTTTCATGATAAGCAGCATGACCGCACATCCAAGACGGTCGTCAAGTGCCTTAGACTTGATAAGAGGCGAATCCTCATCACCAAAAAGATAAAATTCACTGTCGAAAGTGCCAAAGTCACCAATAGAGACAAGCTCTTCCGCCTCCTTTGCGCTCGTAGCACCGATATCTATAAACATGTCCTTGACGGGCGTAGTCTTTTTACGTTCCTCACGGCTTTGATGATGGATGGCTTTTGAGCAAATGATACCGCTTACTTTCTTCTTTTCGTTTCCTACCGTCACACATCTGCCGCACAGAACTCTTTCATCCATGCCGCCAAGAGAAGAAAATTTGAGATATCCGTCCTCCGTGACTGTATGGATCATAAAGCCCACCTCATCCATATGGGCGGAAAGCATGAGCTTGCCCTTTGCATTTGACGGACAGAAACGGAACACCACGTTTCCCATGCTGTCCACCGTATAGTCCGCACAATATTTTTTTCCTTCCTCGATGATCAACTCTCTGACGTTATCCTCACAGCCCGACGGGCCGAAGGCAAGACACAAAGAGGAAAGCAGGTCTATTTTTTCTGTCATGAGAACACCTCCGCCGTTTTTTTGTCGCAGATAAATGCCCCGATCAGATCCACAAGATTCCGGCAGTCGTCAAGGCAAAGCACCTCGTTATAGGTGTGCATATTTTTCAGAGGCAATCCCACGTCGACCACGGGGATACCGCCCTTGACGAGTGCAAGTGCTTGAGCGTTTGTTCCCGTGGAGTCTGCCGAAACGATCTTTTGAACGGCGATTCCCTTTTGCTCTGCCATCTCACATACACGTGCCGTCAGTTTTCTGTCGGTCACGGCAGACAGCGTCACCGAGCTTCCCTTGCCAAGCTCGACCGTCTCATGCTTTGGCGTGTCGGGCGTTCTGCCGAGATTGACATCCACCACCATGGCATAATTTGGCTCTATGCGGTACGCGCCGCAGACCACGCCGCCAAGGCGGTCGGTCTCCTCGTGCGAGGAAAGCAACAGATATACGTCTGCCGCCAGATCCTTGCGATCTGCCATTGCAATCGCCTCAAAGGCACATGCGGCGGTAGCCTTATTGTCAAAGCCCTTGCCCGCCAGCATGTTTTCTCCAAGACGCGTATAACGCGGTGCAAAACCCACGGGGGTGCCGATGCTGACAAGTTCCGAAAGGGCTTGTTTACTGTATCCCGTATCGATCAGCAGCTCGTCCAGTTCGCAAAGCTTGCCCTTGTCCGAAGCTTTGGCAAGGTGAGGCGGCGTAGATGCCACCACGCCGCGAAGCACCTTTTTCCCGTAGATCATAACGTCCGACGCCTGCAAAATTCGGGTATCAAGACCGCCGATGCCTACCACCGACAAAAATCCGCACTCTTTGATGTCACTGACATACATGCCGATCTCATCAAAATGCGCATCGATCAAGATCTTCGGCGCATTCTCCCTGCCGCAGTATTTGACAAAAATTTGATTTTTCATAGCGTCGCTGTCAAAGCCGTCAAACCCGTCTGACAGCCACTGGCAGAGTGCGGCACGTTCATGATCCTCATATCCCGTGACCGACATCATAGACGCCATTTTTATAATTTTCTCAAACAGTTCCATGATCCTCTTCCATTTCCGTTACAATTTTTTTAAAGTATCTGCCTCTTTGCTCAAAATTGGGAAAGGCATCAAAGCTGGCGCATGCAGGCGACAGCAAAACAATATCGCCTTTCTCCGCAATGGCGCGGCACAGCTTTACCGCCCCCGTAAAATCGGGTTCATGATACACGGGGGGCTTTGGCATACCCGCACGATCTATCGCCTCACCGATCAGATTCGCGGTTGCACCCGTCAGCACCACGGCTTTGGCGCGTTCGCACAGCGTTTTTCCCAGTCCGTCAAACGGAATGTGCTTATCGTAGCCGCCGCAAATGATGATCGGTTTTTGACTGAGTGCCGAAAGTGCCGCCGCTGTACGCGAGGGACTGGAATCGATCGAGCTGTTGATATACCGAACCCCATCAAGTTCTCTGACAAATTCCAAACGGTGCTCCACGCCACCAAAGCTAACTGCGATCTTTCGTATGCTCTCGACATCGACCAGACCTTCCAGAACCCCGATCGCCGCCATGTAATTTTCCACATTGTGTCTGCCGAGAAGCAGGAGGTCCTCGGTTTTCAAAAGCTCATGAACCTTTTGTCCGTCAAAAAGACAGATCACGCCGTCTTTTTCATATACCGCATGTGCATTCTCAGAAGCAAGCTCGGCATAGTCGTCACGTTTGGACGAAAAGAGCGTAAGTGCCCCCTTATGCTCGGATGCCAGCTTTGCCGTCACCGCATTGTCGGCATTGGTAACAAGGCGTGTTATTTCTTTATGAGCACAGATATTTTTTTTGGATTCAATGTATTCATCCATATCGGTATGCCAATCCAGATGGTTGGGCGAAAGATTGGTGATCACCGCACGCCACGGCGACTGCTTCATGGTCTTGAGCTGAAAGCTTGACAGCTCAACTACCGCAAAGTCCTCCTCGGTCATGTCTCCAACATAAGGCAAAAGCGGCTCGCCGATATTGCCGCCCACATACACCTTGCCCTTGCCTCTCCCCTCAAGCTCTTTGCCGAGAATTTTTGAGATCAGCGTGGTGGTGGTGGTCTTGCCGTCACTTCCCGTCACGGCAATGATCTTAGCGGGCGTCAGCGCAAAGAAAAGCTCCATTTCCGAGGTGAGCATAGCACCGCCTGCCACCGCCGCGGGAATACCGCCCTTATCGTCTCTTATGCCGGGGGAACGGAATATCACATCGGCATCTATAACGTCGAGATAGCCATCGCCCGTAACAAATTTTACGCCTTGATTCCTAAATTCCAAAGCCTGCTCCCACAACTCCTCTATGGGCTTTTTATCGTGCACGGTAATATCGCGTGCTCCGTTTTTCAGCAAAAAGCTGACAAGGGGGCGATTGGAAACACCAAACCCCAAAACGGCACACCGAGATCGGCATATTCTATCAAGAAGCGACTTGTTTTGCATCTCTGTTCTCCCATCAAAAAAACAATAACGTTTTGACTTTAATATTATATACCCTTTGATGTTATATTGCAAGCAATTTTTTACAAAAATTCACCTTTTTAAAAAAATTTACACAATACCCTTTTCAAAACCGTTTTTTTTTGATATAATAAAAAGAAGTAAGGAAACGGAAAATTCTTTGAAAGGACTTACAAAAGTGGCAAAAGATGTAGAGAGAGCAAAAACGTTATATAACGACCAGAGTATCCGTTCACTGAAAGGTGCCGACCGTGTGCGTAAACGTCCTGCCGTCATTTTCGGTTCAGACGGACTTGAGGGCTGTGAGCATTCTTATTTTGAAATCCTTTCCAATGCGGTCGACGAGGCACGCGAGGGACACGGAAATGAGATTCTGACTATTTTGCATCCCGACAAAAGTATTACGGTGGATGACCGCGGACGCGGTGTGCCACTCGGATACAACGAGAAGGAACAGCGCTGGAACTGGGATCTGATATACTGCGAGCTTTATGCGGGCGGAAAATATGACAACAACGAGGGAGATGCCTCCTATCAGTATTCACTCGGAACCAACGGTCTGGGTGCATGCGCCACACAGTACAGCTCGGAATATATGGACGTATATTCCTACGATGGCAAGACCGAGCGTCATATCGCGTTTCGCAAGGGTGAGCCCGTTACGGGTGTCCTTGAAGAACGCGAGCTTGACAAAAAAGAACGGCGAACGGGCACAGTCATTCATTGGAAGCCCGACCGCGAGGTGTTCACCAACGTAGACATCACCCCCGAAATGATCAAAAAGACACTCCACCGCCAAGCGGTTGTCGTGGCAGGTGTCACCTTCATTTTCCGTTATACCGATGAAAACGGGAAAACCGCCGAGGAGCGTTTTTTCTATGAAAACGGCATTTCGGATTACATCAAGGAGATCGTGGGCGAATCTGCCAACACCGATCCGGTCCTCTGGCACTTGGAAACGCGCGGACGCGACCGCGATGACCTCAAGGACTACAACCTGCAGGCCGACATTTCCTTCTGTGTTTCCAATGCGGTAAGCTGTCTGGAATATTACCATTGCGGAAGCTTTCTGGAGTATGGTGGTTCGCCCGACCGTGCCGTAAAAAGCGCCTTTGCCTTCGCTTTGGATAAATACATTAAAAATGCCGGCAAATACAACAAAAACGAATCCAAGATCACTTTTGCCGATATTTCCGACTGCTTAGTCTTGATCAGCAGCAGTATTTCCACCTCTACCTCGTACGAAAACCAAACCAAGAAGGCAATCAACAACAGCTTCATTTACGAGGCAATGAACGAATTTCTTCGCAAGAACCTCGAAATTTATTTCATTGAGCATCCCGTAGAAGCCGAGGTTTTTGCCAATCAGGTGTTAGTCAATAAGCGCAGCCGTGAGAGCGCGGAAAAAGAGCGTCTCACCATCAAGAAAAAGCTGACGGGAACGCTGGATATTGCCAACCGCGTGGAAAAATTTGTCAACTGCCGTTCCAAAGACCCCGCCATCCGTGAGCTTTATATCGTTGAGGGTGACTCGGCTCTTTCGTCCTGTAAGCTTGGCAGAAATGCCGAATATCAAGCTATCATTCCCGTAAGAGGTAAGACACTGAACTGTTTGAAGGCTCCCTATGACCGCATTTTCAAGAACGATATCATCACCGACCTTTTGAAGGTCATCGGTTGCGGTGTTGAGCTTCAGGGCAAGGTCAAGACCGATATGCCGGCGTTTGATATGAATGCGCTTCGCTGGTCCAAGATCATCATCTGTACCGATGCCGACGAGGACGGGTTCCAGATCCGAACCTTGCTTTTGACCCTCTTCTACCGTCTGCTTCCCACGCTTCTGGAAAACGGTAAGGTCTTTATCGCGGAATCTCCTCTCTTTGAGATCACGACCAAGGATAAGATCTATTTTGCATACGACGAGTTTGAAAAAGCGGACATTCTGAAAAAGCTGGAAGGCAAAAAATACACGCTTCAGCGCTCCAAGGGACTTGGCGAGAATGAGCCCGATATGATGTGGCAAACCACAATGAACCCCGAAACACGCCGCCTCATCGCCGTAACACCGACCGATGCTCAGCTGACCTATGAGATCTTTGACACGCTTCTGGGTGACAATCTGCCTGCGCGTAAGGAATTCATCACCGCACACGGACACGAATATATTAAGGACGCAGATATATAAACTGTTCTTTTCTCTTTCACACGGCGTTCATATCTCCGTGGTAAAATAAGAAAAGTGTTAGAAACGGAGGCAATTGTTTTGGCTGAAAATGAAAAAAATATAAAAAAAACTTCGATTGGCGGTCAGGCGCTGATCGAAGGTATTATGATGCGCGGCCCGAAAATGACCGCTATGGCGGTGCGAAATCCCAAGGGCGAGATCGTCCTTGAAAAATGGGAGACCGAGGTGAGTGCCAAAAAGGGCGTGCGAAAAATTCCCTTTGTGCGCGGCATCTTCAACTTTATCGATTCGATGCGCTTTGGTTACAAATGCCTGATGCGCTCGGCGGAGATCGCGGGTCTTGAAGAAGAACCGAAACCGACCGAGGAGACCGAAGGCGAAGCACCCGCGGAGAAAAAAGGCGCTTCCGTCGGTATGACACTTTTGATGATTTTAAGCGTCGTGCTTGGCGTGGTGTTGGCGCTCGGACTTTTCGTGGCACTGCCCACCTTCTTATATTCCCTGCTTGCCAAATTTGTCCCCTTCCTCTCCGAGGACGATCGCTTCTTAAAATCGGCGTTTGAAGGTGTGCTTAAAGTACTGATCCTTATCGGCTATCTGGCCGCTGTCTCGCTGATGAAGGACATTCGCCGCACCTTTATGTATCACGGCGGTGAGCACAAGACCATTTTCTGCTATGAGCAGGGACTTCCCTTGACCGTGGAAAACGTACGTGCACAGCGCCGCTTCCACCCCCGTTGCGGTACGTCCTTCCTCATTTTGATGATCCTGGTCAGCATTTTCATTTCGATGCTGATCCCCACGGGAATTCCCACGTATTGGCGTGTGATCATCAAGCTCTGCCTGCTTCCTCTTATTATGGGCATCGGCTATGAGCTCATCAAGCTGGCAGGAAAGCACGACAATTTGTTGACGAGAATTATTTCTGCCCCGGGTCTTTGGCTTCAGCGCATCACCGTACTTGAGCCCGACGACGAGATGATCGAGTGCGCCATTATGGCGATGAACGAGGTCATTCCGAATGACGAAAGCGATACCTGGTAAAGGACAAGGGGCTGATTCATTTTGTGCAGAACAAAATGAATCAGCCCCTCTTTTTCGTTCATTGTGCATATACAATAAAAGTGGAAGCGTTTGTTTTTTGTTGGGTATCCTTCTTGACAGATTATGTAAAATTTCATATAATATTATAGTATAATCGTATTTTATTTTCTTT
>JAZNDA010000089.1:0-2734 GCA_045587785.1 Eubacteriales bacterium | reverse complement strand
AGAGCGAATGCTCCCCGTGGCACAAAATGACGTATTTTACGCACTGACCATACAGCAAAAGTTTTGGTCAAGCTTTTTCAAAAGCTTGCGGTTCCAAGGCAGAGCCTTGGTCGCACTCGCAAGTGCGAAACTCTCCTACATATCTTATTTCTCGGGAATCACAACCGAAATGCCAAGATCGTCCAGTGCCTTTTCGTCAGCAGGCACGGGGCATCCGCTCATGAGCTCGGAAGCGTTCTGCACCTTGGGGAAGGCGATCACGTCTCTGAGGCTGTCCGCGCCCAGCATGGTCATGGCAAGGCGGTCAAGTCCCATACCCGAGCCGCCGTGAGGCGGCGCGCCATACTTGTATGCCTCCACAAGGAAGCCGAACTTGCGGTCGATCTCCTCTTTTTCAAGTCCCAAAGCCTTGAACATTCTCTCCTGAAGCTGCCAGTCGGTAATGCGGATGGAGCCCGACAACAGCTCGGTGCCGTTGAGCACCATGTCATAGCACTTGGCGCGTACCTTTTCGGGTTCGGTATCCAGATACGGCAAGCACTCCTCAAGCGGCATGGTAAAGGGATGATGCATCGCATCCCAATGCTCGGTCTCCTCGTTCCACTCAAAGAACGGGAACTCGGTCACCCACAGGAAGCTGTATTTACCCTCGGGGATGATGTCCAGCTTTCTTGCCACAATACCGCGAAGCGCACCCAGTGTGGGAAGCACCACCTTGTTCTTGTCGGCGCAGATCAGCAGAACGTCGCCCTTCTCAAGACCCGTGGCGCCAATAATAGCGTCAATTTCTTCGGGCTTCATGAACTTGGCAAACGAGCAGGCAGGCTCATCGTCCACCCAGCGCATGTATGCCAGACCCTTGGCACCAATGCCCTTGGCGTGCTCGGTCAGCTTGTCGATCTCTTTTCTTGTCAGCATGGCGGCGCCGTTCTTTGCCACAATACCGCGCACACTGCCGCCGTTTTCAATAGCAGAGGTAAATACCGAAAATTCGCAGTTCTTAACAACGTCCGAAAGATTGATGATCTCCATGCCGTAACGCATATCGGGCTTGTCCGAGCCAAAGCGCTCCATCGCCTCATGGAAGGTCAAGTGCGGCATGTCGGGAATATCCACGTTCATAATTTCTTTGAACACACGCTTGATAAAGCCCTCGTTCATCGCCATGATCTCCTCCTGCGTTGCAAAGGACATCTCAAGGTCGATCTGGGTAAATTCGGGCTGACGGTCGGCTCTTAAGTCCTCGTCACGGAAGCAACGTGCAAGCTGGATATAGCGGTCAAAGCCCGACAGCATCAAAAGCTGTTTGTATATCTGGGGGGACTGAGGAAGCGCGTAAAAGCTACCCTTGTGAATACGCGAGGGCACGATATAGTCTCTCGCGCCTTCGGGCGTGGGCTTGATCATCATGGGTGTTTCGATCTCGTAAAAGCCGTTCTCGTAGTAATATTCACGGGCGATACGTGCGATCTCGTGACGGATGCGGATATTCTTCTGAAGCTCGGGACGGCGCAGATCGAGGTAACGGAATTTGAGTGCCGTTTCGTCCTTGACGTTACCCTTGTCGCTGACCTCAAAGGGAGGTGTCTGCGCGGCGGAAAGGATCTTGAGGGACTTGACGTACACCTCAATGCTTCCCGTGGGCATGTTCTTGTTCACCGCACCCTCGCCACGGCTTCTGACCACGCCGTGTGCGCAAAGCACGTACTCGGCACGGCAGGAAAACGCCTTGTCGAATACCTCTGTGTCGGTGGACTCGTCAAACGCAAGCTGGACCACGCCCGTGCGGTCTCTCAGATCGATAAAGATCAGCGCGCCAAGGTCTCTCTGTCTCTGCACCCAGCCCATCACGCAAACTTCACTGCCGACGGCACTCTCGGGCACCTCACCGCAATAAAAGCTTCTTTTATCCTGTGCCGTTAAAAATTCTGCCATGTTGTATTCTCCTTATTATTCCATGATATTTCCCGCATGATCGAACAGCGGAAGCGTTTCAAGGTAGCAAATATCGTCTCTCTCTTGCGCGTCGCCCTCAGCCAAAATGGCGACCTTGCCGCATACGATACCCCCTGCCTTTTCGACAAGCGTCTCCAGTGCCGCCAGCGACTCACCCGTGGAGATCACGTCATCCACCAGCAAAATGCGTTTTCCCTTCATCATTTCGGCATCCATGCCGTCAAGATACAGCGTCTGCTCACGCTTGGTGGTGATCGAATTGACCGAGATACTGATGGGGTCGGTCATGTAGACCTTAAGTCCCTTACGCGCCACAAAATATTTTTCGTCGCCGTGCAGGCGTGCCATTTCGTGGGCAAGCGGAATGCCCTTTGCCTCGGCGGTGATCAGATAATCGTACTCGGGTGCGCGACTAAGAAGCTCCTTCGCGCAAGCGGTGGTCAGCTCGCAATCGCCGAAAATGATAAAGCCCGCAATGCTGAGCTTGTCATTCAGCGGACAGATGGGAAGCCTGCGGTCAAGCCCCGCGATCTTCATGTGATGAAATAGCATGGTACATTTCTCCTTGATGAATATATCTAATCTATTATACACCATATTACAAAAAAGTCAAATGTTTTTGTGTAAAATTTTGCATTTTTCAAGAAAAAATATTGCTTGACAGCCCTATGTGGGCTGTGATATACTGGAGAACGCTCGGGGCTCTGCCCCGAACCCCGCAAGTTTTTGAAAAAACTTGACTAAAACTTTTACTGAATGGGTCTGATGAAACATTGCG
>JAZNDA010000088.1:0-23671 GCA_045587785.1 Eubacteriales bacterium | reverse complement strand
AATGTCCCGCATGCGGCTACTTTGATAGCAAGGTGGTCGATTCCAGACCGACACCCGACGGCAGTATTCGCCGCCGCCGCGAGTGCCTTTCCTGCAAAAAGCGCTTTACAACCTATGAGGTGGTGGAAACGCTTCAGGTTTTTGTTATAAAAAAGGACGGCAGTAAAGAGCCGTTTGACCGTGCCAAGCTCCTGACGGGCGTACTTAAGGCTTGCCAGAAGAGACCGATCAACGCAGAAGACGTTGTGTCGGATATTGAGCTTGAGCTTCAGAATTCTTTGAATCAAGATGTGACCACCAAGGAGATCGGAGAGATGGTGCTTTCCAGACTCAAAACCATGGACGAAGTCGCCTACATCCGCTTTGCCTCGGTGTACAGAGAGTTTCAGGATCTGGAGACCTTTCTGGCGGAGCTTAAAAAGCTTCGCGGAAAAAAGAAATAATGCCGTTCCAAACAAAAAGACACCCGAATGTTTTTTCGGGTGTCTTTTGCTATGTCAGTTTACCACGTTGATGGGCTTGCCGTCAAGGAATGCCTCTATATTTTTTTCTACAATGGACAACAGGCGTTTTCTGGTCTCAATGGGCGCCCATGCAATATGAGGCGTAATAGTGATGTTAGCGGCGGTCAAAAGAGGGCAGTCGGCTTTCATCGGCTCGGTGGTCAGAACATCCACCGCCGCCCCCGCGATGATTCCGCTGTTCAGTGCATCGGCAAGCGCCTGCTCGTTTATCACACCGCCGCGCGCGGTGTTGATAAAATAAGCGGTCGGTTTCATCTTGGCAAAAGCCTCGGCCCCGAAGCGCTCTCTGGTTTCGTCGGTAAGCGGGCAATGTACGCTCAGATAATCACTCTCTGCCAAAAGCGTATCAAAGTCTACAAAGGTTACGGAGCTGTCATTTTTTACCGTGCGGCTGCAAGCAAGCACCCTCATTCCGAAAACATTCGCGATTTCAGCCACCTTTTTTCCTATGGTGCCGTAGCCGAAAATGCCCAGCGTTTTTCCGTACAGCTCGGTTGTCGGGCGAGAGAAAAAGCAAAACAAACGGGACGCGATCCAATCACCGTTTTTGACGTCTGCGTCATATTGCGCGATCTGACAGGCATGAGCGAGGATATATCCGAACACTTGTTGTGCTACGGCAAAGGTGGAGTATGAGCCTGCGTTGCAGACCGTGATGCCTTTTTGTCTGGCGTATTCGACATCAACGTTGTTGTAGCCCGTGGCAAACAGGGCGATCAGCTTCAGATGTGGAGCGGCGTCGATCTCCTTTTTTTCGATCAGCGTTTTGTTGATGATGACGATATGGGCGTCCTTTATACGCTCTGCGGTCAGTTCTTTTGGTGTTTCTCCGTAATAGGTGACGCTTCCAAAGCGTTCAAGGACGGAAAGTCCCAGATCGTCGGCGTTTACGGTGTTGCAATCGGTCAAAACGATATTCATAGGAAAATTCCTTTCGGTCAAATGTTAAATAAACTCTTTTTAAAGTATAACACATAGGATACGCAAAAGCAAGAGTTTTTGATTTCAAAAAAACGTTTTATTCTATTTCGATCTGATAAATGTCGCACATGGGAATTTTTTTGCCGTTCTGCATGACAATGGATTTATCTATTGTGTCGATCTGTTTGATCTTTCCCGCTACGCGCCGATACGCACCGCCGTTTTTTCTTTGGTCGGGGACAAAATAGACCACTGTAACGGTAAGCTCATTTTTTGGGTGCTCACGGATGTATTGAATTTTCTCATCTATCCGATCGATCTGTTCCTGCTCTAAGATCAGTTTTTGGTCGGTCAGACGGGCGGTCTCGTCAATGGCATCCTCATAGCCGACAAGTGCCGCAAAGGGGGCAAACTGCGCCGCGCGGTCAAGCCTCGACATACGCGGACGGGTGGGCGACACGTGATGTGCCATATCGATGATATTTTTGTATTTTTCAGCGCTCATTTATGCCTTGTGACCTCCAATCTGACTGTTGCGGTCTTTGGTGGTGGCACCTTCTTCAAAATTGATGCCGCGGAGCATGGCGTTTTTGCCGTATTTCTTTTGTATTCCCAGAATGGTCTCCTGGCGTTTTCGCTCACGCTCCAGATATTCCTTTTCCTTTGCCGCCTGCATCTCAAGCGCGGCGTAGTCGGTGAAGATATCCAGCTGCTTTGGTTCTGTGGGCGTGTTTTTCGCTTCGGATTCGGGAATGACCTTTGCGGCGGTGACAGTGAGGCGGCGGACCAGCAGATCTCTGTCTGCAATTTTGTCAAACAGGGCAAGCGTAGCCTCTGTGATCAGCTTGGTCGATGAGGTCTTGCGCCCCAGATTTGCCGTGCCGTGCGACGGTTTTGGCACCTTCCGCCCGTAGCGGTCGGTGACAACGGCTCCCGTATACTGTTCCCGTATGCGAGGGTCGGTAAGATTTTCGATGTCATAACCGACATCAAGAACGATCTGATCGGTGACAAGATGCTTGTCCACAAGGTCAAGCACCATAAGATCGATCATTTCGTGAACGATCAGACGGGCTTTCTTAAAGTCATACGGGCAGTGCAGAACTTGTCCCGAGCATATGCTGTTTGTTTCCGGCTTGTATGCTTTGATGTCTTCAATGAGACACGGCTCATAGCCCCACGCATGATCGATCAGAAGCTCGGCGTTGACACCGAACAAGCGGTACAAAAGATCCTCGTTGTAGGTGGAGCACAGCGCAACGTCACCCATGGTATACATGCCGTATGCTTCAAGCCTTGAAGCATAGCCCTTGCCCACGCGCCAGAAATCGGTAAGCGGTCTGTGATCCCACAAAAGCTCTCGATAGCTCATTTCATCAAGTTCCGCAATGCGTACGCCGTCCTTGTCGGGCGGCATTTTTTTAGCCACGATATCCATGGCGATCTTGCACAGATACAGATTGGTGCCGATGCCTGCGGTGGCGGTGATACCTACCTCGGAAAGTACGTCGCGGATGATGCGCACGGCAAGCTCGCGCGCCGTACAGCGATAGGTATTCAGATAGTGTGTAGCGTCGATAAAGACCTCGTCAATGGAATAGACGTGAATATCCTCGGGTGAGATATATTTAAGATAAATGTGGTATATGCGTGTGCTGTATTCCATATAATGAGCCATTCTCGGCGGTGCCGTGATATAGGAAATGGCAAGGGACGGATCTTTCTTTAGCTCGTTTTGGTCATAGGATCGCCCGACAAAACGCCCGTGCGGAGCAGATTTTTGCCGCATGGCATTGGCTTGTTTCACTTTTTGAATCGCTTCAAAAAGGCGTGCCCGTCCCGAGATGCCGTAGGCTTTAAGCGATGGAGAGACCGCAAGACACACGGTCTTATCGGTTCGACTTTCATCTGCAACCAAAAGATTGGTGGTCATGGGGTCAAGCCCGCGTTCAAGACATTCCACCGAGGCATAGAAGGATTTGAGATCTATGGCGATATATGATCTTGGTTTTTCCATAATGGCATCTCCTTTCCGAATATAATGTTACTTTCGAATGATATGCAATAGTATGTGCTAAATAATATTTTTAAATGGCACCTGTTTTTTACCACAAATTACAAGGGCGTACCAAGCCTTTTTTCTGAATAGGTGAGCATCACTTCCGTCAATACTTTTCCTGTAAGAAATAACAGGAGAAAATGGATGTATTATAATAAAGTGCAAATTTGCGGTGTGAACACCGCCGAGCTCAAAACGCTGACCGATGAGCAAAAACAGGATCTTCTTGTCAAAAGCCGAGCGGGAGACGAGAGTGCCAGACAGGAACTGATCTATGGCAATCTGAGGCTTGTTCTGAGCATCATTCAACGCTTTACAGGACGAAGCGAAAGCATGGACGATCTATTTCAGGTGGGCTGTATTGGCCTGGTAAAGGCGGTGGACAATTTTGATATTGAGATGAACGTTAAGTTTTCCACTTATGCCGTTCCCATGATCATCGGCGAGATCCGACGGTATCTCAGAGACAACAATGCGGTTCGCATCAGCCGCTCGGTCAGAGATCTTGCATACCGCGCCCTAAGGGCAAGGGAAGAACTGATCAGAGAAAAGGAGAAGGAGCCTACTACAGACGAAATTGCCGCAAAACTGGGTGAGCCGCGCGAGATGGTGATCCGTGCCATGGAGGCCATCGTAGAACCGATCTCTCTGTATGAGCCGGTTTACAGCGAGGGGGGAGACGCGCTGTACGTCATGGATCAGATCAGCGATGCCGACAGCAGTGACCAGAAGTGGCTGGAAAGCATTGCGCTCAGAGAAGCCATGAAAACGCTCAGTGAGCGTGAACGAAAAATCATTCAAATGAGATTTTATCATAACAAAACGCAGGTCGAGATCGCCGAGGAAATCGGCATCTCGCAAGCGCAGGTCTCACGGCTTGAAAAGGGTGCGCTTGAGCGAATTCGAAAGCAAATATAACAAAAAGGGAGATGTTGTGAAGCGTCTCCCATTGTTACATGTGAAACGTGATTCTCAAAAGAGAAATGCTATTGACTTTCTGTTTGAATTATAGTATAATACTATTATCGGAAATAATACAGCGAAGAAAAACAATGTGTTTTTGTGTCTTTTGAGACATTATTCTGGAGAAATATATGATTCTGATTATTGCGGAAAAGCCAAGTCTTGGGCGGAATATTGCAGGCAGTATCGGCAATATGACCTCCAAAAACGGCTACATGGAGGGGAACGGATATATCGTGACGTGGGCGTTTGGCCACCTTTTTTCGCTTGCCGATATTGAGGAATACAGCGATACGCCCGTGGAGGACCGCCGCTGGAAAATGGATAACCTTCCGTGCTTTCCGAAAGAATTTCGCTTTGAACTCAAAAAGGGCAGCGATAAAAAGGTCGATGGCGGTGTGGTCAGACAGTTTGAACTGATCAAAACGCTTTGTAACCGTGCGGATGTTGACACCGTGGTCAATGCGGGGGACGCCGACAGAGAGGGTGAAATCATCGTCCGTCTGTGCGTGAGGCACGCCATGAGCGAGAGCAAGCCCTTTAAGCGTCTTTGGTTGCCCGACCAGACACCCGAGACCATTCGCAAGGCACTTTCCGAAATGAAGGATGAAAGTGAGTACGAGAGCCTTGCCAATGAAGGCTTGGCGAGAACTTACATAGACTGGCTGTACGGCGTGAATCTGACGCGCTATGCCACACTTAAAACGGGTACGCTGCTCCGCGTGGGGCGTGTGATCATTCCCATTGTGAAAGCCATTTATGACCGTGATATGGCGATCAGAAATTTTGTTCCCGGGAAATATTATGCGATCATCAGCCGCGCCGAAACGGGCGGCGAGATCGTAGAGCTTGTCAGCAAAACACGCTTTGACAGCGATAAATATGATGAAGCACTCGCTTTTTGCGCGCGTTATAACAGCGAAAAGGCGATCGTGACAGCGGTAAAAAAGAAAAAGGATAAACTGGCACCCGGTAAGCTGTACTCACTGTCCAAACTGCAAAATGTTTTGGGTAAAAAATATAAGATGTCCATGGCAGAGAGCCTTGAGATCGTGCAAAAGCTGTATGAAAAGGGCTATCTTACCTATCCGCGTACCAATTCCGAGTATCTGGCGACTGCGGAAAAGGATAAGATCAAGACCATTATTGCCAACTGTAAGAAGCTTGGCTATCCCGTGGAATTCAAGGACAAGAAGACCATATTTGACGATTCCAAGATCGAATCTCACTCGGCGCTCACGCCTACCTATAAAATTCCCGACAAGACCACTCTTAGTGATAAGGAAATGCAGGTGTACTCCGCCGTGTTCCGCCGTTTTATCGCAGTGTTTTGCGCGGAGGAATGTGTGGTGGAAAAGTCCGAGATCACCATTGCTCTTGGTGACCTTGAGGAATTTTTGCTCAAGGGTACGGTGATCGTCGAGGCGGGCTGGACTAAATATGATGACAATTCGCAAAAAGATAAGCTTTTGCCAAAGCTGAATAAGGGTGATATCGTCAACACCGATTTTCAGGCGGTGGAAAAGGAGACCTCTCCGCCCAAGCATTATACCATTGAAACGCTCAACAACTATCTGAAAAACCCCTTCCGCGACCAAAAGAACGAGGCAAAGGCAAAAGCGGCAGATGACAAAACAGACGACAGTGCCGAAACGGACGATACCGAGGATTACAAAGCGATCTTTGAAGGTCTGGAGCTTGGTACCGAGGCGACAAGAACGGGAATCATCGACAACGCTCGAAAAAGTGAATACATACAGCTGAAAAAAGACGTGTATACCATTCTTCCCAAGGGGGAATTTTTGATCGAGTCTCTTTCCCGTATGAAGATCAGCATGGATAAGTACAAGACATCAGAGCTCGGTCAGGCACTCAAAAAGGTATACCGCGGTGTGATCACCGTCAGGGATAGCGTCGCACTTGCCGAGAGGGAGATCTCCGAGGTTTTTGAAAAGAAAAATGTCTCTTTTGAGACAGACGAGGATACAGGCTGCTTTGGCGATGTGGTAGGAAAATGCCCGCTCTGCGGAAATGAGATCGTGCGCGGACGTTTTTCGTACGGTTGCCGCGGATATAAAGAGGGCTGTCAGTTCAAGGTCAATCTTTACATTTGCGAGCGCGCCATATCGATCTCCAACATCAAACGCTTGCTGGAAACGGGAAGCACGGCAACCATTGTTGGTTTTCGTTCCAAGCGCACGGGCAAGACCTTCGACGCCATGCTCAAAATGGAGGGCGACAAGGCGGTATTTGCCTTTGATTCCTCAAAAGAGGCACCGAGAAAAAATGCGGGATTTTCTTCCGCCTATATGGAAGCGCCGCCCGAAATGGCACCGCTGCCCGATCAGCCTCCGCCAATATAACAAAAAAGCTCTTGTCATTCTGATGCAAGGGCTTTTTGTTTTCAACGTTGCATCATGACATCATCCGTGTCATGTGTCTTTTTATATTTTTCCTTTTTTGATATCGGTGACAAAGGCATCCATTCTTTCAAGTGCTGCGGTAATGTGCCTGACAGAGTATGCATAGGAAATTCTGGCAAAGCCCTCTCCACTTTCCCCAAAGGCACTTCCGGGGACAATGGCGCACTTGTAATTATAAAGGAGCTTTTCGCAAAAGTCATCCCCCGAAAGACCGAACTGTCCGATATCGGGAAAGATATAAAACGCACCTTTCGGCTCAAAGGCATCCATGCCGATATTATGGAGACCGTCATGGATGTATTTTCTTCGGCGGTCATATTCTTCTGCCATTTTCTCAATGTCTCCGTCACCGTTTTTCAGAGCCTCGATGGCCGCAAACTGTGCCGTAGTGGGGGCACACATGATGGCAAACTGATGAATTTTCAGCATTTGCTTCACAAGCGGTGCGGGCGCACAAATAAAGCCCATTCTCCAGCCAGTCATGGCATATGCTTTGGAAAAGCCGCCAACCAAGATCGTGCGTTCCCACATGTCGGGCAGGGCAGCAATCGAAACGTGACGGGTTCCGCCGTAAGTGAGCTCGGCGTAGATCTCGTCCGATAGCACCACGATGTCGGTGCCTCTTAAAATGTCGGCAATATCAGAGAGCTCCTGGCGTGTCATAATGGTGCCCGTGGGGTTGTTGGGGAACGGCAACACCAACATTTTTGTTTTGGGTGTGATAAGTGCTTTGAGCTTTTCGGGATTCAGCTTAAACTCGTCCTTACGCTCGGTGGCAAGGATGACGGGCACACCTCCCGCAAGCTTTACAAGAGGTTCGTAGCAAACAAAGCACGGTGTGGGAATAATGACCTCGTCGCCCCGCTCGATAACGGCTCTGATCGCGATGTCGATGGCTTCCGAGCCGCCCACCGTTACGATGGTCTCGCTTTTGGCTTGGTATGAAAGGGAGAAACGGCGAAGCATATATGCAGAAATCTGATTGCGAAGTTCCTCAAGTCCCGCGTTTGACGTGTAATACGTCATGCCTTTTTCAAGGCTTTCAATACCTGCCTCGCGGATATGCCAGGGAGTAGGGAAGTCGGGCTGACCTACCGTGAGGGCAACCACATCATCAAGTTCTCCCATGATGTCGAAAAATTTACGAATCCCCGAGGGCTTCAGAGAGACGGCTGTTTTGGATAAAACATTACTGTAATCCATCAGAACTCGTTTCCTCTCAGATCTTCTTCAATGCCGCCGTAAACCACGCCCTTGTCCTTGTATTTACGAAGAACAAAGTGTGTGGCAGTGGAGATGACCGAATCAATGGGTGCCAGCTTTTGTGCTACAAAATAGGCGACCTCCTTCATGGTCTTTCCCTCGATAAATACGGCAAGGTCATACGCGCCCGACATCAGATACAGACTCTGTACCTCGGGATAGCCGTAGATCTTTTCGGCAACGCGGTCAAAGCCAAGATCCTTCTGAGGGGTCAGCTTGACCTCGATCAGTGCGGTCACATACTCTCTGTCTGTCTTGTCCCAGTCTATAATGGTTTTGTAGCCGAGGATAATGCCGTCCTTTTCATAGGCGGATATCGCCTTTTTGATATCGCCCACCTCTTTGTCCAGCATAACGGAAAGCTGTTTTGCTGTAAGGGTAGCATCGTCCTCAAGAAGCTTTAAGATTTTGTCCATGAAAATTATATCCTTTCTCAATTTTGTTTGTGATTTTGGATAATGGTTTCATAGGAAAGTCCGTAGCGATTGGCAATGTCGCGTGCATAGCTTTTGCCGTCGGGTTTTTGCCGCAGAATCTTGAAGGATCGCCGTCCTTGCTCCATGCCTGCCACAAGCGTATCGATGGGGGTGCCGCCATCCTTGACGGCGCGGGCATTGATATGATCGATCTCGGCGGCAAGCTCGTGAAGATGTGTGGAAAACAGACAGCGGCATCCGATGACGCTAAGACCGCCCAATACCTCGGCGGCAATATAGGAGGCTTCAAAGGAGCCTGTAGATGAAAGTGACTCATCCAAAAGAACAAGGCTTTTGTTTGTGATAGTGTGAAGGATCTCGTCAAGACGCGCACATTCTTCGCCCAGACGTCCCTTATCAATGGTGTCATCCGCGCCTGTCGGGAAGTGAGTGCAGATGGCATCCACGGGACTGATCTCGGCACTCTTTGCAGGAAGAAACATACCAAGCTGCAGCATGGCTTGTGCCAAACCGAGTGCGCAGGTGATCACCGATTTGCCGCCGCGGTTGGGACCCGTCAACACATAGATCCTTGCTTTTTCATCAAAGATGAGGTCATTGTCCACCGCCTCACCGTCGATCTTGAGTGCCACGCTGGGGTTATAAAGACCTTTGGCATCAAAGGCACATTCCTCCATGGGACGAATGTTTGGCAGACAAAGCGCACAGCCCTTGGCACTGAGGCGTTCAAGTGCCGCCGTGCCTTTTACAACAAATTCGATCTCTAAAAGCAGGTCCAGAAGAAAATCCGTATTGTCAAGCACGTAGCTTCTGACGATTTTTTTCCATGAATGAAGCGAGGATTTATATACCTCGTTGATCGCCGAGTTAAAGGCGAGTGCCAGCGCGGTCTTTTGGTTTTCGTTTTGCTTTTTGCCAAAGGGAACGAGGCTGGCAATACAGGTATATTGGTCATCCTTGAAGTTCAGACGCAGGATTTTTTCGATCACGTCTCCCGAGCGGAACGCTTCGGGATTGATGGAAAGCACGCCCGCTTCTTTGGGGCGAAGCTGGGCATCCAGATTGACACCTATGGTCACGCTTTTGATCTCGCGCACACGCTCGGTCAGCTCCGACAGCTTTTGATTGAGTTCCTTGTAATAGTCGCTTTCGGCAAGCTCCTCGATGCACGCAGCAAAGGCCCTATACGCACGGCTTTTAAGATTGTCCTTGAGAGCCGAAAAGCCTGTGTTCAAAACATCGATGCAAGAAATATACAGCTCAATTTCGGTCATGCTGGCAAGATAAGAAGCGGTATCTCCGCTGTCTGCCTCCAGACGTCTGAGCTCCATAATATCCCCCAAAATGGGAATAAGGGAATTCAGCGTACTCGAAATGGAGGGGTTGGCGAGCATATCGGCAAAGACCTCAAGACGGTAACGGATCACGTTGTCGTCGGTGGTAAAATATTCCGAAAGATCGCTGTTTTTGAGCGAGATGAGCTCGGACATGCCAAGCTCCTCTAAGGTGAACATGTCAATGGCGGGGATGTCCTTGCCGCTGTAATGTGCATCTCTGGCTTGCTTGGTTGGGTATATCAAAGAAAAATCTTTCAAAAGCATGGTTTATTTCCGTCCTTTTGGGATGTGTTGTGGGTGTTGCGAGTATCTCTACCCATTCTATTATGATACATTTTACATTGTACCATAAATTTTGTTTTTTGTAAAGTATTTTTTGCTGTAACAGTTGCAAACAGAAAAAATATATGTTATAATTTGGTAGAAATGTAAGGCTATGTGCCATATAAGGAGGAGCAAGTTTATGAAAAAGTTTATGGACTGTGATTTTCTTTTGTCTACCGAGACTGCAAAGGTGCTTTATCACAACTATGCGGAAAAGCTTCCGATCATTGACTATCACTGCCATCTTTCGCCCAAGGAGATCGCCGAGGATAAGCGCTATACCAATATTACCGAGGTTTGGCTGTACGGCGATCACTATAAGTGGAGAGCTATGCGCGCGTGCGGCGTGGATGAGAAGTATATTACGGGTGATGCTTCGGACTATGACAGGTTCAAGGCGTTTTGCTCTGTGATGCCCAAGCTGATCGGCAACCCCATGTATCACTGGAGCCATCTTGAGCTGCAGAGATATTTTGACTGTGACCTTGAGATCTGCGAGGAAAACTGTGATGCCATTTGGGCACTTACCGCCGAAAAATTAAGGGCTCCCGAGATGAGCGCGCAGAATCTGATCAAGGATTCCGGCGTTGTATTGGTCTGCACCACCGATGACCCTGCAGATACCCTTGAGTATCATAAACAGCTTGCCGAAAACGGCTTTGGCACAAAGGTGCTTCCTGCGTTCCGCCCCGATAAGGGTCTGAACCTTGAAAGAAAGGGAATTACCGACTATATCAAGCATCTTGGTGAGTCTACGGGTGTTGAGATCACCGATATTGAATCGCTTGAAAAAGCGTATGGTATTTCGCTGAACCGTTTTGCCGAGCTTGGCTGTCTGACTGCCGACCACGGCATGGATGACCAGGTTGACTTTGTCAAGCCCGATGCGTTCCACGCAAATGAGATCTTCAAGAAGGCACTGGCCAGCGACGGCGCGGATATCACCCCCGAGGAGCTGGTGCTGTATAAGTCTCAGATGATGCGTTATTTTGGCAGAGAATACAAGAAACGGGGTTGGGTCATGCAGCTTCACTACGGTGTTATGAGAAACCCCAACAGAGAAATGTTTGCAAAGCTGGGTCCTGATACCGGCTACGATATTATCAACGGCGCGGTGTCTACGGCTAAGATCGCACAGATGCTTGACTATCTGAAGGATAATGACGGACTTCCGAGAACGGTCATTTATTCGATCAACCCCGTGGAAAATGCCGCGATCGGCACGCTTTGCGGCGCGTTCTGCATTGGTGACGGTAAGGGCAAGCCTACCGTAACACAGGGCTCTGCATGGTGGTTCAATGATAACTTTGACGGTATGGTAGCACAGATGAAGTCGTATGCAAATCTTTCCGCATTCGGCAACTTCTTAGGTATGCTGACCGACTCCCGCAGTTTTCTGTCTTACCCGAGACACGAGTACTTCCGCCGTATCCTTTGCCGTATTATCGGCGAATGGGTAGAGGAAGGCATGTATCCCGCGAACATGGATAGCTTGGCACAGCTTGTGGCTGATATCTGCTATAACAACACCAAGGATTATTTCGGCTTTGCATTGGCTGACTGATCCGATAAGGGAAAAACGACGAAAAATTTGTCTGCCGCCGAAAAAATAACAGAAAGCTTGCATATAATAAGCCCAGAAAAAAAGGAGAAGAAATGGTTAAACTGAATCCCGATAAGGAAATTGTTGCCGTCGTCAAGGATGGGCTGAAGCGTACGGGCGGATACTGTCCGTGCGTGAGAGAACAAAGTGAAGATACAAAGTGTATGTGTAAGCAGTTCAGAGAACAGATAGCCGACCCTGAATTTGAGGGCTTTTGTCACTGCATGCTGTACTACAAAACCAAAGACTGAAAAAGGAGCGTATAATAATGGCTGAGATCATCATTACAAAAAATAATTTTGAGGACGAGGTGCTGAAATCCGACAAACCTGTTCTCATTGATTTTTGGGCAACGTGGTGCGGTCCGTGCCGCATGCTTGCGCCTGTGATCGAGGAGATCGCAAAGGAGAGAAGCGATGTTAAAGTCGGAAAGGTAAACGTCGACGATGAGGGAGAGCTTGCCACCGCGTTTGGTGTATCGAGTATTCCCACCGTGGTTCTGATGAAGGACGGCAAGGTGGTCTCCCAAAGCGTGGGGTACCGCCCGAAAGAACAACTTCTGGAAATGCTGAAATAAGGAACGGTAAAATGCATGAGGGGCTGTCGCAGTTGATTGCGACAGCCCCCTTGCTGACTTAGTTATGTTCTTTGAGCCATTCCTCAGCTTTTGCTTTGGAAAGACGCTTGATGTCCTCGGTGGGATACAGAGAATCCGCACCGCCGTTGACATAGATGAAATAGCGCTCAGAGGGTGTGATGTAAAGTGTTTCCTCATAACCCTTGCTGTCGCCAAACTCGCCGACTGTGACTTTTTTCACGATGGTTGATACTTCGGTGTCATACTCGACCTTGCAAATGATCTTTTTCATATTCTTTTTTCCTTTCTGATTTTCATTTTCACTCTATTATATAACATTTCGGGGGAAAAATCAAGAGGAATTTTTTGAAAATGTAATTTTATGGTAAAATTGTCAATCAAAGGACGCGTTTTTGTCATGATGAAGCTCTCTTAGTGTAAAGCGTGTCAGCATAAGCGCCGCGGGCGAGAGTAAAATGCCGAGAATTCCAAAAAAGCGGAAGCCCAGATACATGGCGATCAGCATAAGGACAGGATGGACCCCAAGCGTTCCGCCGACAATGCGGGGTTCAATGATCTGACGAACAATGGTAACCGCCCCCCATAAGATGACAAGCCCGAACCCGAGATGATAGTTGCCGCCGATCAGAGCGGTCGCCGCCCAAGGGAGAAGGACCGTGCCAACGCCGAGAACGGGAAAAATGTCCACAAGGGAGATCAAAATCGCAAGCAAAAAGGAATATTCAAGCGAAAGCACCGAAAAGCCGACGTATAGCTCGCAGAAGGTGAGAAAGAGAATGAGAGCATATGCCTTGAAATATCTTGACAAAAAGTTTTTGAGCCCTTTTTGGAAGTCGGGGATCCGAGCGGAGATCGGTTTTGGCAATACCGAAACGAAAAATCCCTGAATAGTATCAAGATCAAGTGTAAAATAAAAAGACGCAATAACGCTGATGACAAAAAACAAAAGAAAGGAGGGAATTGAGGAGATAAATCCTGCGATCAGCCCGGGGACCTTTGTGGTAACAGCAGACGTCAAGCCCTTTGCCATCTCGGTGAGCAACGTATCCATGTAGTCACCCAGCGCCTCAAGCCCGTTCAGACGGGAAAGCTCGTGCAGGATGGGGATTTTTGTGCCGAGATCTTCAAGTCGTTCTATCAATGAGCTAAGATAGGCACCTATCCTGTCACTTTCCGCCGAAAGTCTGACAAGCAGTTTTCCCGATTCCGCAAGCAAACGGTTGACGGTTAAAACCAGCAGTAATCCGAGCAAGATAAAAAGAAGAATGAGAAGAAAGAGGGCGCAAAGATTTTGCCCGATCCCACTTTTTTCAGAAAAATACTTGGCGAGCGGACGGAGCAAAAGAGCGGTGGACCACGCGATCAAAAAGGGCAGTATTGCTATCAAAACGTATTTCCCGATCAAAAAGACAGCCAATGCGGCGATCAGGATACAAAAAAGCATGGAAGCCAGCTTTTGCCAATCAATTTTCACATTCATGCTTACACCTCTCTTTCTTTTTATTATTATGCAAAAAGAGAGAAAAAAATCAAACAGAAAAAATTTACAAAGCTCTTGACTTTTTTATGGTGTTGTGGTATCATGTTAAAGAATTAAAACGTCAAAGGGAGGAAAATACCGTGGCGGATATATTTAACAGTGATGGCTCCAAGCTTCTCATAAAGGCACTTTTGTCTTTGAGGGATGAGAATGAGTGTAGGGCTTTTTTGGAGGATGCGTTAACAACAAAGGAGATTTTGGATCTGGGGCAGCGTTTGGTCGTAGCAAAGCTTCTGTCCGAGCAAACGGTTTATAATAAGATCGCGGAGGAAACGGGAGCAAGCACGGCAACCATTAGCCGTGTAAATCGCAGTTACCTTTACGGAAAGGGCGGATATCAGACGGTTCTTGATCGAATCGTTAAATGATAAAAAGTATGTGACACAAGCAAGTTCTTTTGTAAAAGGGCTTGCTTTTATTTAGAAAATAAGATATAATATAGCGGAATAAAAATAGGAGGTACGATATGAAGGCAGTAGTAACAGTAATCGGAAAGGACTCTGTGGGCATTATTGCCGCAGTAAGCACCGAGTGTGCAAAATTCGGAGGAAATATCGTGGATATCAGCCAGAGCGTTATGCGTGAGTATTTCGCCATGATCATGCTGGTGGAAATTTCGGAGCTGAACGTTCCGTTTTCGTCGTTTGCCGAGACCATGAAAAAGCTTGGCGAGAGCAAGGGCTTGGAAATTCATGCGATGCATGAGGATATTTTCAATTCCATGCACCGCATCTGAGAAAGGAAATATGAGGAATTATGCTCAATACATCGGATATTCTTGAAACCATACATATGATACGTGAGGAGAATTTGGACATTCGTACGGTTACGATGGGCATTTCTCTTTATGACTGTGTCAGTGATGACATCGGACGTCTGGAGACCAAAATTTATGATAAGATCACAAAGAACGCCAAAAATCTTGTCAGCGTTTGCCGTGAGCTTGAGGCAGGGTACGGTATCCCGATCGTCAATAAGCGCGTGTCCGTGACGCCTCTTTCGCTTGTAGGCGGTGCCATCACCAGCGATGGCTACGTTCGTCTTGCAAAGGCACTTCAAAGGGCGGCTGACGAGCTTGGCATCAACTTTATCGGCGGCTTTGGGGCGCTGGTGCAAAAGGGAATGACCGTGGGCGCGCACAACTTGATAGAAGCTATCCCTGAGGCACTCGCCACCACTTCGTGTGTTTGCTCGTCGGTCAATGTTGCTACCACAAAGGCAGGTATCAACATGGATGCCGTCAAGCGCATGGGCGAGATCATCAAGGAGACTGCGTATCTGACGCGTGACAACGGCTCGATCGGCTGTGCCAAGCTTGTGGTGTTTTCCAATATTCCCGAGGACAACCCCTTTATGGCAGGTGCTATACACGGTATAGGCGAACCCGACTGCGTGATCAACGTCGGCGTTTCGGGACCCGGGGTCGTTGCGGCGGCTATTAAGAAAAAGGGCATGTGCGATTTTAGCGAGCTTGCCGATACCATCAAAAAGATCGCGTTTAAGATCACACGCGTCGGTCAGCTGATTGCGTATGAGGCATCCAATCGCCTCAAGACCCCCTACGGCATCGTTGACCTTTCCTTGGCTCCCACGCCCGCGCAGGGGGACAGCGTGGCGCATATTCTTGAAAACATGGGACTTGAGCGTTGCGGAACGCACGGAACCACGGCGGCACTTGCGCTTCTGAACGATGCGGTCAAGAAGGGCGGCGTGATGGCGTCCTCACACGTTGGCGGTCTTTCGGGTGCATTCATTCCCGTTTCCGAGGATGCAGGTATGATCGCGGCGGTAGAGTGTGGCTCGCTCTCCATTGAAAAGCTGGAGGCGATGACGGCGGTCTGCTCGGTCGGTCTTGATATGATCGCGGTGCCGGGGGATACCTCGGCGGCAACCATCAGCGGTATCATTGCTGACGAAATTGCCATTGGTGTGATCAACAATAAGACAACGGCAGTGCGATTGATTCCCGCATACGGCAAAGGAGTGGGAGATACGGTCGAGTTTGGCGGACTTCTCGGCACAGCACCCATTATGCCGATCAACAAGAATTCTTCGGAAGACTTTATTGCACGCGGCGGCAGAATCCCTGCACCCATCCACAGCCTCAGAAATTAAAATATTTGTCAAAGCATCCCCTCAAAGTTCGGATGACCTTGTGGGGGTGTAGGTATTATTTCTTGTTTTTATTTGTTTTGGAGCCTTTGTTTTGTTTCACAAAAAAACCGTCAAATTGCACAAAACGCTTGGTTTGTAGTTGACAAAGGGAAAAATTATGGTATAATGCAGTCAATAAAAGGAAAGGAGACTCCTTATATGAAAGAATTAAAGAAATTCATTCCAATATCCGCAAGCTATGTGAGAAGCGGAGCGTTTGCCGATAAAAACGCGAGAGAGATAAACGAGAGCGTGGGAATTCCTCCCGAAATACTTGTATTCAAGCATGCTCCCGGCACCGATCGTGACCGAATTCTGTTTGTGAGATTTAACACCGAAGACTTGTCGGGAAAATGCCTTAGACTGACTGTGAGGATGAAGGAAGAGATCTATATCGGCAGGGCAAGTTTGTTTTATGAGGTTTACCCTGTTGACTATGAGGGCGATCTTGAAGCTCTTACTTACAATACAATGCCGAAGCTTGGAAAGGCGGCTGCAAAGGCTTTCTTTGGCGGATTTGTCGGATGTGACGTTACAGACGTAGTAATCAAGGCAAAGGCAGAGGGCAAAAAAACGATTTGCTTTGCTTTGACGGCGACCCAATATACGGAAGATGAGCTGCGATTAACCAATCCCGTTTTTGAAGGGGATAGCATTTGCATCGAGCAGTATGAGAGCGCGTCGGTTTGCTTTTTGACAAGAACTCTGTCGGGAAACAAGGAAAAGGATGACGAAATCTGGGGCTGGGCAGAAAAGATGTATTCCGAGTGGAGAGTGCGCTATGAGGAAATGCTCAGAGAGCCTAAGCTCGAAGCCGAGCTTATTTGTTCGCCCGAGGAGCAATATACCGAAACGGTTTGGCACTCGTTCTCACCGAAGGACTTTGACACCGCAAAGAAGGCGGAAAAGACAAGAACGGTTGCCGCTCTTACCGACATAGATGAGTACGTCGCCAGAAAGGATTACCCCGTGGACGAATTCGGCGGACTTATGGACGAGGACAGACGTCAAGAGGCAACAGGTTTCTTTTATTCCAAGAAGATAGACGGCAGATGGTGGTTCATCGATCCTCTGGGCTATCCTTATGTTGTTCGCGCGCTCAGCGAGGTAGTACCCAGCTATGATAGATCTGAATATCAAATGCAAAAAACGCTTGAAAAGTTTGGAACGCTTGAAAACTGGGGAGAGATTACAAACAACCGACTGAAAAATGATCTCCACTTTTTTGCGTCCTTCGCACCGGACAGACACGTGTCAACGTCGAGCAGCAATCCTTTGGTTCGTCAACTCCAAATAGGCGGCTTTGCGGACGTATACGGTAGTAGAATAGGCACGTCGAACTCTCAGGGCGGTAGCAGCAGATTCTCGGAAAATAACACCATGAACGTTTTTGATCCTGCGTTTGTTGAGTTTGTTGATGAAAAGGCGAAAGTGCTGGAGGCAAGCAAGGATGATCCCTATGTCCTGGGCTATACCACCGATAACGAGCTTCCCATGGAAGAGAATATGATATTTTCCTATCTCAGGCTAAATCCCGCGAATCCGAACAACTACTATTCCTACGCATGCGCTTGGACGTGGCTGATCAACATGAGTGGCAAGGATGAGCCTACAAATGACGATATTAAGCCGGAGTATTTTGAGCTTTTCCGCGGCTTTGTTTGGGACAGATATTACAATGTGGCAGCCTCTGCCGTGAAAAAGTATGACTCCAACCATATGTTTTTGGGGTCACGTTGTCTCACCAAAATAAAAGATGCGGAATGGGTACTTAAATTTTCAGGCAGATACCTTGACTGTATAACCATTAACTGGTACGGCGAGTGGCAGCCGAATGAAGAGTGTATTTATCTGATTGCCAAGAGCGCAAACTGCCCCTTCATGATCACCGAGTTCTACACAAAGGCGGGTGACTCGGGGCTTGGAAACACCTCGGGTGCCGGCTGGTACGTAGAGACCCAAAAGGACAGAGGTATGTTCTATCAGAACTACACGCTTCGACTTCTTGAAGCGAAGAACTGTATTGGTTGGCACTGGTTCCAGTATCTTGATAACGACCCAAGAAACGCAATCGGACCTGACGGCAGATTACGCGACGTATCCAGTGTGAACTCCAACAAAGGAATCATGTCAAGCGAGCATGAGGAGTATACCGAGTGCACGAAGTATATGGCAGAGATCAACAGAAATGCCTACAGACTTATCGAATATTTCGATAAAAAATATAAGAAATAAAAAGGGCAGAATAAAAATGCGGGGAGCAACGGTTTTGGTTGCTCCTCGCTTTTCATATGAACTATTTGATTTTATACTTTAACCTCAGATTATCGGCGATCATGGCAATGAATTCCGAATTGGTTGGCTTTCCGCGGCCTTGCTGAATGGTGTAGCCGAAATAGCTGTTGAGGGTGTCTACGTCACCTCTGTCCCAAGCTACCTCAATAGCGTGACGGATGGCACGCTCCACACGGGAGGTGGTCGTGCGGTATTGCTTGGCAACGGAAGGGTAGAGGACCTTGGTAACAGAATTGATGATATCGCTGTCATTCACCGTCATTAAAATAGCGGTTCTCAAATATTGATACCCCTTGATGTGCGCGGGAACACCGATCTGATGAATGATCTTGGTGACCTGTGTCTCAATGTCGGAGGATTGCGCGTTTTCGGTCACCACGTGCATGCCTCGGCTTCTGCTGGTAATGATGGAATGAATGTGCTCGCAAAGACTTCCGATGTTATAAGGCTTCATCAGACAAAGCTCCGCACCCGCGCTTGCCGCCTGAATAAAGGTGTTTGGATTGGAAAAGACTGAAAACAGAATGAAGGCAGGCGGCTTGTCGGGCGCGAAGTTGATGCTTTTGCTGTTGCGCAAGACACCGATGCCGTCCAGCTTGGAAAGGCATATGTCGATCAGAACAATGTCAGGATGATAGCGACCGATGCGTACCAGTGCATCCTCACCGTCGCTCGCTTCCTCAATATTTCTGTAGCCCGCGCTGATAAGACCTTCCTTTAATATTTGTCTTTGGGCGGGGTTTTCGTCTGCGATCAGTAGCTTGATTGAATATTCCATGAGAATTCCTCCTTGTTGGTGTTTATTTTTTCTGCATAAATTCTACCATAATTTTCCATAAATTGCAATAGTTTTTAAGACAAAATATTCCACAAATTTCCAATTGAAAAATTGTAAATATTTTACAATTATATCTACTTTTGGCAAAAACGGGGCGTTTTTTGCTAAAAAAGAAAATTTGAAAATGTTTATGAAGTAGCAGAATGTTTGCATATAAATCATTAAAATATATTGAATAAAGACGGAATCCATGATATAATAATATCAAACAAGAAATCAAAAAGGAGTATCATTATGTATCAAGCGGCAAACGGGAGATATGAAGTTCTTCCTTATAACAGATGCGGCAAAAGCGGACTTAAGCTGCCTCTGGTGTCCCTCGGACTTTGGCACAATTTTGGCGACACGGCGTCCTTTGAAAATATGAAGGAGATGTGTCGCGTCGCATTTGACAACGGCATTACTCATTTTGATCTGGCAAACAATTACGGTCCGCCCGCAGGAACTGCCGAGATCAATTTCGGGAAGATACTGAAGGAGGATCTTCGCCCCTACCGCGACCAGCTTATCATCAGCACCAAGGCGGGGTATTACATGTGGGAAGGACCCTACGGTGACTTTGGAAGCCGCAAATATCTGCTGGCAAGCCTTGACCAAAGCCTTTCCCGTATGGGGCTTGATTACGTTGACATCTTCTACCATCACCGTATGGATCCCCAAACGCCTCTTGAGGAGACCATGGGAGCACTGGCAACCGCGGTGCAGAGCGGAAAGGCGCTTTACGTGGGTCTTTCCAATTATGACGGACAAACGCTGGCTCGCGCAACCGCCATTCTTAATGAGCTTCACGTCCCGTTTGTCATCAATCAAAACCGCTACTCCATCTTTGATAGAACGATTGAGAAAAACGGACTGAAAGAGACCTCGGTAGCACTTGGGCGAGGCATCATTGCGTTCAGCCCACTGGCGCAGGGGTTGCTCACCGACCGATATCTGAACGGAACACCCGAGGACAGCCGTGTGAAAACAGACGGCAGATTTCTGACCGAAAAGTCGCTGACCGATGATAAGCTGGCAAAGATCCGCGCACTGAATGAAGTGGCGCAAAATCGCGGTCAGACACTGGCGCAAATGGCACTTGCCTGGGTCCTTCGTGACGGAGAGGTGACCAGTGTGCTGATCGGCGCGTCCAAGCCGTCGCAGATCTTGGATAACATCGGCGCGGTCAAGAACATCAGCTTTTCCGCCGATGAGCTTGCACTCATTGATAAGATATCCTTGTAATAAAAAAGGGAACACCGACAAAGCTTGTCGGTGTTCTTTTCATAATCAATTCAGCATGTTGTTAAGCTCAACCATGGTGTCGGGGGTCGGTTCGTGCAAATGAGCAAACGGGAAGGGGATTCCCATTTTTTTATATTTGACTTCACAGATCTTGCGGAACGGGAGCAATTCGATCTTGTCTACACAAGGATGGGCACCCGCGATCTTTTTGAGGGCGTGAATGTTTTCAGCTGTGTCATTCAAAGTTGGAATGATCACCTGCCTTAGGGTCACGGGAACGGACAGCTCATTCGCGCGGGCAAGAAAGGCGAGCGGAAGCTCCATGCTACAGCCGACGTGTTTTTTGTAAAGCTCGTCGGACGTGTACTTGACGTCAAGGAGAATTCTGTCGGTCTCCAAAAGCAACGCTTTCACCGAATCGTTCCATACCGCACCCGAGGTATCAAGACAGGTGTGAATACCGAGCTCATGGCAATGCACAAAGACTTCGCGGCAAAACTCAGCCTGCAAAAGAGGCTCACCGCCCGAGAGCGTGATGCCACCCGATTCTCCGAAATACTCTTTGTAGCGGACGGCTTTATCCGCGATTTCCTCGGCAGTGTAGCGTGTTCCGCCGCCGCGTTCCCACGTGTCGGGATTGTGACAGCACCCGCACCGCAGATGACAGCCCTGCAAGAACACAACGAACCGCACACCGGGGCCGTCCACCGTACCGAGACTTTGTATCGAGTGGACAGCGCCGAAAGATGACTTAGCTTCTGTCATAACGTCTCGTGGAAGGTACGGCTGATGACTTCGCGCTGTTGCTCTCTTGACAGCTTGTTGAAGTTGACGGCGTATCCCGAAACTCTGATGGTCAGATTGGGGTAATCCTCGGGATTCTCATACGCTTTCATAAGCGTTTCGCGGTTCATCACGTTGACGTTGATGTGGTGTGCCTTTTTGGCAAAATAGCCGTCCAGAATGGAAACGAGATTCCCTATGCGTTCTTCCTCTGTTCTGCCAAGTGCTTCGGGCGTGATGGAGAAGGTATTGGAGATGCCGTCACGGCAATCGTCATACGATATCTTTGCCACGGAATTGAGCGAGGCAAGCGCGCCGTTTTCCTCGCGGTTGTGCATGGGGTTGGCACCCGGAGCAAACGGTGTTGACGCTTTTCTGCCGTCGGGGGTAGCTCCCGTATTTTTTCCGTACATGACGTTTGAGGTAATTGTCAGCACCGAAAGGGTGTGGACGGCGTTTCTGTAGGTGGGGGTTTTGCGCAGCTCCGTAATAAAGCGGTGCGCCATGTCCTTGGCGATGAGATCCACGCGGTCATCGTCATTTCCGTACTTGGGGAAGTCGCCCACGGTCTCAAAATCCGTAACAAATCCGCCTTTGTCGGTAATGGGACGGACACTGGCAAAACGGATGGCACTGAGAGAATCCGCAACCACGGAAAAGCCTGCAACGCCAAACGCCATGAAACGCTCGACCTCTGTATCGTGAAGTGCCATCTGGGTCTTTTCGTATGCATACTTGTCATGCATATAGTGGATGGCGTTCATGGTGTTGACGTAGAGATGGCAGAGCCACTCGATATAGATGCCAAACCGCTCCATAACGGCGTCAAAATCCAGCTTGTCCCCCTGCATAACGGGCATCTGGGGGCCGATGTGCATTTGGCTTGTGGTATCGTAGCCGCCGTTGATGGCGATCAGCAACAGCTTGGCAAGATTGCAACGGGCACCGAAGAACTGCATCTGTTTTCCCACCTTCATGGCGGAAACACAGCAGGCAATGGCATAATCGTCCCCGTAGATCGGACGCATGACGTCATCGTTCTCATACTGAATGGAGTCCGTATCGGCAGAAACCTTCGCGCAAAAACGCTTGAAGGGCATAGGCAGAGCCTGTGACCAAAGTACAGTCAGATTGGGCTCGGGAGACGGCCCGAGCGTATAAAGGGTGTTGAGGATACGGAAGCTGCTCTTTGTGACAAGCGTCCGTCCGTCCTCACCCATACCGCCGACCGCCTCGGTTATCCACATGGGATCGCCGCCGAACAGCTCGTTGTACTCGGGCGTGCGCAGATGACGGGCTATGCGGAGTTTGATGACCAGATCATCGATCAGCTCTTGCGCCCCTTCCTCGGTGAGAAGCCCATTCTCAAGATCTCTTTCTATGTAAATGTCAAAGAAAGTACTTACTCTTCCAAGCGACATGGCGGCACCGTTTTGCTCCTTGATGGCACCGAGATAGGCAAAATACGTCCACTGGATGGCCTCTTTGGCGTTTGCCGCAGGCTCGCTGATATCAAAGCCGTACAGGGCGGCCATTTCCTTCAGATACCCAAGGAACGTGATCTGCTGATATAATTCCTCACTCAAACGCAGGTGCTCAACGTCAAAGCACTCCGACCCAAGACGCTTTTTGTCTGCTTTCTTTTGCTCGATCAGCCTGTCAATGCCGTATAATGCCACCCGACGGTAATCGCCGATGATTCTGCCTCTGCCATAGGCGTCGGGCAGTCCCGTGATAACGTGGCATTTGCGTGCCGCACGCATCTCATCGGTGTATATACGGAAAACGCCGTCGTTGTGAGTGGTGCGGAAACGGAATTCCTCCTCGATCTTGTCATCTAACTTGTAGCCGTAAGCCTCGCACGCTTGGCGTGCCATGCGTATGCCGCCAAACGGATTGACACCGCGCTTTAGCGGACTGTCGGTCTGCATACCCACGATGATCTCGCTGTTTTTGTCAATATATCCAGGGGCATAGTTCTTTAGGGACGATACCGTATCGGTATCAATATCCAAAACACCGCCCCGACGCCTCTCCTCGGCGAAAAGGGCATTTACCTTTTGCATAAGAGAATCGGTGCGCGGCGTGGCTTTTTTTAAAAAGCCGTCGTCCCCCGTGTAAGCCTTGTAATTTTTTTGAATAAAATCATGAACGTTGATCTCGTTCATCCAAACGCCCCCGCAAAAGCCGTTCCAATTTTTGTGTTCCATATATTTTGTAACCTCCTTGCCTGAGATCGGAATGCGAAATGCCGAGAATGGTTTGCGACAAATATCGACATATATACATCAGAAAAGGGCAAACCAGCTCATGTTAAAACTGATTTGCCCAGACGGTCGACACTGTAGGGTGACAGTAGATATCAAAACCCGCTGTCACTTGTTC
>JAZNDA010000087.1:0-14013 GCA_045587785.1 Eubacteriales bacterium | reverse complement strand
TCAATAGCACAAACCATGAAGAAAATTTGAAGTTACTTTATGTCGGGCTTACCGAGAAAAGTTTTGATCCAACTTTTTCAAAAGTTGGCGGTTCCAAGGCAGAGCCTTGGTCGCCCACCGCAGTGGGCGAAATCCCCCATGTATAAATTTGCTTGAAACAACAAAGCATACCAATAACTACGGACAAGGGTGGATATGTATGCTTTTTTCCTCATTCAGTTTTCTTTTTGCTTTTTTTCCGCTTTTTTTGGCGGTTTATCTTGCGGTGCCCAAGGCATGGCGGTATATTGCGCTGGCAGGATTTAGCTTAATTTTTTATGCATTTGGGGATGCACGGGGGCTTGTCTTGCTTGTATTTTCTGCCCTTTTGCATTATGCCTTGGCACTGTTACCGAGAAAAAGGCTTGCGGTGGCTTTGGCGGTGGCTTTTGACCTTGGATTGCTCGTTTACTTTAAATATATTGCTCATATACAGCCGCTTGGGCTGTCGTTTTACACCTTTACCGCGCTGTCTTACGTGATAGACGTTTGCCGCGGAGAGGTAGCGGAGAGCAATCCGATCCGCGCGTTTGCGTACATGGCAGCGTTTCCCAAGGTCATGTCGGGTCCCATCACGCGATACGGGGCGACGAGAGATGATCTGCGTGCCCCCTCACTCAGCCTTGAATCGGCAAAGGACGGCATATTGCGTTTTACTGTGGGATTTTGCAAAAAGACGCTGCTTGCCGCGCCCGCGAGTGAGATGTGGCAGTATTTGTTTGCTCTCCGCGGTGAGGTGCGCGGCGTTTTGGGCTCGTGGCTTGCGCTTTTGTTTTACGCCTTTTGGCTGTATTTTGATTTTTCGGGTTATACCGACATGGCGATCGGCATTGGCAAGATCATGGGTCTGAAATTACCCGAGAATTTCCGCTATCCGTACACGGCACAGAGCCCGAAGGACTTTTGGCGGCGGTGGCACATCTCGCTGTCCGAGTGGTTCCGAGACTACGTGTATATTCCGCTTGGCGGCAGTCGGTGCGCGCCGTGGCGGTGTTATCTCAATCTTCTTGCGGTGTGGGTTTTGACGGGCCTATGGCACGGCAGTAGTTTGAATTTTCTTATTTGGGGGCTGTATTGGTTTGCGCTCCTTGCGCTGTCAAGGTTTGTGGGGGGCAAGCTACCCACACTGCCAAGCCCGATAAAACGCGCCGTGATGCTCCCCGTCATTCTGATAAGCTGGCTGATCTTTGCCATGGAGGATATGACTGCAGGGGCGGCGTTTGCGCGTTCGCTGTTTGTGGGCAGTCCGTACAGTGCGCTTACGCTGTATGAGCTGTCGCGCAGTGTGATATTGCTCATCGTGCTTGCCATCGGGTGCGGACCCCTGCCAAAGCGGTTTTATGACCGATATATCCGTGGCAGAGGGTGGAGAGTGCTTTCCGTGGCGATCTGCGGCTTTGCGCTGTCGGTGATCTATCTGATCGGTGGCACACAGCAGAGCTTTTTGTACTTTAGATTTTGAGGTGGAAAAATGCAACAAAAGAGATTTGCCAAAAACGATGAGGGGTTTGTTTGCGCGCATTGCGGCAAGGAGGTCTTGCCGCTGGGGTACAGCTCACGAAATCACTGCCCGTTTTGTCTTTGGTCGCTCCATTTGGATATCAACCCAGGGGATAGGGCATCGGAGTGCGGCGGTGAGCTTGAGCCGATACGTGTGGAGCCCGATGCAAGACGAGGGTACGTGATCGTGCATAGATGCGCCAAATGTGGGGAGATACACCGATGCCGCGCGGCGCACATGGCAAAGACCCAACCCGACGATATCAAATTGCTGATCAAACTGACTGCAGGAAAGTTTTGAAAAACGCCACGGCGTGCCTGCGGCAAAAGTTTTGGTCAAGCTTTTTCAAAAGCTTGCGGGTCCTTAGGGCAGAGCCCTAAGAAAAACGGCGTTTCTTTGCAAAGCTTTCTTTGCGCCAGTGGTGTCAAAGAAAGCGTCTATATTGTGTGATGAAATAAAAAATCTGTAGGTAATTAGTCTTAAAACTAACAGCCTACAGATTTTTTGTTATATCACTGGATATTGACGCTTTTTTCTTTGATACCAGAGGCACAAAGAAAAAAGCTTTGCAAAAAAGAAATGCCGTTTTGGAGCTTTCGCTCACTGCGGTGAGCGACGAGGGCTACGCGCCCTCGACCGCGCCGCCTTTTGAAAAAGGCGGGCGAAAACTTTCATGGCACGCTCGCCGTGTCGTTCTCTTAATACTCGGCGTTACCCACCGTTCTGGGGTAGGGGAGAACGTCGCGGATGTTGGAAACACCCGTTACGTACATGATGATTCTCTCAAAGCCCAGTCCGTAACCTGCGTGCTTGGTTCCGCCGTAGCGGCGAAGGTTGACGTACCACCAGTAGTCTTCTTCTCTAAGATTACATTCCTTCATTCTCTCAAGCAGAACGTCAAGACGCTCCTCACGCTGGCTACCGCCAATGATCTCACCCACACCCGGTACCAGCAGGTCCATAGCCGCCACGGTCTTGCCGTCATCGTTCAGGCGCATATAGAAGGACTTGATCTGTTTGGGATAGTCAATAACAAATACAGGCTTCTTATAAATAACCTCGGTGAGGTATCTCTCGTGCTCGGTCTGCAAGTCACAGCCCCACGAAACGGGGTACTTGAACTCATGTCCGCTCTTTTGCAGCAGCTCGATCGCTTCGGTGTAGGTCACCTTCTGATAATCGCTCTCCACAAGCGAATTCAGACGGTCAAGCAAGGTCTTGTCTACAAAGCTGTTAAAGAATTTCATCTCCTCGGGGCAGTTGTCAAGGACGTGGCGGATGATATGACGGATCATATCCCATGCCAGCTCCATATTGTCCGCAAGATCGGCAAACGCGATCTCGGGCTCGATCATCCAGAACTCTGCCGCATGGCGTGCGGTGTTGGAATTCTCCGCTCTGAAAGTGGGGCCGAAGGTGTAAATGTTACCGAACGCCATGGCGTAGGTCTCGCCCTCAAGCTGACCCGACACCGTCAGATTGGTGCTCTTTCCAAAGAAATCCTGCGAGAAATCGATCTTGCCGTCCTCGGTTTTCGGCGGATTTTCCATATCCAGCGTGGTCACGCGGAACATCTCGCCTGCGCCCTCGCAGTCGGATGCGGTGATCAGCGGTGTATGCACGTACACAAAGCCTCTCTTGTGGAAAAACTCGTGTATGGCAAATGCGATCTCGCTTCTTACGCGGAACACTGCCGAAAACAGGTTGGTTCTCGGGCGCAGATACGCGATCTCGCGCAAAAACTCCACCGTGTGTCCCTTTTTCTGAAGCGGATAGTCGGGCGTAGATGCGCCCTCAAGCACGATCTCGGTCGCCTTGACCTCGAAAGGCTGCTTATTTTCGGGTGTCAGAACCACTTTGCCGCGCACCACAAGTGCGGTGCCCACGTTGTACTTGCTGACCTCGGCGTAATTGTCCACAAACTGTTTTTCAAAAACCACCTGCACGCCGCCGTGGCAGCTTCCGTCGTTGAGGTTAATAAAGCCGCAGTCCTTTCCTGCGCGAATGCTTCTTGCCCAGCCGCCCAGCGTAACCTCTTTGCCGTCGTACGCCGCGCTGTCTTTGGTAATGTCACGAATTAAATCTCTTTTCATGTTTCTTTCTATCTCCCATTTCCGCCCGTGGCGGACTGAATTTTAATATGAACGCAAGCGGTTTTGCAAACGACTTCTCTCAAGATGCTTGCGGACATGATTGTCGCGCGGGCTCCTTCAGTCTCGCATTCGCTCGCCAGCTCCCTCCCGGAGGGAGCCTTTCTGCTGTCAATTTTACCAACGAAAAAGGGTTAGCCTTTCGGTGCAATTTTGTTCCATTAATTGTTTTTCCCTATCAAAATACTTTATCATAGCGAATGGCTCTTATCAAAGCCTCCCTCCGGGAGGGAGGGGGACCGCTTTAGCGGTGGAAGGAGCCCGCGCGACGAGTAAGATCTGCTTGAGCAGAAAAATTTTTGTTCGGTCAAACAATCTGTTTATTTTACGCCTTACTCTTGCCCAGGTAAGCCTCGCGGATCTTGGGGTCAGCCAAAAGCTCGGCTCCCGTGCCGCTGAGGGTCAGCGAGCCTGTTTCCAGCACGTAAGCGCGGTGCGCCACCTGCAGTGCCATGTTGGCGTTCTGCTCGATGAGAAGCACCGTGATGCCTTCCTTGTTGATGGTCTTGATGATCGAGAAAATGTCCTTGACCACAAGCGGAGCCAGACCCAGAGAGGGCTCGTCCATCATAATAAATTTCGGTCTGCCCATCAGTGCTCTGCCGACCGCAAGCATCTGCTGCTCACCGCCCGAAAGCGTGCCTGCAAGCTGCCACTCGCGCTCCTTTAAACGGGGGAACAGGCCGTAAACGTAGCCGAAGTCGGCATCAAGGTCGTCTTTTCTCAGATACGCGCCGATCTTAAGGTTTTCCTTGACCGTAAGGTTGGGGAATACGCGGCGTCCCTCGGGTACGAGGGTCACTCCGCTTTTGACGATGAAGTTGGGTTGGCGGCCTACAAGCTCCTGTCGCTCAAACACGATGGACGCCTGCTTGGGCTTGACAAGTCCCGCGATGGTCTTGAGCGTGGTGCTCTTGCCTGCGCCGTTGGCGCCGATCAGCGTGACGATCTCGCCGCGCTCCACGTCGAAGGAGATATCCTTTACCGCCTCAATACCGCCGTACGAAACCGACAGATTGCGAACCTCCAAGATTTTTTCACTCATTGTCAGCCACCCCCAGATATGCGTCGATTACCTTCTGATTGTATTGGATCTCCGAAGGCGTGCCCTCGGCGATCTGCTTACCGAAGTCGATCACGTAAATGCGATCCGAAATGTCCATGACCAGATTCATATGATGCTCGATGAGGAAGATGGTGAGCCCGAATTTCTCACGGATATCGTGAATAAACTCCGTCAGCTCCTCGGTCTCCTGCGGATTCATGCCCGCCGCGGGCTCGTCAAGAAGCAGGAGCTTCGGAACGGTGGCAAGTGCGCGCGCGATCTCAAGTCTTCTCTGCTTTCCGTAAGGCAGAGAGGTGGCGAGCTCGTCTTTGAGGTCATACAGATCGACTTCCTTCAGAAGCGCCTCGGCCTTCTCTATAAATTGCTTTCTCTCGGCGGCGTCCATCATAAAGGTCGCCGTAAAGAAATTGCTCTTTTTGCGGAGGTGCATGGCGGTCATGACGTTTTCCAGCACCGTCATGGACTTGAAAAGCCTGATGTTCTGGAAGGTACGCGCGATGCCCATTTTGGTGATCTTATCGGGTGTCTTTACCATAGTTGCCGTGTAAACGCCCGCATTTTCACCTGCATATAGCTTTTTCATCTTGCCCTTGGGAAAATTCTCCAGCATGGGCTTTCCTTCGAAGGAAATGCGGCCGTTGGTGGCCTCGTAAACGCCCGTGATGACGTTAAAGACCGTAGTCTTTCCCGCGCCGTTGGGGCCGATCAAGGAAACGATCTCGCCCTCGTTTACGTGCATCGAGAGATTATTGACGGCGACCACGCCGCCAAACTGCATGGTGATATCTTCAAGACGGAGTATGTTTTTCATTTGCTTTCCTCCGTTTTCTTAGTTTTGCTGCCAAACAGGCCCGCGATCCATTTGCCGAGTCGCTTGAAACCGTTCACGACGCCCATGACGCTGAATTCTCTGGTGCCCATAATACCCTTGCGGAAGAACAGCACGAAAATCATGATGATGACCGAGAAAACGACCAGACGGAAACCATTGCGGAAGAGCGGAAGCTCAAGTCCCATAAAGCTTCCCGAGTCGAGACCGCGAAGCCACCATTCCGAGCTTGCCACAAACAAAAGGCTTGCCAGCACCGAGCCCGTGATCTAGCCGATGCCGCCGATGACTACAATGAGAAGGATCTCATAGGTCATGGCTGAGGTAAAGGGAGCGGCCGAAACCGAGCCCTGATAGATGGCAAACAGTGCGCCGCCGATGCCCGCAAAGAACGAGCTGATGACAAAGCTGAGCATTTTATGCTTAGCAAGACCGATGCCCATGGCCTCGGCCGCGATCTCGTCGTCGCGGATGGCCTTGAACGCGCGGCCGTAAGTCGAGCGGATCACCAACACGATCACCGCAATGCACACGAGTGCAAACAGGAAATACGGCGTGACAAGCGAAAGCTTTTCAAATGGGGTATCAGCAAGCACCGAACGGAAGGTCTTAAGACGGCTCAAGGGGAAGGAGCCGTTGGTCAGAGGGCCCAGCTTGTCCCACTGAATAATGGTTCTGACGATCTCGGCAAAGCCGAGCGTAGCGATCGCCAGATAGTCGCTCTTGAGCTTTAAGACGGGCAGACCGATCAGCACCGCAAAGAGTGCAGCCACAAGACCGCCCAGAAGAATGGCAACTAAAAGCGGGAGCTCAAGCGAGAGAATGGGTTTGCCCGAGAACTGATACACCATCTCGCGCATATCCACGGGAATGATGAAGATCGAGCAAGTGTATGCGCCAAGCAGCATAAAACCTGCCTGACCGAGCGAGAAAAGTCCCGTAAAGCCGTTGAGCAGGTTCATCGAGACAGCTACGATGGCGTAAATGCAGACCTTTTGAAGCACCTTGACGATCATGTCGTAGGAGTTGGAGGTCAGGTCGATGACCACGATAGCGGCGCAAAGCGCCAAAAGTGCGATCAGGTTGAGCAGTGTGCCCATTTTTGTTGTTTTCTTTTCCATAACTGCCACCTCACACCTTGTCGATGTTCTTCTCACCGAAGATACCCGTGGGTCTTACGCACAGGATCACGATCAGAAGCAGGAAAGTAAAGGCGTCCGAGAAAATGGTAAGTCCCGTGGCCTTGACCAGATTTTCGCAAATACCGATGATAAAGCCGCCGACCACTGCGCCCGGGATCGAGCCGATACCGCCAACGACCGCCGCCACGAAGGCACGAAGGCCGGGCAGTGCGCCCGAGATGGGCGTGACCGAAGGGTAGCTCGAGAAATACAGCACCGAGCCGACCGCCGCTAAAAACGAGCCGATGACGAAGGTGGTGCTGATGACGTTGTTGATCTTGATTCCCATGAGCTGAGAGGTCTCAAAGTCCTTGGAGACCGCGCGCATCGCCATACCGATCTTGCTGTACTTAATGAGGCAGACAAGACCGATGAGAAGCAGCACCGTAAGAACGGGCGTCAGAAGCGTTACGCGCTTGGTGGACGCACCGAGAATGACAATGCTTTCGGAGAGCAGGCTGATGGTCGGGTAGATTCTGGGCAGACCGCCCGTGATGTAAAGCGCGAGATTCTGCAAGAGATAAGACACGCCGATCGCCGAGATCATCGACGACATTCTGGGGGCTTGTCTTAAGGGCTTGTACGCCACGCGTTCAATGGCAAAGCCTACAAGCGTAGTGAGGATCAGCACAAGCGGGATCGAGATGTAAAACGGCAGATTGGCCGAGGCGTAGACCATGATAAGCCCCGCCACCATGAAAACGTCACCGTGCGCAAAGTTAATCAGGCGCAGAATACCGTAGACCATGGTATATCCGATGGCGATCAGCGCGTACTGTCCGCCCGCCGTAAGTCCGGCAAGAATATATTCCATAAAAACGTTCCTTTCTGAATGTGAGTTTCGGATAGCCTGTGAGCCGTCAACAGTCTTTGGCGGCTTACAGGATACCCGACGCAAAGAAAGCACAAGGGGCTCAGCGCCCTTTTGGGAGCGCTGAGCCGATATTTGAGCCGAGATCGGTATCTTAGCCGATGCCCTGCTCCTTCACGAAGTCCCAAAGACCCGTTGTGGTGTTGGCGGTCTTGATGTAAGCTACGCTTCTGTCAGCGTCACCGTTGACAGGCTCGAACTTGATCTCGCCTGTTACGCCGTTATAAACGGTGTCCCAAAGAGCTGCCTTGATCTTTGCGGGATCTGCGGAGTCAGCGTTCTTGATAGCCTCAAGAACCGTGAAATAAGCGTCGTAGCCCATCGCGGTAACAGCCGAAACGATGTCGTTGCCGCCGTTGTTGGTCAGGTGCTGCTCGTTGCCCTCGGCGTTGAGCCAAGCCTTGAAGCCGTTATCGAAATCAGCGTTACCACCCTCTTGGTAGAAGGTTGTAACCTCGATCTTGAGGTCGGTGCCCTTAACAGCCTCGAGGATAACGTTGCTATCCCATGTATCGCCTGCCATAAGCGGAACGGTTACGCCCTTAGCGGCAGCCTCTTTGATGATGAGCTGTGCATAGCTGATGGACGTGGGAGCGAAGATAACGCCTGCACCTGCGTTGGTTGCGTTGGCGATGAACGAGCTGAAGTCAGCAGTGTCCTTGGAGAACTGCTCTGCAACAACGGAATCGGGACCTGCAAGAGCTTCAAATGCAGTCTTGAAGCTGCTGGCAAGACCAAGGTCATATGCGTTGCCGACCTCTGCAAGCGTGTAAGCCTTGGTTACGCCCTGGTCGTAAGCTCTCTTTGCGAGAACTGCGCCCTGAAAATCGTCAAGGAAGCAGATACGGAAATAGTGCTTGTTGCCTGCGGTGACCTGAGTGTTGGTGCAGGTTACGCCGATCGCGGGAATGCCTGCCTCCTCAAACGTGGGGGATGCGGCGATCGAAACAGAGGAGCCGTAGGAACCGAGAACGGCTACCACGCCCTTGCTGACAAGCTCGGCGGCTGCGGTAACGCCCTTAGCGTCATCCGACTGGTTGTCCACCACGACAAGCTCGACCTTGTAGGTCTCACCGCCGACGGTGATCTCATTCTTGATGGAGTTTGCGTAAAGCATACCGAGTGTTTCCTGCTTACCGCCTGCGCCGTTGGAGCCGGAAGCGGGCTCAAACACACCGATCTTGATAACCTTTTCATCGGACGACGAGCCGCCGCAGGCTACCATGGAGAGGCAGAGAAGAACTGCCAAAACGAGTGCTAATACCTTTTTCATTTTCATTTCCTCCGTTGTTTTTTCTTCCGTTATATATCAAAACGGAATATAAGTGTTTACAGTATAACACTTCCGTAGAGAAAAGTAAATGCTTTTTGTGAAATTTTTCTCAAAAAAGACAAAATTTCGGCATTTTGCACAAGGGGTGTGCAGGTTTTTTGTAGGGCGGGGGGCTTGCTCCCGCCGAAAACGAAAAATAAAAGAATAACAAAACGGCGGGAGCAAGCCCCCGCCCTACGATGATAGATTTTTTGCCTAATCGCAAGATATTGACGCTTTTTTCTTTGCCTTTAGAGGCACAAAGAAAAAAGCTTTGCAAAAAAGAAATGCCGATTGGGAGTTTCGCGCTTGCGAGCGCGACCAAAGGCGCTGCCTTTGGAAATCGCCACCTTTTGAGAAAAAGTCGAGTTTGCAAAAGCAAACTCGGTTAACAAATTGGTTTTGCGATTAAAATCGCAAATTTGCTTCGCAAACCCCAATTTGTTACATGGGGACGAAAACTTTTGCCCAAGGCTCGCCGTGGCGTTCGTTAAAACGCCGTCTGCTGGATCTTACGAATGCAGTCTTTGCAGATCTTTTTGCCCTCAAACAATGCCACGTCCGACGCGTCGCCGCAGAAAATGCAGGCGGGCTGATATTTTCTGAGAATGATCTTGTCGCCGTCGGTAAAGATCTCCACCGCGTCCTTTTCGCCGATCTCCATCATCTTGCGGATCTCAATGGGAAGCACGATCCTTCCCAAGTCATCCATCCTTCTTACTACACCCGTTGATTTCATTCTCTTTTCTCCTTTATCGTATATAATTCTCTTTTATTCGCCTTTCTTTTGGCAAATATATTATAACACTTCCATATATTTCCTGTCAAGACATTTTTCGAATTTTTTTGGAAGTTTTTTCCTACAATATTCGACAGTTTACGCACAAGGTATAAAACGGCAAATGCGGGGCAAACTGAGAAAAAAGCAGGGGGGCAATATGGAAGAAAAAGAAAGCACAGTAGGAGAAAGTATATCACAGACGGGGGGCATTATTACCTGCCGCGGCGGTGCGGTGCACTGTCTGTCTGTTATCGGACAGATCGAGGGTCATTATCTCCTTGGCGACAAACAAAAGACCACCAAATACGAGCAGGTTTTGCCGTTGCTTGCCGCCATAGAGGAGAGCAAGGATATTGGGGGACTTATGCTTTTGATCAACACCATGGGCGGCGACGTGGAAGCGGGACTTGCCATGGCGGAAATGGTGGCATCCATGACAAAACCCACGGTGTCGCTGGTGCTTGGGGGCAGTCATTCCATCGGTATCCCACTGGCGGTGGCGGCAAAAAAGTGTCTGATCGTGCCGTCGGCAACCATGACCGTGCATCCTGTGCGCATAAGCGGCCTTGTGATCGGTTCTTGGCAGTCGGTCAAGTATTTTAAGGAAATGCAGGGGAGGGTGAACCGTTTTATCTGCGGCCACTCACGCATTACCGAGGACAAGCTGAACGAGCTTTTGTACGCAAGGGACGACATGGCGAATGATACGGGGAGCGTGATCGATGGCGAGCAGGCGGTGAGAGTGGGGCTTGCCGATGGTCTCGGCGGGCTTTCAGACGCGCTCACAGAGCTTGCCAAGCTGCGAGAGGCATAAGGGACTGCATCAAGATTGGATATGATTTCTAAACCTGCGACAGACCATTTTTTCAAATTTAAATTTTTCAAAATTACGGCGCAAATTAGCCTCCCTCCGAGAGGGAGGGGGACCGCCATTGGCGGTGGAAGGAGCCTGCGCGACTTCATTGTACATGCAAACCGTAAAGTCGCGCGGGCTCCCTCAGTCGCCTAATCGGCGCCAGCTCCCTCCCGGAGGGAGCCTTTCGGATGTCTGTGCTACTATATTTCAGTTTCGTAAATCATTTTGAGAAGAACACCCACCCAAAAATAAAGGAGCTGCATTGAACTTGGAAATAATTCCCAAACCTGCGGCGGCAGGTATTGACATGACCCCGAAAAGAGTGTATAATAATGACAGTATAAACAAGGAGGTTTTGTTATGTTTTGGGTTTTATCGTCATTGGTTGCTGTTGTTGTATTGTTTGTCCTTCTCGGTATGGGGAAGGGCGGATTTAAGATCAGAAAAAGACAGATCCTCTGTCTTTTGGGCGCGATTTTGGTCGTGGGCGGTATGTACACCACCGTTCCCACGGGACACACGGGTATTCTGACCACCTTCGGCAGGGTGGAGAATACCACGCTGGAGGCGGGTTTACATATGAAGTCCCCTTTCCAGGAAGTGATTGCCATGGATAACCGCACACAAAAGCACACTTTGGAGCTTTTGTGCTTTTCCAGCGACATTCAGGAAGTCAGCATCAGCTATTCCATCAACTATCAGATCCAAAAAGCCAATGCGCAGACTATCTACAAGACCATTGGCAAGGATTATTACCACGTGGTGATGGAGCCGAGAATTCAGGATGCCGTTAAGAGCGTGATGGCGAAATACACCGCCGAAAGTCTGATCGAGCACCGTGAAAAGCTGTCGGCAAGTATTACCGAGATATTGGTGGATGAGCTTAGCGTATACAACATTGAGGTCATCAACACCGCCATTGAGAACATGGACTTTTCCGACGCCTTTACGCAGGCGGTAGAGGAAAAGCAGGTGGCACAGCAACAGCTTCTCAAGGCGCAGACCGAGCAGGCACAGCTTACCATGGAGCAAGAGGCAGAGGCTGAAAGAAAGGAAATTGCCGCCAATGCCGAAGCGGCTATTTCGGTCATTCAAGCCGAGGCGGACAAAGAGGTGCTTCGCATTCAGGCGGATGCCGCCGAGTATGCAGGGCAGAAGGATGCCGCCGTCAATGAGGCACTGGCAAAATCCTTGACCGACATTCTTCTTGAATACTACGAGATCAAGCAGTGGGACGGCAAATTGCCCGAATATTACGTAACGGGTATTGATAGCGTCAGCCCTATTCTCGGTTCAGTGCAGGCAAGTGCGGAGGCGGCACAGTGAAAAAGGGAAGATTTATTGTTCTGGAAGGCATTGACGGAAGCGGGAAGACCACGCAGATAGAGCAGCTTGCCGAGCATTTGAGGTCGCTTGGCAGAGAGGTGGTCGTCACGGCGGAGCCCACGGTATCGGTGAGCGGAGGACTTTTGCGTGACGCGCTTGGCGGCTTGCAAAAACGCACGGCGTGTGAGATGGCGGCACTGTTTGTGCTGGACCGCATTTTCCACAACGTGTCCCGTGGCGGCATTGGAGAGCTTCTTGACAGCGGATATGACGTCATTTGCGACCGCTACTACTATTCGTCGCTTGCCTATCAAGGGAGCGAGACCGACTTTGAGTGGGTGAAGCGTATGAATTTAGATTGCCCCGAGATACGCCGTCCCGATCTTTGCATCTTTCTTGATATCGAGCCCGAGGTCAGCCTTAAGCGTATTGCATCCTCGCGTGCTTCTACCGAGATCTACGAAAAGAGGGAACTGCTTGAAAAGTTCCGAGGTCGGTTTTTGTACGTGTTTGATATGCTGAAGGACAGAGAAAATATTGCCATCGTGGATGCCTCGCAACCGAGGGAAAAGGTGGCGGAATTGGTGTTTGAGGCGGTGGAGAAACAGCTCGGCGTATAACCGTCACGGCGAGCGCGCCATGAAAGTTTTCGCCCGCCTTTTTCAAAAGGCGGCAGGGTTCGGGGCGGCGCCCCGAAAAACGGCGTTTCTTTTTTGCAAAGCTTGCGAGTTTGCAAGCAAACTCGGTTAACAAATTGATTTTGCGATTAAAATCGCAAATTTGCTACGCAAACCTCAATTTGTTACGCGCCTCGGGCTGTCAAAGAAAGCGTCTAAATCTGCTTTCCAAAATAAAAAATCTGTAGGTGATTAGTTTTAAAACTAACTGCCTACAGATTTTTTGTTTAATCGCAAGATTAGACGCTTTTTTCTTTGGCACTACTGGCGCAAAGAAAAAAGCTTTGCAAAAAAGAAACGCCGTTTTTTCTTAGGGCTCTGCCCTAAGAACCCGCAAGCCTTTGAAAAGGCTTGACCCAAACTTTGCCACAGGCTCGCTGTGGCGTTATTTCACAAACCGTCTCGCGTAGCCGCATTTTCGGCAAAGCTCCTCGGTGGCTTTGCGTCTCTTAAAGCCCTCTTGCATATCCAGCACGCGCGGTGAAGCAAGAATGTCTCCGAGCGATTGCTCAAAAAGATTGCCCAGCGCAATATCCCCCTCTCTGTCAAGGCAACAGGGAACTACCGTGCCGTTTGACAAAACCGCGATCTGGTCGCGCAAGCCGTAGCAGGTACAGGTGTCACCGTAGTCATTGGCAGTAAGGTCGGGCCACTCAAACCGCTCGCCCCATTCAAGATACAGAGAGGGTGCGACCACCGTGCCGCGCCGCGTTTCTGTCCACTCGCCCGTGAACACCTCGTGCAAGCGGTCAAGAATGGCATCGTTTTCCGCATTTTCGCCCTTTTTGCCCAAATTCCAAAGCCGAAGAACGGTCACCACGCCACGCTCGGCAAGCGCCGCGGCGGTGTCCAGTACGCCGTCAAGATAGGACAGCACGGGGATGCCGTTTGCCTCGGCACTGTGCAGAGAAATGCTGACCTTGCCAAGCTCCCCTGCGTGGGAGAGTAAAAGGGAACGGCGTGATTCTAAAAGCGTGCCGTTGGTGGTCAGACAGGTGCGAAAGCCGAGAGAGGCGGAAATGTCAAGAATGTCGGCAAGCTCGGGGTGCAAAAGAGGCTCACCCAAAACGTGCAGATACAAATAGTCGGTGTAAGGCACCAGCTTCTCGGCAAGCGCGGAGAATTCGGCACGCGAGAGCGTTCTGGGCGCACGCGAGGTGCCGTGGCAAAAGGAGCAACTCATGTTGCATATGTTGGTTATTTCAAGATAAATTTTGGCAAATCGCTTTTTCATGGATACTCCTTTCTTGAGAAGCGCCGATTGGGGATTTCGCTCACTGCGGTGAGCGCCCAAGGACGCCGTCCTTGGAACCTGCGAGCTTAAAAAAGCTCGACCAAACCTTCACGGCTTTGGTTTTCGTAGTCATTTTGCACCCGTCGGAACGACGCGTGGTGACGCGCGAGAGCACAAAGAAAAAGAAAGC
>JAZNDA010000086.1:0-3474 GCA_045587785.1 Eubacteriales bacterium | reverse complement strand
GAGCCTGAATTTTCAGTGCTTTATGGCACTTGGCTCACTTGCAAAGTCCACACTTGGCGGCGTTCGCCAAGCACCAAAATCATCAGAAAATTAAGGCTCGAGGGTCTATGAGTTTTGAAAGAGCAAATATTGAGGATAGGCAAGGTAAATTTTCGTAGCAATATGAGGATATTGCAAGGAAATTTACTAAAGCATATACCAATATTTGCCTTTCAAAACCGAGTTGGGATTATTCTCTCTTGTCTAGCCGCTTGACGATCTTTACCGTGACAAATACGGCAAGCAGGGGGAGCAGATTGACTACAACCAAAGCGATATACGTAAACATATTGGCACCACGAAGAAGGTGCACGGGATTAAGGCTGGAATATACCGTCTTACGACCGTCAGCATTCTCATATGCAGGATCCATCTCTCCGCCCATAGCATCGAGATACGTGGCTATGGCATACCACTCCTTGAGCGGATTGCCTTGCTCGTCCTTCACTACGTAATTGACCAGCTCATCCACCGCTATGGGATTTCCCTGCCCGTCACGGGGCGTGATGGTAAGGATACCCATGGAGGTCTTTTCTGCCGAGCCAAGCATCTGACCCATATACATACCCGCTACGATATGATAAAGCTTGTCATCCTCGATCTCGCAAAGTGTGCCGTCACCGTTTTGAAGCATCGCGTAGTCTACCTTATTGAAGATCATGCGATTGGTGTTGAAGGAATATTCCACACCCGACATAAACAGCTGAGCGGAGGTCATCAGCGGCTGAACCGATGCATCCAGCTCAATGGCGTTCTTCAGATCCTTTCCCGTAACGTAGATCGCGATAAGCTCGCCCTCGGTGCCCACGCCAAGGGATGCGGCATTGAATACGTCGGAAACGGTTACGTTTCCTATCGGCATCGTGGCGCGCACAACACCTGCGGCAGTCAGCGCCACGTCTATCTTCTTACCGGTAACGTTTTCCACCGCTTGCTTGTAGGCGTCGGCAAACAGATTGCCGAGCGTAGACTCGTGCTGAGTGGCATAGACTTCGTCTACCGTGTCAAATTTATACGTGTTATGTACCAGTATCTGATCAAAAGTGAAGCCGTATTTTGAAAGATAGTCCTGCTCCACAGCGGTCTTATAGCTCTCCGCATGAGCCGCAATAGCGGGATCCTCAGCCACGTTCTCGTCAACGGGAATAAGCTCGTAGCTTATGAGATCGCCCTCATGGGTCATTTTGATCACGCCAAGGTAACGGCCGTACTCCCCTGCCGAAGCAATGATCGTACCGTTTACGATGATAGGCTCCTTCAGTTTGGTATGCGTATGACCCGAAACGATAACATCGATGCCCTTCACTGCTTTTGCCAACTCATAGTCCTCGCCCTTTCCGTCCTCGGTTCCGCTGTGCGACAGACATATGACCACGGGCTCCGCGCCGTATTTATCCCAACATTCCTTCACTGCGGCATCTACAGTCTCCTGCGCCACCATAGTGGGATCCTCCAAGATCATACCCGAATTGGGAGCGCAATCATCCGAATCCACACCGAAAATACCTAAGATGGCGTAATGGACGCCGCCCCTTTCCAAAAGCATATAGTCCCTCACTCCGTAATGGTTCAGTGCATCCCACATAGCCGCATCATAGTCCTGTTTCCCTTCCTCGGGAGGCCAATAGTTTGCGCAAAGAATGGGAGGCACAGGGTCACCGCAATCTGCGGCAACGTTCAACATAGATTTGAGACCGTCCCCAAGATAATCATATTCGTGATTTCCAAAGGTGGTAGCATCATACCCCATCGCGCCCATCATACGCAGCTCGATAGCAGAGGTGGCGTAGGCAGTTTGAAACAATGAGCCCATAGAAAAATCGCCGCCGTCCACCAGAATGGCATCGGGATCGATGGCCTTCTGCGCCCGTATAAGGGACATCAGACGCGCATATCCACCATACTCGCCGTCTCCGTCCTCGTCAGCTGACGGAAGCAGATGCGAGTGCAAATCATGGGTAAACAGAATGGTGATCTCATCCCCCGATGCAGACTCTGCGTACACGGCAACGCAAAGCGAGAGGAGTATCAAAAGGGCAAGGAGCGCGGTAAAAATACGCAAATATATCGGTTTCATAAGCGATCCTTTCTTGATACGTAACGATATTGAACAAATACTTTCAAGTGATTATAGCACAAAAACGCTACGGTGTCAATGCGTTTGCGCGAAGCGCACTTGAAGCTCTCCGTAAGCCGAAGGCGGTATGTCCTCAGCCCGTAGGGCTGTATGGAATCAACACGAAGTGTTGTATGTTATCAATCCGAAGAATTCCGGGGGAATACACGCTGACGCGTGATGCCATACTGCGCGGGGCGCAGATTACATACACGCCCGAAGGGCGTAATTACATGCCAATCCTTCGGATTGGATAAAAAATTAAGCAACCCGATTGGGTTGCTTAATTTTTTGACACGAGTTGACAGAAAAGATGCCACTTATTTTTGGCAATAATATTTGCCCTCTATGCAATCAAAATCTTCTTGTGCGATGTCAAAATTATATTTTGGAAAGCATATAATAATTTTTGTGCGTTCGTTTTTCTTTTCAATTAGTAAATAATATATGTCACCTTTTTCACAGGACTCAAAACACAATTTTTTAACGGACAAATGTGAAATGTTCTTTTCTTTGTGTAACGGGATTTCTTTTGTTGGGTGGGCGCTTTTATGTATGGTATATTCTCCGTAATCACGAAATGTGTAAATATAGTCGTGCCCTGATCCACCTGCTTTGCCGTAAGTACGTCTTTTTTTGAAACCAACAATGACGTCCTCAATCAAATAGAAATCTTCCGGATTTACATTTTTTATTTGCTTGTTTGTACGACAAAACACAAAAATTATTGTAGCAAATGCCACGACGGCCAAGATTGCTACGATCACTATGTTTTCGGTAAAGAACAATAGCGCGACAAGTACCAAAACCGAAACGATAATAAGAAATATAGGGGGGGACTTATAATAATCTTTTATAAAAACCATGCACATTTCTTTTGTAATCTTTTTCATATTCCCACCGCCTTTCTTTGGTTTAGTATAGCATAAATGCGGTGGGGTGTCAAGCATTTTCGGTGACGGGTCGCACCGGTCGCATAGTCGTCTGCCGTCGCCTCGGTACGCTCGGCTCGGCACACTCCTTGCTTTGCGGCGAAAAGCGTTGCGAAAACGATACTCAATCGTTTTCGCTTAGCTTTCAGATTTGAACCGCCGCGCGTAGCGCGGTCCGTTCGCGTCTATGACCATCTTCGCCAAAAAGAAAAACACACCCAAGGGCGCGCACTCTTAGCGGAGAATTTATGATCAGTTGGTTAATAATTGTCCCGCTGTAAACAAATAAGTAACCCCGACAGATTTTTTAAAAGTCTGTCGGGGGTTGCTTTTACCAAAACCACGTGGAGGATACAAATATCGTTAAAAGTATAAATCCTATAGAAA
>JAZNDA010000085.1:0-7408 GCA_045587785.1 Eubacteriales bacterium | reverse complement strand
GAAGGCTATCCTTATAACCTGCCCCACATCGTCAGCCCCGATGGATTTGGCAAAAACGATTACATTCAGACCAGCCGTCCTTTGGTGGTTGTCACGGCCCCCGGACCGGGAAGCGGCAAAATGGCGGTCTGTATGTCTCAGCTTTATCATGAAAATCTTCGCGGCATTAAGGCGGGATATGCCAAATTTGAGACTTTCCCCGTGTGGAATCTTCCGCTCAAGCATCCCGTGAACGTGGCATATGAGGCGGCTACGGCAGACCTTAATGACGTCAATATGATTGACCCCTTCCATCTTGAGGCATACAATGAGATTGCGGTGAACTATAACCGTGACGTGGATATTTTCCCCGTGGTGGATGCTATGTTTAAAAAGATATACGGGAAATCGCCGTATAAGTCTCCCACCGACATGGGTGTCAACATGGCGGGCAACTGTATTATAGATGATGAGATCGTAAAGCAGGCATCAAGGCAGGAGATCATCCGTCGCTATTATGCCGCGCTTTGCGAACAGAGAGAGACTATGAACAACTCCGATACGCTTCAAAAGCTGGATCTTTTGATGAACCAGTCGGGGCTTTCCACCGAGGACCGCTCGGTTGTGGAAAAAGCTAACCGCAAGGCGGAGCAAACGGGAGCGCCCGCGGCAGCCATTGAGCTTCCCGACGGAAGCATCGTAACAGGAAAGACCTCGTCCTTGCTGGGCGCATCGGCGGCGGTCTTGCTCAATGCTCTCAAAAAACTGGGTGGCATCGATGACGAGATCGAGCTGATCTCACCCTCGGTCATAGCGCCCGTACAGCGCCTGAAGGTGGATTACCTCGGAAATCATAACCCAAGACTTCACACCGACGAGGTGCTGATCGCGCTTGCTGTCAGTGCGGTCATGTCTCCCATGGCGGCGACGGCACTCGAGCAACTCAATAAGCTGAGCGGATGCGAGGCACATTCCTCGGTGATCTTGGCGCAGACAGACGCCAAAACCTTTAAAAAGCTTGGCATCAATATAACGTGTGAACCAAAATATCAAGTGAAAAAACTGTATCATTCTGTTTGATTTTTTGGTGCTGTTATGAAGTTTGAAGTATATGAGTGAGGGCGGTACACACGGCGGAGGTTTTGATGCGATCGCAATTGATCAAAATTATTTTGATTGAACATACAAAAGATGCTTTTTGCACATGCAGAAGGCATCTTTTTTTGTGAAAAACGGTTGACAAAATCGACATAATATGATATCATATGGGTAATTGAAAAAAATAAAGGCTGTGACCGGGAAGAAGTAAGAACAAGGAAGTGTGCCAGAGAGCCGTCGGTAGGTGCGAGACGGTGACGCTTAGTGTTCCGAATACATCCCGAGAGCTGCGCATCCAAAGCGGTTGTCCGCCGGTAGACTGCGACGGGAGTGCCCGTAATCGCACAGGGGTATGCGAGTACCCGTCGAGGCAGTTGTTGCGAAACAATTGTAAATTGAGGTGGTAACACGGATCTGATTCGTCCTCTGTATTTTTTGAAAATGCAGGGGCGTTTTTATTTTGGCGGCCTCTGTCGAAAGGAAAGGGATTTTATGACTGAGGTACAAGTAACAACGTTGATCGCCCTTGGGCTGTTTGCGGCGCTAATGGTGTTTATCGGCATATTCAGCTATAGGCGAACCAAGACACTGGACGGCTTTTTGTTGGGCGGACGAAATATCGGCGCATGGATGTCGGCGTTTGCATACGGCACGTCGTATTTCTCGGCAGTGATCTTTGTCGGATACGCAGGCAAGCACGGTTGGGATATCGGTATCGGCAGTATATGGATCGGTATTGGCAATGCGGTGCTGGGGTGCCTTTTGTCGTGGCTTTTGTTTGCTAAGAGGACCAGAGACATGACGCATCATATCAGTGCCAAGACCATGCCCGAATTTTTCGAGATAAGATATCAGTCAAAGGGGCTTAAGATCTTTGCGGCTATCATTATCTTTGTGTTCCTTGTGCCGTATTCTGCGGCAGTTTATAAGGGACTTGGTACCATGTTCAACATGATCTTCCCGACGGTTTCGGTGAATTATTGCATGCTGATCATTGCTGTGCTGACAGCGGTGTATCTGGTGCTGGGCGGTTATCTGGCTACCGCATATACCGATTTTATTCAAGGTATCGTGATGATCGTCGGTATTATATGCATGGTGGTCGTGGTGTTCCGCTCGGATGCGGTTGGCGGCTTTTCGGAGGCGTTCTCTCGCCTTGCGGCGATCCCCGATAACGGAGACGGCATAACGGGGGCACAGCTTACGGATCTGTTTGGCGGTTCAAGCTTCCGTTTCCTTTGCGTCAATATTTTGCTCACCAGCTTCGGTACATGGGGACTTCCTCAGATGGTCACCAAGTATTATGCCATCAAAGAAAAAAGCTCGATCAAGCAGGCGACCGTAATCTCTACCGCTTTTTGCCTTATTATCGGACTCGGTGCGTATCTTACGGGTTCGCTTTCGCGACTGATACTCAATAACACTTTGCCCGAGGGCGGCACTGACAGCGTGATCCCCGCCATGCTTTTGAAGACACTGGGAACAGGCGGCTTTTCGGTTGCCATTTTGGCACTGATCCTGCTTTTGCTTTTGTCGGCGTCCATGTCCACGCTGGCATCGGTGGTTCTGACCTCGGCATCTGCCATTTCGGTTGACCTGCTTCCTGCTTTTAAGAAGGAGGTCAAGCCGAAAAATCAGATGAGACTTACAAGAGGACTTTGCTTCTTGTTCGTTGCGCTTTCGTTCCTTTTCGCCAGCAGTAATATTTCTATTATTGTCAATATCATGTCGTTCTCGTGGGGAACGGTTTCGGGATGCTTTATCGGTGCGTATATCTGGGGCATCTTTTCCAAAAAGGTCACCAAAGTGGGCGCGTGGACAGGCATGCTTGCGGGCTTTGCCGGCGTCCTTTTGCCAACCGTTATCATCTCGATTACAAAAGGTTTTGCATCAGCAGTAAGTCTTGCACCTCAAATGGGCGTGATCGCAATGGCAGTTTCTTTTGTCACGGTGCCGATTGTCAGCCTGTTTACCAAAAAACCGAGTGCAGAGCACATTTCATTTATATTCAATACCGACAAGGAGTAAGATCATGCCGATTACAGACATATTAACAAGAAATGCCACAGAATTTCCCGACGACGTTGCACTCGTTGAGCTGGTACCCGTAGAGGACAGCGAGAGAAAGCGCGTGACGTGGAAGGATTATTCACTGATTGAGAGGGGAAATGAGGACTCTCTCCGCAGTGAAATGACCTGGAAGGAATTCGATGCGAAGGCAAACCGTTTTGCCAATCTTCTTCTGAGCCGCGGTGTAAAAAAAGGTGACAAGGTCGCGATACTTCTGATGAACTGCCTTGAATGGCTTCCCATTTATTTCGGTATTCTGAGAACGGGCGCGCTTGCCGTGCCGCTCAATTACCGCTATACCGCAGAGGAGATCAGATACTGTGTGACCCTTGCCGACGTATCCATGATGGTGTTCGGTCCCGAATTTATCGGACGCGTGGAGGAGATCTGCGGCAGTATGCCTATGGTGAAGAGCCTTTTCTACGTAGGTGACGATTGTCCCACCTTTGCGGAAAGCTATGATAAGCTGGTTACGTATTGCACGGCAAAGAATCCCATGATCGCACTGACAGAGGACGATGAGGCGGCGATTTATTTCTCCTCGGGTACCACGGGCTTCCCCAAGGCTATCATTCATGCGCACAAGAGCTTGACGCAGGCGGCACAGACCGAGCAAAATCATCACTCGCAAACCAAGGATGACGTATTCCTTTGTATCCCTCCGTTTTATCACACGGGTGCGAAAATGCACTGGTTCGGCAGCTTTTACGTGGGTGGTAAGGCGGTCATTCTGAAGGGGGTCAAGCCCGAATGGATCCTCAAGGCGGTGTCGGATGAACGGTGCAGTATCGTTTGGCTTCTTGTGCCGTGGGCGCAGGATATATTGGATGCCATTGATAACGGTGATATTGACATGAGCAAATATGATCTTGACACATGGCGTCTGATGCACATTGGTGCTCAGCCTGTTCCGCCCAGCTTGATCAAACGCTGGAAGGAGCGTTTTCCGCATCATCAGTATGACACCAACTATGGCCTGAGTGAATCGATAGGCCCGGGGTGCGTACACCTTGGTGTGGAGAATATACATAAGGTCGGTGCCATTGGAAAAGCAGGCTACGGCTGGCAGACAAGGATCGTTGATGAGAACGGCAATGACGTTGCCCGCGGCGAGGTCGGTGAGCTTGCGGTAAAGGGCAACGGCGTGATGCTTTGTTATTATAAGGACGAAAAGGCAACGGCGGATTCTATCCATGACGGCTGGTTGTATACGGGCGACATGGCAGAGGAGGATGAGGACGGCTTCATCTATCTGGTCGACCGAAAGAAGGACGTTATCATTTCGGGCGGTGAGAATTTGTATCCCGTTCAGATCGAAAATTTCTTGAGACGTCATGATGCCGTTAAGGACTGCGCCGTGATCGGTGTGCCCGACGCGCGTCTGGGCGAAGCGGCGGCGGCTATCGTAGAACTGAAGGAGGGCTTGAGCCTTACCGAAGAGGAGCTGAATGCTTTCTGTACAGAGCTGCCCAGATACAAGAGACCTCGCAAGATCATTTTTGCGGACGTGCCGAGAAATCCCACGGGTAAGATCGAAAAGCCTAAGCTTCGGGAGATCTATTGTGGCGGAAGTCTTGTGGCAAAGCAAAACGAAATTTGAGAAAGGAAAGATACATCATGAAGAAGTTATTACTCGGAAATGCGGCGGTGGCAGAGGGTGCTTACGAAGCAGGCGTGCGCGTGGTGTCCTCGTACCCAGGAACGCCCAGCACCGAAATTACGGAAAATATTGTAAAATACGATGAAATTTACGTTGAATGGGCACCCAATGAAAAGGTTGCTGCCGAGGTGGCGATCGGTGCTTCGATCGGCGGTGCGAGAAGCATGTCCTGCATGAAGCACGTGGGACTGAACGTCATGGCTGACCCTGTGTTTACGGTGAGTTATACAGGCGTTAACGGAGGACTTGTTTTCTGCGTGGCGGATGATCCGGGTATGCACTCTTCTCAGAACGAGCAGGATTCCCGTCACTATGCAAAGGCCTCGAAGATCCCCATGCTTGAGCCTTCGGATTCATCGGAGTGCTTGAACTTCACCAAAATGGCGTATGAGATCTCCGAAAAATTCGATACCCCCGTGTTTGTCCGCCTTTCCACCCGTGTTTCGCACTCGCAAAGCCTTGTGGAGCTTGGTGAGAGAGAGCATGATGAGCTGAAACCGTATGAGAAGAATATCGGCAAATACGTTATGATGCCTGCTAACGCCATCAAGCGTCACGTGGACGTTGAAAAGAGAATGTGCGATCTGGCGGCATATGCGGAGACCACTGAGCTCAATACTGTCGAGGATAACGGCTCGGATATCGGTGTGATCACCTCGGGTATCTCCTATATGTATGCCAAAGAGGCTCTTGGTGACAGAGTGAACTACTTCAAGCTGGGCATGGCATATCCCATGCCGTCAGAGGCCCTCAAAAAGTTTGCCGCAGGCTGTAAGAAGGTCTTTGTCATTGAGGAGACAGACCCCTTTATCGAGGAGCATTGCCGTGTTCTCGGTCTTGACGTGATCGGTAAGGAAGTGTTCACACTTTTGGGTGAATATACCCCCGCCATGATCGCTGGGGCTGTCTTTGATGAGGGCGAAAAACCCTATTCCGTCCCGAGTGAGACCATCCCCGTGCGACCTCCCGTTATGTGTGCAGGATGTCCTCACAGAGGCACCTTCTACGTTTTGAAAAAGCTTGGACTTGTGGTCAGCGGTGACATTGGATGCTATACACTTGGCGCGGTCGCTCCGCTTGCCAGTGTTGACACCACCATTTGCATGGGTGCATCGGTCAGCGCGGCGCACGGTATGGCAAAGGCGCGCGGTGCAGAATTCAATAAAAAGCTGGTCTCGGTCATTGGTGACTCTACCTTTATGCACTCGGGTATCACGGGACTTATCGATATCGTTTATAATAAGGGCAATAATACCGTGATCATTCTGGACAACTCCATCACGGGTATGACGGGACATCAGGATAACCCCACAACAGGCTTTACCATCCGCAAGGAGCCCACAAAGCAGGTGGATCTTTTGGCACTTTGCCATGCAGTGGGTATTGAACACGTGGTGGTTGCGGATCCGTTTGACGTGAAGAATTTTGAAAAGGTGGTTAAGGAGGAAGTGGAGCGCGAGGCACCGTCGGTCATTATCGCACAGCGTCCCTGCGCACTTCTTAAGACCGTCAAATACAGCGGACACTGTGAGGTCACGGATAAGTGCCGCAACTGCAAGCTTTGCATGAAGCTGGGCTGTCCCGCCATCACAAGCACCAAAGACGGAATACGCATTGACCCCAACCAGTGTAACGGCTGCGGACTTTGCGTGAACGTCTGCCCGTTCGGTGCCATTGAAAAGAAAGACTAAGGAGAGTGCGAATATGACGAAAAGTATTATGATTGTCGGCGTGGGAGGTCAGGGAACGCTCCTTGCCAGCAGGATCCTGGGCAACACGGTGATTACCGAAGGGTACGACGTTAAGGTTTCCGAGGTGCATGGCATGAGCCAGCGAGGCGGAAGCGTGGTTACTTATGTTAAATACGGCGAAAAGGTGTATTCTCCTGTGATCGGGAAGGGTGAAGCGGATATTATTCTGGCGTTTGAAATGCTGGAGGCATACCGCGCCATGCCGTATCTGAAAAAGGGCGGCAAGATGATCGTCGGCTCCCAGGCAATGGCACCCATGCCCGTTATTACGGGTGCCGCCGAGTATCCGAAGGATATCGAGAACAAGCTGAAGGCAGAGATGGACGTTACGGTGGTGGACGCACTTTCTCTTGCCAAGCAGGCAGGGAACATCAAGGCAGTCAACGTGGTTCTGATCGGACTTATGGCAAAGAACACCGATATCGCGTATGAAAAATGGGTGGAGACCATTAAGACAACGGTTCCCGAAAAGTTCCTTGACGTTAATCTTAAAGCGTTTGATCTTGGCTATCATCATATTTAAATAATAAATCGGCGTGATACTCAAAGCAGAGTATCACTCCGATTTTACAATACAAAACGGGTCTGACGAAGGTTAGCCCTGTAGGCAAGAGGGAATAATCCGAACTCGGTTTTGAAAGGCAAATATTGGTATATGCTTTAGTAAATTTCCTTGCAATATCCTCATATTGCTGCGAAAATTTACCTCGCCTATCCTCAATATTTGCTCTTTCAAAACTCATAGACCCTCGAGCCTTAATTTTCTGATGATTTTGGTGCTTGGCGAACGCCGCCAAGTGTGGACTTTGCAAGTGAGCCAAGTGCCATAAAGCACTGAAAATTCAGGCTC
>JAZNDA010000084.1:0-16340 GCA_045587785.1 Eubacteriales bacterium | reverse complement strand
CTCGCAGTCCTCGATATTGATGCCGTCCTCTTTGTCAATGGTGATCCTTAAGATCATCTTGGCACCCTCCTTGACGTATTCCACGTCCCAAAGAAGATACCCAAATTCCTCTGCCACGGGGAGAATAAGCTCCCTGACCGTACTTGCTACGTTTTTTGAATTTGTACCCATAATCCTACTCCGTTGCAATAATTAAGAGTGGACCGAAGCCCACTCTCATAACCTAACATAGTATATCACACTTTTTTTCTTTTCGCAAGAGGTTTTGTGAAATTTTTTTACTTTTTTCACGTTTTTTATAAAATAAGCAAAAGTTTTCCGAAAAAATCACAAAACCATCGCATTTGAGTGTTTACAAAACTGCAAAATTATGGTATACTATTGTAATATTGATGAAAATGTAGGAAGGAAGTGAGACGCATGAATGAGAAAAATACCCCTGCACGCCTGCGGTTGCCTATGGGCGCGTCTTTGCTTCTGGCTCTTTCCCTCGTATTCTTTTTGAGCTTTTTTGCCTTTACCGAGGTGGTGCTCTGCCGATACATGGTGGTAGTCGTCTTTGTCCTTTTGCTTTTTGTCGCCGTGCGCTCACGGCTGGTTACGGTTCTTTCCATCCTGCCTTGTCTGCTTGCCTTTGCAGGCGCGGAAAGCTCCGCACTTATGCCCATCCTGCTCTGCACCGTTGCCGTTATCGGCTTTGGCGGCTTTGCCGTTCACACCGTGCGTCTGCCCATCGTCATAGCCATCCCCGTGCTGTCCTATCTTTTGGTTTGGGTGGTCACGGATAATTCCATGCAGGCACTGTGGGTCTTGATTCTTGTCCCCGTCGCCGTCACCTCGGCGATCGCCATGAGGTGCAAACTCACGCGCACGGGTGCCGTTGCCGCAGTGGCGGCGGTGCTTTGTGTGATCACCGTGGTTTTTCTGTATATTACACTGGTTCCAAGCGGCACTGTTCTTACAAAAGAGCTGATCGAACAAACCGTCACACAGTTCAGAGATGTGGTGACCGAGGAATTTTTCAGAACGTCCGACGCTGTGAATCTGCCCGAGCACGTGGGTAACATCGGCGAGGAAGACGTTCACGGCGTCATCAATTCTATGCTGAGGTTGCTTCCCGCCATCCTGATCGTCGCGGTAGAGCTGATCGCATACCTCGGCTGTCTGATCACAGTCACGCTCAGAAGCTCGCAATTTCCGAACACCCCGTTGCCAAAGAAGTGTTTAGGATTCCGCATGAGCGCGGTTTCCGCCATCCTCTTTTTGCTTAGCTTTCTTCTTTCCCTTTTGCCGATCGGGGATTCGGACGGGGTGGGCATAGCCCTTGTCACGGCACTCAATCTGTTTGTCATTTTGCAACCCGGTCTTGCCGCGTGCGGCTTTCTGAGCCTGCTCGCCTCCTTTAGGCGGCGCGGCGGTTGCTTTCCCGTTTTGATCCTCGTCATGTCCCTTTGGTTTTTCTCTTTGATCCCCACTGTTCTCGCTTTTGTCGGCGCCATCGCCGTGCTTCGCACCGAAAGATGGACTGCAAAAGACCGCGAGTAAGAATCCCATGAAAGGAGACTTCACAATGAAACCCACAAACCGTCTGCATACTGAAATCAGCTCTACCCTGCTTTTCAGGCTTTGCGTTTTACTTGGCATCCTGCTTTTATCACTGTACACCATCCTTTGCACCATCAGCAGCGTTCCGCACGATGTCATCGGCGTCATATTCCTCTTGCTTTACGTTGCCGCTGCGCTGTTTGCGTTTTTCAGACGCGAGCGGACCAAATCACGCAAAAATCTTCACAAAAAGGAAGCCGTCGCCATGAGTACGGTCATGGCGCATACCATACAGAATATCGAGCTTCCCGTTGTCATTACCGATTCCGACGGCAAGATCATCTGGTACAATCAAGGCTTTTCGGATATGGTGGATCGCCGCCATTCTCTGTTTGGCATCAATCTGAGTGACTTCAGCCAGATCTTGCCCGAAAAGCTGGCGACCTCCGGCACACTGACAAATGAGAGCGCGGGCAACCTGTCGGACGATGCCCAGAGCGGCCACGTCACGCAGATAGAGGATCGCACATTCCACGTGCAAAGCTATGAGCTTCGCGTGGCAGGTAAAAACTACTACATGTCTTTGTTTTCCAATATCACAGATTACTATGAGCTGTTGAACCGCTACACGGGACAGCAGCCCGTTGTGGCTTACGTTGTGCTGGACAACCTTGACGAGCTGGCACAGTATGTGCGCGTCAGCAGCCGCGAAGCGGCAAATCAAGCCGAATCGGTGCTCAAAAAATGGGCAGAGGAGCTTCACGCCTTAGTACGCGAATACGACAGAGACAAGTATATTTTCGTATTCTCCCATGACATGCTGGAAAAATGCGTCAAGGATAAGTTTTCCATTCTGGATCAGGTGCATGAGATTCGCCTTGGCGACAGCAGTATGCCGATCACGGTATCCATGGGTATCTCGGCACTGGGCGAGACCATGGCGGAGCGCGAGCAAAACGCGCGTACGGCACTGGATATGGCACTGCAACGCGGCGGTGACCAGGTGGCTCTCCGTAACGTGGGTGGTCTGGAGTACTATGGCGGACGAACCAAAAATATTCAGAAAAAGACCAAGGTACTCGCACGCGTGATCGCGGGACAGCTTCTGAATCTCATTGCGTCCTCTGGCAACGTCATTATTATGGGACACCGCAACCCCGACTTTGACTCTGTCGGTTCTTGCGTCGGTCTTGCCCGTCTTTGCATGCATTGCGGTGTCAAGCCAAGGATCATTGTGGACAAAAACAATGACAATTTCAAAGATTGCTCCGCGGCACTTCTTGAAAATGAGCTTTACGCCGATATCTTCGTGGATGCCGCCTCGGGCATGGACCTCATTCGCTCGGATACACTGCTTATCATCGCGGATGCCAACAACTTTTCGATCTTAGAAGAGCCCTCCATCGCACAGAGCGTTCCGAACGTAGCGATCATTGACCACCACCGTAAGACCGCAGAGTTCACACACACACCTCTGATTGCCTACATCGACCCGTCCGCCTCCTCCGCATCCGAGCTGGTTGCGGAAATTCTTGAGGAAAGTCTGCCCATGGGCACACTTCTGAAGGAAGAAGCCACGGTGCTTTTGTCGGGCGTAATGGTGGATACCAAGAACTTTACCCGCTCCACAGGTACCCGTACCTTCTCGGCAGCGCTGTATCTGCGTGGCGAGGGCGGAAACGCCGAGATTGCGAGCAGCTTCTTTAACGCCGATCTTGAGGACTTTAACGCCGAGGCGAAATTCTCCGAGCTCAAGCTCTACAGAAAACGCATTGCCATTTCCACAAGCCCCGGCACAAACAACACCGAGGGCGACCGCATTGCCGCCTCCAAGACCGCAGACAAGCTGCTCACCATTAAAAACGTGTCAGCCTCCTTTGCCCTTGTGGTCATTGAGGATGCCATTCACATTTCCGCCCGTTCGGACGGCAGTATCAACGTACAGCTGATCTTAGAGCGCATCGGCGGCGGCGGACACTACAACCTCGCAGGCGCACGCCTTCCGATCAAAAACATGAAGGAAGCCCTTCTCCGCCTCAGAGGTGCCATTGATGACTATCTGGACCAAAAGGCAGGATAAAAACGTATCGAAGAGATAAAATACGAAAGGAAAACATCATGAAAGTTATACTTACACAGGACGTAAAAAGCCAAGGAAAAAAAGATCAGATCATTGAGGTCTCGGACGGCTACGCCAGAAATTTTTTGTTCCCCAAAAAGCTTGCCATTCCCGCTGACGCCAAGGCTGTCAACGAAGCAAAGAACAAGGAGGCGTCGCGTCTGCATAAGATCGAGGTAGAAAGACAACAGGCAAAAGACATCGCCGCAAAGCTTGACACCGTTCTGGTCAAGATCAAGGGCAAGAGCGGTGCCGACGGCAGACTGTACGGCGCCATCACACCCAAGGACATCGCCGACACATTGATGAAGGACTTCTCCATTGACATTGACAAACGCAAAATAAGCGTACCCGAGCCCATCAAGACATTCGGAAAATTTGAGCTTGAGGTCAAGCTTTACAACGAAGTAACCGGTAAGATCCATCTGCTTGTCAGCGAATAATCCCCTCCGAAAGGATATTACACCATGAATGAAGAATTCACCAAAAAGCTGCCGTTTCCGCTGATCGCGGAGCAGTCGCTTCTCGCGTCGATCATGATCGACCCCACCTCGCTCAATCAGGTTGCCGACGTCATTCGCGCGGAGGACTTTTACATCTCGGAGCATACCCAGATCTATCTTGCCATGCACGAGCTTTTCTTGACCAACAGCGAGATCGACGTGGTCACGCTGATCGACATGCTGGTCAAAAAAGGTATCTATGACAAATCGGGCGGTGAGGAATATCTCAAAACACTTTGTGAGATCGTACCCAGTGCGCTTAACGTCAAGGACTACGCCAAGATCGTCAAGGAAAAAAGCGTCCTAAGACAGCTCATTGCCGTATGCGCCGAGATCACCGAGACCGCCTACAGCGAGCAGGACGAGGTCACGCACATCCTTGACGCCGCGGAGAGTAAGATCTTCGCCATTGCCGAGGGTCGCGAGACCAAGACCTTCCGTCATATCCGCGAGGTGCTTGTGGACGTCCACGGGCATCTGCGTGATCTGCAGGAACACCCCGACGAGGTTCAGGGTACCAAAACTGGCTTTTCGGGACTTGATAAAATGCTGGTCGGTATGGGTAACAGTGACCTTGTTCTGGTGGGTGCCCGTCCCGGTATGGGAAAAACCAGCTTTGTGCTCAATATCGGTACCAACGTGGCGCTTCAGACAAAAAAGACCGTGTGTATCTTCTCGCTGGAAATGTCCTGCGAACAGCTTGTGTCGCGTGTGCTTTCCAGTGAGGCTATGGTGGATTCCACGGCGCTCAGAAGCGGCAAGCTGGAAAAAGCGGACTGGGACAAGCTTGCCTCTGTTTCCTCTAAGCTTGCAGGCTGTGACATTCTGATCGACGATACCACGGGCATTACGGTCACGGGTATGAAGGCAAAACTCAGACGCGAGAAAAATCTCGGTCTTGTGATCATCGACTATCTCCAGCTCATGCAAAGCGACAGCAAAAACGAAAACCGTGTGCAAGAGGTCTCGGAGATCTCCCGTTCTTTAAAGCTGATGGCAAAGGAGCTCAACGTCCCCGTTATCTGCTGTGCACAGCTCTCCCGCGGACCCGAATCCCGTACCGACAAAAAGCCCATGCTTTCCGACCTTCGTGACTCGGGTGCCATTGAGCAGGACGCTGACGTGGTCATGTTCTTGTACCGTGACGAATATTATAAGACCGATGCCAATTCGCAAGATGCCAGCATCGCCGAGGTCATCATCCAGAAAAACCGCCACGGCTCAACGGGCACGGTGGAGATGGGATGGATCGGCCGCTACACCAAGTTTATCACCAAGGCAGACGACAGTCTGTCCGAACCGCAATGATGAACGGCTTTACTCTGCCCCATACGCTGTCGGGCATGCCAAAAGACACCCCCATTCTGCTGGCGCTTTCGGGCGGCGCGGATTCAAGGGCGCTCTTGCATATGCTGCTTGAGTACGGCGCACCGCTTTCACTGGCGCACGTGGATCACGGTATCCGCGGTGAAGCTTCCGAGAGGGACAGTATATTTTGCAAAACGCTTGCCAAAGAGGCAGGTCTTCCCTTCTATCTTTTGAAAGAGGACGTCCCCGCGCTCGCCGAGAAAAATCATCTTGGCATAGAGGAACAGGCAAGAGGGGTGCGCTATGAGTTTTTTGAAAAGATCATGCGTGAGCATGACATTCCCATTCTCGCCACCGCCCACAATGCCGACGATAATGCCGAAACACTTCTGTTTCGTATGGCGCGCGGCACGGGTCTGTCGGGCATGTGCGGCATTCCACCCGTCCGCCCGTTTGGCGGCGGTGTGCTCATTCGTCCCCTTCTCGGGGTCAGTAAACAGAACGTTCTGGATTACTGCGAACAGAACGGGCTTTCCTACGTCACCGATGCGACCAACAGCGACGTCGCCTATACGCGCAACCGCATCCGACATAGGGTCTTGCCCGAGCTTGTGGGGGTAAACTCCGAAGTGCTTTCGCATATCTCCTCACTGTGTCATACACTGTCCGAGGACGAGGCGTGCCTTTCGGATATGGCGAAGGATTTTCTGAGAGCGCAATCGCAAGACGGGGAAGGTGTGTCAGTCAAAGACTTATGTGCACTGCCGTCGGCTGTTTCAAGCCGCGTTCTTGCACTGATGTTCGGGGAGCCGCCACTGTCCCTTAAAAACCGCAAACAGCTGATGGCACTTGCGCAAAACGAAACACCACATTCTTCGTGGAATCTGTCAGACGGCAGATGCGCAACCGTGGAAAACGGCAGACTGATGCCAAAAACCGAGAAAAAAAGCCAAAAAACACCCATGAGTGCCACCGCGCTGCCGCTTGGCGCAACGTCGCTTTATGACGGCGATATGCTCATGTTGCTTGACAGTGAAGAAAATCCGCATGAAAAACGGTTTTCCGCAAAAAATATTTACAAAAACGCAACAACAATCAAAATAAATTCTGATACAATAAAAAACGGTCTTTATATAAGGACTCGCCGCGCAGGGGATACTGTCCTTGTGCACGGCATGCATAAAAAACTCAGAAAGCTTCAGAATGAAGCAGCACTTTCCCCCCATCTGCGCGACATGCTTCCGCTGGTCTGCGATCGGGGCGGTATCCTCTGGGTGCCGTCTATCGCCGTGCGCGACGGTTCGGAGGGAGATGGTGCGCTCCGTCTTACACTCTATTACTGATTAGGGTAGCAGTAGATATCGAAAGCCCTAAAGAAAGGCATTGCTATGACACATATTGACAAGGACGTAAAACAAGTGCTTCTTAGCGAAAAGGAGATCGGGGATATCGTGACACGTCTTGCCGAGGGCATCACGCGCGACTATAAGGATTCCCCCCGCAAGCTTTTAATTCTTTCCATATTAAAGGGCTCTCTTATTTTTACATCCGACCTCATACGAAAGATCGACCTGCCTCTTGAGCTTGACTTTATGAAGGTGTCCTCCTACGGCTCGGAAACGGTCTCAAAAGGACCTCTGAAGATCTCGCTCGACCTCAACAGAGAGGACATCCGTGATCTTGACATTCTTGTGGTTGAAGATATCGTGGATAGTGGCAACACACTCTCCAAGCTCAAAAAGCACTTGGCGGAACGCGGCGCGCACAGCGTCAAGATCTGTACGCTCCTTGATAAACCCTCAAGACGTGTGGTCCCCTTGGAGGCAGACTATTGCGGTGTGCAGATCCCCGATGAATTCGTGGTCGGGTACGGTTTGGATTATGACGAAAAATACCGCGCTCTCCCGTATGTCGGTATTTTGAAGCCTGAAGTATATACTAATCAAGGAGAATAAGAATGAAGGGTAACCTTAAGGTAATCGTTTTTTATATCGCTCTGATCCTCGTTATCGTCTTTTCGGTTTCGACGTTTTTCGGTCAGACCAAGGCTGAAAAAATGCTGTACAGCGATATCGTGGATCATTTCAAGGCCGACATGGTCGTGTCCTTCCGCGTGGATGAGAATTTCTATCTGACCATGAAGGTGGTGGATAAGGACACTGCCACGTTTGACGAAAACGGTGTTGTTACTGCTTATGATGAAAGCAAGATAAAAGAGATCGGCTATCAGCTTCGTTCGCTGGAGCTGTTCCATACCGATCTTGAAGATTATATCGCTTCCAACAATAATCTCACCGAGTACGAATATGAGCCGCAGACCTCCTTCCCATGGTGGGTAAGTCTTTTACCTTACGTTCTGATCATCGGTGTGTTCATCTTCCTTTGGGTGTTCGCCATGAGACAGTCCATGGGCGGCAAGGGCGGCAAAATGAACTCATTCGGCAAGGCAAGAGTGAAAATGCCGAACAGCGACAAGAACAAGGTTCTCTTTGCGGACGTTGCGGGTGCTGACGAGGAAAAGGAAGAACTGCAAGAGCTGGTCGAATTTTTGAAGGACCCCAAAAAGTTCACCGCGCTTGGCGCGAAGATTCCCCACGGTGTCCTGCTTGTAGGCCCTCCAGGCACGGGTAAGACATTGCTTGCCAAGGCGGTTGCGGGCGAAGCGGACGTCCCCTTCTTCTCGATCTCGGGTTCGGATTTCGTGGAAATGTACGTCGGTGTGGGTGCATCGAGAGTGCGTGACCTGTTTGATAATGCAAGAAAATTTGATGCCTCCATCATCTTTATCGATGAGATCGACGCCGTCGGCAGACACCGCGGTGCGGGTCTCGGCGGCGGACACGATGAGCGCGAACAGACGCTCAACCAGCTACTGGTGGAAATGGACGGCTTTGGCTCGCATGAGGGTATTATCGTCATTGCGGCAACCAACCGCCCCGATATCCTTGACCCTGCCCTTCTCCGTCCGGGCCGCTTTGACCGCCGTGTTACGGTCAATTACCCCGATATCCGCGGACGTGAAGCCATCCTTCACGTTCACGCAAGAAAGAAGCCCATGGAGCCCGACGTGGACTTCCACAAGGTGGCACAGACCACCGTTGGCTTTACGGGCGCAGACCTTGCCAACCTTTTGAATGAAGCCGCTCTGCTTGCGGCAAAGCGTGCAAAGACCCTCATAGGCATGGACGAGATCAACGATTCCTTTATGAAGCTGATCTTGGGTCCGCAGAAAAGGGCACGCGTACGCAATGAGCACGATAATAAGCTGGTCGCCTACCATGAGGCGGGCCATGCGGTGTCCTCCTATTACTGCGAGCATACCGACCCCGTCAAGGTCATCACCGTGATCCCCGCGGGCAACGCGGGCGGCGTAACGGTCAGCGTACCCACCGAGGATACCATGTGCCGCTCAAAGAGCCAGATGTTTGAATCTATCGTATGGTCGCTTGGTGGCAGAGTTGCCGAGGAGCTTGTGATGGATGACATCTCCACGGGCGCTTCAAACGATATTCAGCAGGCAACCGCCACGGCAAGAAAGATGGTCACCCGTTTCGGCATGAGCGAAAAGCTGGGCACCGTGCTTTACGGTTCGGAGCACTCCAGCGATGAGGTGTTCCTTGGCAGAGATTTCAGCTCGGGACAGAATTATTCCGAAAAGACCGCCGCACAGATCGATGATGAGATCAGAGAGCTCATTGACAGAGCTTACAAAAAGTGCCGCGAGATCCTGACCGAACACAAGGATAAGCTTGAATTTGTGGCGCAGTACCTTCTGACACGTGAGACCATGGACGCCGAGCAGTTCAAGGCGGCAATGGAGGGTGATGTCTCCCCCGAGGAGCTGGATGCGATGGCGGACGAGAAAAAACGCCGCAGCGAAGAGCAAAACCGCGCACGCGCCGAAAAGCTCAGAGAGGAAGAAGAAAGGCGTAATACCGTGGAGGCAGACGGCGAGGATGATGACAAAGATCAACCCGAAAACAGAGAGCTTCCTCACTAAATGTTAAAAACCAAAACAAACATACGGCGGGAGACCAAAAGGTCTGCCGCCGTAAATTATTCTCAAAGCAAAATATCCGCACCCTTTTCGGTGTAAGAAATCCTGTCAGCCTATCGTCAGATATTCGGTTCAAAACAAGGCATTAGCTCCAACTTAAACTGATTCATAACGTGCTTACGGTCAATGAGTGCCTTTTTGTCCATGTCCTTGATCTCGCCCGTGCGGATATAGCGGTCAAGCTCGGCATAAGTAAATCCGAGATTATCCTCATCGGTCTTGCCGCAAAGCCCGTCAATCGGCACCTTGTCCACAAGATGGGCAGGAAGCCCCAGCACTCTGCCGATCTGCTTGACCTCGTCTACCGTCAGCCTTGAAAGCGGACTGAAATCGCCTGCCGAGTCACCGTAGCGCGTGGAATATCCCACGTAATCCTCCGAAAGATTGCAGGTATTTGCCACGCGTCCGCCAAGGCACTGCGACACGGCATAAAGCACCGACATGCGAACTCTCGGCGGCAGATTGTTCGCCGCCTGCTCGGTCATTTCAAGCTCCTTCGGAAAAGCTTTTTTGATCCCCTCAATGGCGTCCTTAATGTTGACCTCATAGCGACGGATGCCAAGGTGATCGACCAGATCATACGCACAATCGATATCCCCCTGTACGCCGCAAGGCATCAACACGCCGACCACGCGCTCCTTGCCCAGTGCTTTTACGCAAAGTGCCGCAACCACTGAGCTGTCTTTACCGCCCGAGATGCCAACCACGGCATTACAGCCCTTTCCGTTCTTTTCAAAAAAATCTACAATCCAAGCCACACACTCGTTTGTGGTCTTTACTGCGTCAAACATTTACTTGCCCTCTTTTCTTTTGGATAGAACCCTCATGGTTCTCTTAGGGTGACAGTAGGTCTACTGTCACCCTAAGATCATGGCAAAATTTTACCACATTTTCCGCTGTTTGTCAAGACGGACAAACGGCAAAAGTCTTTATCGAACCACCGGCTTAGTGAAGTGAACCCCATTTGGTTCACTTTGGCGGGGGTTTCGTTATCCAAAAGTCCCACAGACCGACTATAGTCTGTGGGGTCTTTCTCTTTCTCTATATTCTCGCCACGCCTGTCTCTCTTGCCGCACGGATGACCGCCTCGGCGACCACTTTAGCCACACGCTTATCCAGCGCGGGAGCGATGATGTTATCCTCCCTCAGCTCCTCCTCGGGAATAAGTGCCGCCAGCGCCATGGAGGTCGACACCTTCATCTGTTCATTGATGCATCTTGCGCGGCAGTCCAACGCACCGCGGAAGATACCGGGGAACGCCAGCACGTTATTGATCTGGTTAGGGAAATCCGAACGCCCCGTACCAACCACTCTCGCGCCCGCCGCCAGTGCCTCGTCGGGCATGATCTCGGGGGTGGGATTTGCCATGGGGAACACAATGGCGTCGCTCGCCATGGAGCGCACCATGTCACCTGACACGATACCAGGTGCCGACACGCCCACAAACACGTCCGCGCCCTTCATGGCATCGGCAAGCGTACCGTGCAAACATCCCTCATTGGTCATCCCTGCCATTTCCCTATGCGCATCGCTAAGGCCTTCCGTATCGCGCGCGATCACGCCAAAGCGGTCGACCATAATAAGATGCTTCACACCCAAATTCAAAAGATGCTTACCGATGGCAATGCCTGCCGAGCCTGCGCCGTTTATGACTACGCGGACTTCGTCCATCTTCTTTCCCACTACCTTAAGGGCATTGATCAGTGCCGCCGCCAATACGATGGCGGTGCCGTGCTGATCGTCATGGAACACGGGAATATCACAAATTTCCTTCAGGCGTTTTTCGATCTCAAAGCATCTGGGCGCGCCGATATCCTCCAAATTGATGCCGCCAAAGCTGCCCGACATCAGATACACCGTACGCACGATCTCATCCACGTCCTTGGTCTTAAGGCAAATGGGGAAGGCATCCACGTCCGCAAATGCTTTAAACAGCGCGCACTTGCCCTCCATTACGGGCATGCCTGCCTCGGGGCCGATGTCGCCAAGACCAAGCACCGCCGTGCCGTCGGTGACCACCGCGACAAGGTTGCTTCTTCTTGTCAGCTCGTACGACTTGTCGGGGTCCTTCTGTATCTCAAGGCAAGGCTCCGCCACCCCAGGCGTGTACGATAGGGACAGCTCCTCCTTGGTGGTAACGGGACAGCGCGAGACCACCTCGATCTTGCCCTTCCACTCATAATGCTTTTGCAATGACTGCTCTCTGATGGTTGCCATAACTCTCTCCTTATAAATCCGAAAAATTCATAATATATCTATCCGAAACACGCTTAAAGCAAGAGAACGCTTGGGGCGCCGCCCCAAACCCCGCAAGTTTTTAAAAAAACTTGACTAAAACTTTTGCTGAATTGGTTTGATAAAATATCGCGTCATTTTGTAACCGAGAATCTTAAAAAGATTCCCGGTTAGCGCGAGCCGCACAAAAGAAAAGAAAGCAAGCTTTCTTTGTCTTTGTGTCGGCTACGCGCGATGCCACCCGTCGCAGACGGGTGCAAAATGACTTTGTAAAATCAAAGCCATGAAGGTTTTCGTCCACCTTTTTTAGGTGGCGGGATCCAAGGGCAGAGCCCTTGGTCACCTATTACTGTCCTACAGTATAGCACAAACGCAGAAAAATTTCAACCGAAACCAAAAAAATTGCATAACCCCCTTGAAAAAATCACCAAAACAAGGTATGATATAAGTGTAGATCGAATTTTCAAGATAAAGCGAGGAAAAAATTATGAAACTCAGCGTTCTTGCCAACCTTTACGGCGCAAAATCACTTGACGAGACCCTTAGCATCCTTTCGGGGCTTGGCGTTCACACCGTGGAGATCGGTGCAGGCGGTTACCCCGGAAAAGCACACTGCAACCCCGCAGAGCTTCTTGCTGACAAGGGCAAGTTCGATGCCTTTGTTGACACCTTCAAAAAGTATGACGTACAGATCTGCGCGCTTGCCGTACACGGCAACGCCCTTCACCCCGACAAGGCCATCGCCGCACAGTTTGATGCTGACTTCCGCGACGCGGTGCTTCTGGCTGAAAAGCTCGGCGTTGACACCGTGATCACATTCTCGGGCTGTCCCGGTGACAGCGAGGGCTCGAAATACCCCAACTGGGTGACCTGCCCCTGGCCCGAGGACTTCCTTGCCATTCTTGACTGGCAGTGGAATGAGAAGCTTATTCCCTACTGGAAGGAAGCAGGCGCGTTTGCCAAGAGCCACCACGTAGACCATATCGCCTTCGAGATGCATCCCGGCTTCTGCGTATACAACCCCGAAACGCTCTTAAAGCTCCACGCGGCTGTGGGCGACGTTATCGGCGCAAACTTTGACCCCTCGCACCTTATCTGGCAGGGCATGGACCCTGTTGCCGCTATCCGCGAGCTTGAGGGCGCTATCTACCACGTTCACGCCAAGGACACCAAGATCGATACCTACAACACCGCAAAGAACGGCGTGCTTGACACCAAGCACTACGGTGACGAGATCCACCGCGCTTGGGTGTTCCGCACCGTCGGCTACGGCAACGGCGAGACCTATTGGAGAGACCTTGTTTCCAACCTTCGTCTTGTGGGCTATGACAGAGTGCTTTCCATTGAGCACGAGGACAGCCTGATGAGCATTGACGAGGGACTTCGCAAAGCTGTGGCATTCCTTAAGCCCATCGTGATCGAGGAAGCAAAGCCCACCACCATGAGCTGGGCTTAAGCCTTAGAAATAAAAATACATGCTTTTGTATTCCTATGCCCCCATTTCGGGTGGCAAACTGCCGCTGCCGCATAGCCTTGAGACCTATTTGACGTCAGCATCAAAAAAAAATTATGAACAGCGGCACGCGGCGCTTTCGCTTTTGACTTTTCTTGCCGCGAGGGCGAAAATGTCTGCCGATGCCCCCGTCAAGGCGGATGCGCTCGGCAGACCGCTTTTTGACGCGCCAAATGCTCCCTTCTTCAACCTCTCCCATTCAGGGGAGCTTGCCGCGGCCGCAATCAGCGACGCATCGGTGGGCATCGATATACAAGTTCATGACGACCGTCTTTCGCTTCAAAAGCTTGCCGCACGATACTTCTCGGACGGGGAACAGCAAACGCTTGCGCAGTCCGATGCTGCCGCAGACACCTTTTTCGAGCTGTGGACAAAAAAAGAGGCCCTGGGCAAATATCTCGGCGTGGGACTTGCGCCACTCGTGAGAAAAAACACCCTTTCGCTTGCCGCAGAGCATGGCGTGATGTTTGAAACCGCTATATTGGACTACGGCGGCGAGCGGTATACCCTCACCGTCTGCGCCAGAGAGCATCCCGACCTCATTTTGTTCAATTAAAAAATCTGTAGGTGATTAGTTTTAAGACTAACTGCCTACAGATTTTTTATTTGATCTGGGGATATAAACGCTTTTTCTTTGAAAGCATCGGCATCTGATCCAATGTCGATGCAAAAAGCGTCATGCCCGAATGTTATTCCTCACCGTAACCGTAAGTAATCTCCGCGTTCTCAAACAAAAACGCCAGCATCTCGTCATACAGCATGCAGTCCACGATATAGTCCTTGCTGTAGGCTTCTTCCAGCTCTGCGACATCCATATCCTGCGCCTTTGCATAGTCCTCTATGCGCTCGGCATACTCCCCATCGGTGACCTCAAGCCCCTCCGCCTGCACGATGGCGTAGTACACAAGGTCCTCCTTGACCGAATCCTCTGCCGCCTTCTTGATGTCCTCAATGGTCTTGCCTGCCTGCGCGAGCAACGTGGCAACGGAATAGTTGTTTGTCGTAGCATAATATTCATAGTAGCCGTAATAAGAATCGTAATAGTAATCCACGTGCTTCTGCGGATACTTGATCACGGTCGATCCCTCCAGCACCTTGTCCCAAAGCGTTTGATATATACCAGCCAGCGCGATCTCCCGTTTTGCCGTTTCAAGCTCGGCGCGGAGTACAGCGCGATACTCCTCCTCGGTGCGGTAGCCCGTCTTTTCAAGCAACAGCTCCTCGGTCAGCTCGGCAAGGTGATAGTGCCTTAAAATGGCCTCCACCGTCAGCTCATAGACCACCTCTTTGCCCGCAAGGTCGCCGTAGCTTTCGTCATCGGGCATGTTGCCCGTCGCGGTTACGGTCTCGCCCGGCGTTACGCCGTACAGTGCCTCGTTCAGCCAATCAAAATAGCCGTTATTCTCCGAGAGCAGCATAAACATGGATTCCGCCGAACCGTCATCAAACACCTCGCCGTCAAGCTTTCCGACGTATCGAAGCTGAATATAGTCATTCTCCACCGTAGGACGGGAAATGGGATCCAAACTGTAATCGTCAAAGGTGATAAGCGTGGACAAAAAGCTTTTAAATGACTGCTCTACCTCCTCGTCGGTCACGGGTGCTACCTCTAAGGTGTGCGCCACGCCCTTATACGGCGCAAGCTCAATGTAGGGCGACAGATTCATCTGCAACAGATCCAGTCCGCCCTCCTCGCGCTCCTTCTCGCCGCAGCCGACCAAAATGCCAAGCAGACAGCCAAGCGCCAAAAGCACCGATAAAAGCCGTATTATTCTCATTTTGCTATGCTTCATATGTAAAATATCCTTTCTTACAAAAATAACTCAATCGAATCATGCATACGTCATGCATCCGATTGAGTCATTTTTTGCGTAAATCAAACACTTATGCGTCCTTCTTTACAACTTCTTTGCCATTGTATGCGCCGCAAGCCTTGCAAACACGGTGTGCGAGAACATACGCTCCGCACTTAGGGCACTTGATCATGCCCGGCAAATCAAGCTTCCAGTTATTCGAACGTCTCTTGTCTCTACGAGCACCCGAGACTTTTCTCTTCGGTACTGCCATTTGAACTACACCTCCTTGAAACTTGTCACATATCGGTATTTATTATATACTTATTTTTCCGAATTGTCAAGTAATTTTTTCAAAACCGCAAGACGCGGGTCGATTTCTTTTAATTCACAGCCGCAATCGCCCTCTTTTTTGGGCTTGCCGCATTTTGGGCAAAGTCCCTCGCAGTCCTCACTGCAAAGGATCTTTTTGGGAAACAGAAGCACCAGCGTCTCCAAGATCTCACCGTCCACGTTCAGCATCCCGTCCCCGTCCAGCACCGCGTACTCATCCACGCTGTCCTCGATCTTATCCTCGTCCACTGCTCCCTTAGGGACCACCGTACGCTCAAAGACCTCCGAGAACTCACCGCTTACCCTGTCAAGACATCTGGCACATTCGGCGATGTAGGGCACCGAGACCGTAAGCCTCAGACGCATATAGCCCGCGCTGTCGGTCACCGCACCGTGGGCGTGAAGCTCGCCCTCAAAGGTAACGCCGTATATTTCCTGCGGCGCGAGGGTGTAGTCAACCGCAATGCGCTTAACTTCTCCGCGAAGCATCGGCTTGATATCCAACGTCATAAAGGCACCTCACTTTTCCATTTCCGCAAAGCGACATGGTATATTATACAACAACGAGCGCGCCTTGTCAAGGGCTTTCCCGAAAAATTTTACATTGCAGATCACAAAAAAATCCCCTCCCCGTTTATTTTTTTGGGGAAAACCGAAAAAATTCGCAAAATACGCTTTACTTTTACAAACAGATGTGATAAAATAATAGAACACATCTGCCCGTGGCACAGCTGGATAGCGCGTCAGACTCCGACTCTGAAGGCCAGCGGTTCGAATCCGCTCGGGCAGGCCAGAAAAAAGCACGCATAGGCGTGCTTTTTTCAACGATGTGTTCCGCCAAGGCGGAACGTGATGCGCACTACGTGCGTGATGTTTCCTTCGGAAGTGATGTGCGCTTCGCGCGTGAGGAGGAACACACCACATCACTGCGACC
>JAZNDA010000083.1:0-6869 GCA_045587785.1 Eubacteriales bacterium | reverse complement strand
CGCAGGCTCCTTCCACCGCTAACGCGCGAACCCCCAAAACTCATTTCATTCGTTTCGGGGAACCCCGCGGCGGTCCCCCTCCCTCTCGGAGGGAGGCTACTTACACAGACCTTTTGCTTTTATGCCCGAAGCTCCTGCAACCATTCAAGGCATTTAAATTTGATCTTGTAACTCACGCCCGAGCTTTCGGTGATGATCTTGTACTGTCCCGCCGTAAAGCCGGCGTTTACAAACGCCTTTTCCCGTTCCTTGGCACTCACTCCACCAAGACACAGCGAGGGAAACAGCACACACCACCAGTTTTGCCCCTCACCCTCACCGAGGATGACACGAAGGGACAAATACTCCCCACGGGGAAAGCAAAGCCCGTCATACTGCCTGCGCGGATACTCCTCCATGCCAAGCGTGACGGTAGCGGTGTAGTCAAAACCTTCTTTTCTCACGGTATCGTCGGCGATCTCTGTCAGCGTGTCAAGCATGCCGCAAAGTCGCTGTTCGGCTTCCGCTCGCGTCCCACAGTCCGAAAGCTCGTCCGCGCAGTACGCAAGCACGGCATCACGCACCTTTAATTTGAGTGCTTGATCCTGCTCGCTGTCCGACTGCGCCAACACGTGAAGCCTTACCACCTTGTCGTAAATCTCGGCTTCGCCGTGGGTGGGCAATAGACCGAGAACCAGAAAAAACACCAAAACACATACCATGGCAACTGTCATTTTTTTCATATAAGTATTTCCTTTCCTAGCCGCAGCAGAACCGAACACACAAGCCCTATGCGGCAATTTTTTGCATCTTTTGCCGTAGCTCGGCTTGTAAAGTCTTACTTTTCTGCACCTCGCTCCGACCAAATCCGCTAAAAATTTGCTCGCGTAGGGTGCGCGCAGTTTTAAGCGAGAAAATATTTCGGATAGGCAAGGCAAAAATCTGCAGTAATATGGGATATTACAAGGATTTTTGCCGCCGTATATTCAAATATTTTCCGCTTAAAACCTTATTTGTTCGATTCTGCTACGGCTAAGTGGATGTTTATAAAATTTTCCACTCTACTGTCATTGTGCCCCTTGCAGAGAGTGAATATTCATTCAAATATTCACTATTTTGGTTATTTTTTGTGTTTTTTGGCAAAACAAGCTAAAAAAATGTGCAAAATTTGACTTGACAAACGATGCAAAGCGGTGTATAATAATACATGTCACATGAATATTTATTCAAAGGAGAACATAAAAATGGATAAGTCAAGCATAAAAAAGGTAGTCCTTGCCTATTCGGGAGGTCTTGATACCTCTATTATCATTCCTTGGCTCAAGGAAAACTACAACAACTGTGAGGTCGTTTGCGTTTCGGGCAACGTAGGTCAGGCGGACGAGCTGGAGGGTCTTGAAGAAAAGGCACTCAAAACAGGCGCGTCCAAGCTGTATATCGAAGATCTGACCAACGAATTCGTGGATGATTACATCATTCCCACCGTCAAGGCAGGCGCACTTTATGAGGAATACATGCTGGGTACGTCCTTCGCACGTCCCATCATTGCCAAGCGTATCGCCGAGATCGCACTTGAGGAAAAGGCAGACGCCATCTGCCACGGCTGTACGGGTAAGGGCAACGATCAGGTTCGTTTCGAGCTTGCTATCAAGGCTTTTGCGCCCAATATGCCTATCATCGCGCCTTGGAGAGAGTGGGATATCAAGTCCCGTGAGGAGGAGATCGACTACGCCGAGGCACACAACGTACCTCTTAAGATCAACCGCGAGACCAACTACTCCAAGGATAAGAACCTTTGGCATCTGAGCCATGAGGGTCTTGACCTTGAGGATGCGGGCAACGAGCCTTTGTACGAAAAGAAGGGCTTTTTGGAGATGGGTGTTTCCCCCATTGATGCTCCCGACACACCTACTTATATCACACTGGAATTTGAGCAGGGTAAGCCCGTGGCATTGGGTGATAAGAAGATGAGTGCTAAGGACATCATCCTTGAGCTGAATAAGGTTGGCGGTGCCAACGGTATCGGACTATTGGACATTGTGGAAAACCGCCTTGTGGGCATGAAATGCCGTGGCGTATATGAGACACCCGGCGGAGCCATTCTGTATGCGGCGCACAATTACCTTGAGACTATCTGCCTTGACAAGTACACCGCGCACAAGAAGCAGGAGCTTTCGGTGACCTTTGGTGAGCTTGTGTATAACGGTCAGTGGTTCACTCCCCTGCGCGAGGCACTTTCGGCGTTTGTTGACAAGACGCAGGAGACCGTGACGGGTAAGGTAAGACTTAAGCTGTACAAGGGCAATATCATCAAGGCAGGCGTATGGAGCGACTATTCGCTGTACTCCGAGGAGATCGCCACCTTCGGTGAGGACCACGTGTATGACCAGAAGGATTCCAAGGGCTTTATCAACCTGTTTGGACTTCCGATCTCGGTCAGAGCGCAGGTCATGAATAAGAATAAGAAATAAGACTAAGGGCAGAGAACTTTCGTTCTCTGCCCTTTCTTCACGGCGCGCGCGCAGGAAAAGTTTTGATCCAACTTTTTCAAAAGTTGGCGCGGACGAGGGCGCGGAGCCCTCGTCGCCTCCGCAGAGGCGAAACTCTCCTACGGCGTTTCTTTGTAAAGCTTTCTTTGCGCCAGTAGCGTCAAAGAAAGCGTCTAAATCTTCTTTCCAAAATAAAAAATCTGTAGATAGTTAGTTTTAAAGCTAACTGCCTACAGATTTTTCGTTTGCCAACTTCTGAATATTAAATAGCTGTTTTTTCTGTTAAAGGTATTTACAAATTATTAAGAGTATGTTATAATATCCTTGCGACGCAAACTGAATAACGCAACACTACCATGGTTAACATGGGGTAGGTATACATTTTCCTATTGGCAAAAATGTATGCTCCCTTTTTGTATGCTTTTCCATGTTTATGGTAGTGTAAAAAAGTTTGCGTCGCAGCATGGAGCTACGTTTTTCGGTGCGTGGCTTCGGCTATGCACCTTTTTTGCTGATAATAGGAGGGCTATTATGAAAGAAAACATACCTGAAAAAGTGATCGACATTACCGGTGTGGAGCTTACGCCGGGAAAACCGGACATTTGTCTTGGAAACGGTGACCAAGGGTTTGAGTGTTGTTGCGATGCGTGTGACTACTTTTTGTGTTGTTTCCCCGAATATGATCCGTTTCTCATAGAAGAAAAAAGAAAACGCGGCGAAGAGCCTTTTCCCGATTTATAAAAGTTCTTATTGCGAAAAAATCTGTAGATAATTAGTTTTAAGACTAACTATCTACAGATTTTTTATTTAATCGCAAAATTTAGACGCTTTCTTTGACGCTACTGGCGCAAAGAAAGCTTTGCAAAGAAACGCCGTTTTTCTTAGGGCTCTGCCCTAAGAACCCGGCAACTTTTGAAAAAATTGGATCAAAAATTTCATGGCACGCTCGCCGTGGCGCATCTGCGTTTACGGCAGTGCTATTCCGTCAATCAGTGCTCTGAAGCAATCTTCCTCCTGTATCTCCACCCGCACGCCGTCAATATGTATAAACCGCAAGGTGTCAAACGTGTAGGTCGAAAGCCGTCTGTCCAGCGCATCGTCCGAATGGGCACACACCAAAAAATCGTCTCGCTCAATGCCCGTTATGATCAGCGTGTGATAAAAGTCGCCGCCTCGCGCAAGCTGTATCACGTCCCCCGTCTGCGCTTGCTGCATGCCAACCTCACGCCCAAAAGGTCCGCTTCTGGAATCGGTCGGCGCAAACTCCCCCGCTCCGACCAGATAATCATACAAAAACTCTACCCCCGACCACGCAGGCGCACGGTCATTTGACGATACGTAATACCACCCGTACGTCGGTGTGTAGTCCATGGTACAGCTTGCCGCCAGCATACACTGTGAAACAAAATTGGTGCAGTCTCCGCCCCCGCCCGTAAAGTCGGTAAACAGCGGATTGCGTCCCAGCGCCCATGCTCTGGCATACGCCACGGCATTCTCTCTTTGATATCGCTTGGTTATGATCATACTCACACTCCTTTTTTATCTTTTATTTCATTTTATGCAGCGTGTGAACATGGGGTGACAGTAGATATACGAACTCGGTTTTGAAAGGCAAATATTGGTATATGCTTCAGTAAATTTCCTTGCAATATCCTTATATTGCTGCGAAAATTTATCTTGCCTATCCTCAATATTTGCTCTTTCAAAACTCATAGACCCTCGAGCCTTAATTTTTCTGATGATTTTTATGCTTGGCGAACGCCGCCAATTTGGAATTTTCAAGTGAGCCAAGTGCCATAAAGCACTGAGAGTTCAGGCTCAAGGGCAGGTTCGGATCCTTCTCTCTTGCCTATGCGTTTTTGTCGCTTGCCACGTCGTTCCCGTCGGAGACGGGGCAGGCACTGCCCATGTCATCGCAGTCCATGTCAAGGTCGAGGTCACAGAGCAGGTCCGAGTGGTCCTTGCAGGAGCAGGAATCACCCTTGCCGCAAAAGCATCCGAAATGCTTTTTGAGACATTTATACAGCGCAAGCATTGCCACCGCCGCACCGACGGCCGCCGTGATAAAGCCGATCACGCTCCATATACTGATGACCGATTTCTTTTTACAAAACATCATGTTACCACCTTTCTCTTTGCTATAAATTTTGTTCGGATATAGTATGCCCGCCAAAGGCTTTTATTATACCTTCACATGCGTCACAAAATTCGACAAAAAACATATGCTTTTATAGGGGCATCAGCCCCATAAGGCGACAGCAGGTTCGCACATCTGCTGTCACCCCAAAAGGAGGAATGACATGTATATAGATGAAAACGACGTCCGTACCCCCCGCGAGAGGGTACGGCAGGAGGACATGACAAGATACTTGTTCTCCGAACCGCGGACGGCACAGGGCGATTGCCGCGTGGCAAATACGGGCGGACGCGACTGCCGCGGGATGAATACGGGCAGACTTGACTGCCGCGGAAGGAACACGGACACAGGCGACTGCCGCGGCAACCGTTTGCCGCACGGCACACCGCTGGCGGCGGTCTACGTGCCCATTCAGACGTTCGCGCAGATGTATGACTGTGATAAGGCGCTCTCGCGCGGCACGCTCTTTATGGAGCTTGACAAACCGTTTGAGGGGAGGGGACGCCGATGAGAAAAGATGGAGGCAAACTGCTCACAGAGCTTCGGGAAGTGGATTTTGCGCTCGCCGAGCTTGTGCTGTATCTCAATGCCTATCCCCACACGCCCGAGGCTCTTGCGTACTATCATAAGCTCAGAGAACGCCGCGCCGTGCTGAAGGAGGAATATGAAAAGTCCTGCGGTCCGCTCACGGCAATGGGCAACGAGAGCCATAGCTCGTGGGATTGGACAGACACGCCCTTCCCATGGGAATATGAAGCAAACTAAGGAGGCAGAGATATGTGGATCTATGAGAAAAAATTGCAATATCCCGTAAAGATCAAAAACCCCAATCCGGCACTTGCGCAGGTGATCATTTCACAGCTTGGCGGTCCCGACGGCGAGCTTGGCGCGGCAACGCGCTATCTGAATCAGCGCTACTCCATGCCAAAGGGGCAGGTGATGGGCATGCTGACCGACATCGGCAGTGAGGAGCTTGGGCATATGGAGATGATCGGTGCCATCGTGTATCAGCTGACACGGAACTTAAAGCCTGAGCAGATCGCGGGCACGCCGTTTGCGGCGTACTTTGTCGATCACACCACGGGCGTGTACCCGTCCTCGGCGGCAGGCGTGCCGTTCGACAACAAGTACACGGGTGTCAAGGGCGATGCACTGGCAGACCTCAATGAGGACCTTGCCGCCGATGCTGCTAACACACAAGAGCAACGAAACGCATGTTCAGCCAAAGATCAACTTAATTTATTAAAATTGGCAAGGACAAGCTGTTTTCTTAAACACCAAATCATTATAATCCCACAACATCATAAACGCATAGCTTTGTATGACTCAAATCAACGTCGTGCATATTTACCGACTTGATTTCAAAATCATCGTAGGTCGTATAATAATATATTCCCCTCTCGATATTGCAACAACTGCTGTAACGCGTATATTCAAAGCCATTCTCTGCTAAAACGCACCCCTTTGGCATGGCAACGGAATTCAAAATATGGAAGAACTGATTCACATGGGATTCTTCGGTATCCTCCGATACCGAGTTTTCTTTTACAAAAAGAGCTCTTATAAAGCGTGACGCACTTGAAAAATCCCCCGGCAGACCCAAAGCCCCCATACCTAAGCTGTAGTTTTTCACAGGTATGCTTGCTCTAAACTGAGAGGTTGCGTGACCAATGCCGAGTTCCATATAATGACTTACGTTCGTTTGGTGGAATTCAAATGGCGGATTGTTGGTAAGAACCTCAAACGGATCGTCGTTTATTTTAAGCCCGTCCTTCAAAGGCTCCACCACGATACTGCATTTTTTATCACTGATCATCCAATGCAACGGCGATAGCGGAAGCTGCTCGCTAAAGTCGATGTTGACCAAATTGATCTTGCTGAGAAGCTCTTTCGCCTCATCTACGCACGAACATTGAGCCAATATCCAAGGAATCAGTTCAAAAGGGGCAACGTTGTCTTTTCCTTCCGCAAAATTATAGTAGGCAGCGTTCTCGGGAAAGTTCAAGCCTGCCATGCAGAGTCCCTTCTCGTTCGTAGCCTCGTAGTAAAGGGGAAAACCATCGACAACGCAGGCCATACCGATCATCGCAAAGTGTGATTTTATCGGCTTCTCGCAACGCATTTTTATTTCATAATTCCGCGGAGTGATCAACACGCGCTCACCGTATCCGCGATCAAGATCCAGATTTCTGCCGAAATAGAAAGAATTGCTTCTGTAACAAATAGCTGTGCACATAAATTCCTCCGTGATTGTACTTTTCTTC
>JAZNDA010000082.1:0-9774 GCA_045587785.1 Eubacteriales bacterium | reverse complement strand
AGGGGGACAGTGCCTATGAAAAACATCATTTTGGGAACCGACTGGTGGACGGACTGCGACGATGCGGTGGCACTTCGTCTCATCACGCGGCATATCAAAGAGGGCAAGCTGAATTTGCTCGGTATTGGAATCAATGCGTGTATGGAGCATTCGGTAGCATCCTTGAAAGGCTTTCTTTCGGCGGACGGTATCGCAGATATCCCGATCGGCATTGACCTTGATGCCACTGATTTCGGCGGCAATCCTCCGTACCAAAAGCGGTTGGCAGAGGATTTTTGCCCCGAGGGCTGCAATAGGGATGCCGTGGATGCGGTGCGGTTATACAGACAAATTCTTGCCCGTGCGACAGAACCCATCGAGATAGTGGAGATCGGTTTTTTGCAGATCATGGCGGCGGTTTTAAAAAGTGGGGCGGATGATATCTCCCCCAAAAGCGGACGTGAATTGATTGCAGAAAAGGTGTCCAAGATGTGGGTGATGGCAGGAAAATGGGATGCGGACGGTGAAAAAGAAAATAATTTCTGCCGAAATGCCCGTTCCCGTGTGGCAGGTAAGGAATTTTGCGAGCTTTGTCCCGTGCCTGTGACCTTTTTGGGTTGGGAGATCGGCTATGGCGTTCTTACCGGTGGAAACCTTGACAAAAACGATCATCTTTATCGGGTGCTGGTCGATCACCGATCACCGAATGGCAGACATTCCTGGGATCCCATGCTGGTGCTGTTGGCGCTTATCGGTGACGAACAAAAGGCAGGCTATGATACGGTTACGGGCTATGCTTCGGTGGACGCTGACACGGGTGCCAATCATTTTGCGGTCGATTCCAAGGGGCCTCACAAATTTGTGGTCAAAAAGTACGGTAAGGAGTACTACGAGGACAGTATTAACAGGCTTTTATAATTGCAAAATACAAAAACGGCAGAGATCACTCTCTGCCGTTTTTTATGTTATGAAGAACTGTTCTTAGTCCTCTTTTTTGCTCTTGAGCATGATGTTGGTAAGGATACCGAGGATCAGCGCGCAAGCGATGTTGGTGATGTACACTTTGCCGATTGCCATTGCCATGCCGCCGATACCGGTGATGAGGATAACGGATACGGTGAAGAGGTTTCTGTTGTCCTCAAAATCTACCTGTTGAAGCATCTTAAGACCGCTGACTGCGATGAAACCGTAAAGCGTCACGCAAACACCGCCCATAACGCATCCGGGAATGGAATCCAGGAAAGCAACGAAGGGAGAAATGAAGGAGACGATTGCTGTCAGAATGGCTGCTGCGGAGATGGTGATTACCGATGCGTTTCTGGTGATTGCTACGCAGCCAACCGACTCACCGTACGTGGTATTGGGGCATCCGCCAAAGAATGCACCAACCATCGAACCAACACCGTCACCCAGAAGTGTTCTGTGCAGACCCGGTTCTTCAAGAAGATCCTGACCGATAATGGACGAAAGGTTCTTGTGGTCGGCAATGTGCTCTGCAAATACAACGAATGCAACAGGCACGTAAGCCACGGCAACGGTAGCCACATAAGCCCAGCTAAAGTCCTTAATGCCCTTGAATGCCTCAAGGAAGGAGAAGTCGGGAAGAGAAACAAAGGTGCTGAGGGTTACGCCGTTGGCGGTAAGTGCCTGGAAGGGAGCAAAGTCAATTACTCTAAGCGCATCATTGCCGGTGGAAATACCGATAACGGTGAAAATGAGAGCTACTGCATATCCTGCAAGGATGCCAAGGATGAAGGGGATAAGCTTTACCATTTTCTTGCCGTAAACCGAGCAAAGAACAACCACGGCAAGGGTTACCATGGCGCATACAACGGATGCCCAAATGTTTGCGGACATGACGAAGTAGTTGGACACACCGTAGGTGATTGTAGGTCCGTAAGAGAATACGTCGTTAACGGCGGCACCTGCCAGAGAAAGACCGATCAAAGCAACGGTAGCACCGATAACCGAAGCGGGCATCAGCTTGGCAATCCAATTGACACCTGCGACCTTGACGACGACTGCGATGATCACGTAGATGAGACCTGCAAAAAAAGCACCGATCAAAAGACCAAGATAACCGAGAGACACAGAAGCCACACCTGCCGTGGTAGCACCTGCGAATGCGGCACACATAGAGCCGATGAAGGAGAAGGACGAGCCAAGGAATACAGGGCTCTTAAACTTGGTGAAGAGCTGGTAAACGATCGTACCGGCACCGGCACCGAAAAGAGCCGCCGATGCAGTCATACCGTTGCCAACGATGGCGGGAACGGTGATCGTGGCTGCCATAATGGCAAGCAGCTGCTGGATTGCAAAGACGATGAGCTGACCGAGCTTCGGTTTGTCTTTGACGTTGTAGACAAGATTCATGTTGTTTTCCTCCGTTGTTTTTGCGTTTCTTCGCAATATTTTTTGTTGCTGTAGAACATTATACACGAAAAACACCGTTTTGTAAATAGATTTTTTGAACATTTTAAATAGATAAAATCAACAAAAAATGTCGAAAAAATTGTATACAATGACAAGGACGGTCGAATGGAGAAAAAGGGGCGAAGATTTTTCATATTTTTGCCCCGTTTTTGTGAAAATATGTTGAAATTTTTGATGAAATATGGTAGAATATAGCGAATCATGGGAGTGAGAGCATGTTTCACGAACTGAACGTTCCGCTTGATTTTCATATGGATATGAAATATTATTTAAGGAATTCCGATAAAGAATATGTGGTCGGGCAATTTCCGACACATATTCACGATACGCTGGAGATATATATACTGCTTGAGGGCGACGCGTCCTTTATGGTGGAGAACAACCTTTATAGGCTGGATCCCATGGACATCATGATTACCAAGCCCAATGAGGTCCACAATTGTATCCTAAACTCAAACACATGTCACAAGCATGCCTGCTTTTGGTTTGAACCGTCATGCGACTTTTTGTTCTCCTCGTTTTTGGCGCACAAGTTTGGGGAAGGGAATCTCTGTACGCCGTCTGCCGCTGACGCCGAGAAGATAAGGGAGATCTGTTTGGAGTTTGACAAAGCCTCGGCAAATGAGGACAAAAAACGGGAGCTTTGTCTTTGCTTTGAGCTTTTGTACTACATTGAAAGAAATCTTGGTGCTAAGGCGCAAGCCGAGGTGCTTCCAAAGCTTTTGCGTGAAATATTGGACGATATACAGCAAAATCTTTGTCACATCCACACGCTGGGGTATTTTGAGGAAAAATATTTTGTTAGCACCAGCACGCTTCACAGGTTGTTTTATAAATACATGAGGGTCTCCCCCAAGGTGTATCTTGAGAGCAAGAGATTGGCGTATTCCCGTCTGCTGCTCGAGCGCGGCATGAGTGTGGGAGAGGCGTGCGAGGCGGCAGGCTTTTCGGATTATTCCAATTACATTCGGGTGTTTCGAACGCGGTTCGGTATGACACCGCTTCGTTACCGCAATATGAAGCAACAGCAATATGTATCTGCATCCCAATCGAACAAATAAGGTAGGGTTAAAAGAAAATTATGTTTAACAAGAACGATATCATAACGATAGATATAACCGAGATCAACAATCTCGGCTCGGGCGTTGGCAGGGCGGACGGCATGGTGGTGTTTGTCAAGGGCGCGGTCAGCGGCGAGAGGGTGGAGACTAAGATCATCAAGGTGTCAAAGAGCTATCTTGTGGGACGACTTGAAAAGATTTTGATCCCGTCACCGCATAGGGCAAAGGAGGAACTTTGCCCAGCGCCCCTTGCGTGTGGCGGCTGCGTCTATCGGCATATTGAATATGAGCACGAATTGGAGAATAAGCGCCGTTATGTGGAGGGCGCATTTTTGAAGGTGGGGCTTTCCGATGTCTGTGTTGAAAGTGTGCGTACTACAGGCGCGGTGCGCGGCTACCGAAATAAGGCGCAGTACCCGTTCGGACTTGTGGGCGGCAAGGTGCGCGTCGGGTTTTACGAGAGCCGAACGCACAGACTGATGCCGTGCTATTCTTGCGCGCTCCAGCCGCAAATATTTGAGGACATTTGCCGATTCGTGTGCGAGTTTGTCGACAAAAACGGCTATTCGGTGTATGACGAGGGAAGCGGCAAGGGGCTTTTGCGGCACCTATATCTCAGAGAGGGAAAAAACACGGGAGAGATCATGGTCTGCCTTGTGATAAACGGCAGTGAGCTTCCCGCCGAGCAAGTGTTTGTGAAAGAGCTTTGTGAGGCGTTTCCGCGGGTGGCGAGCGTGATGCTCAATACCAACCGAAAGAATACGTCTGTCATTCTCGGTGACAGTTACCGCACGCTTTGGGGCAAGGACTATATAGAGGATATCCTTTGCGGAAAGCGTTTCCGCATTGCGCCCGCCGCCTTTTATCAGGTCAATCATGACGGCGCGGAGCTTCTTTACGGCATTGCGGCAAGCAAGGCGGCACTGACAGAAGGCGACACGCTTCTCGATCTGTACTGCGGCATCGGTACCATCGGTCTGTCGATCGCTGACAGGTCGGCGAGAGTGGTGGGCGTGGAGATCGTGGAAGCGGCGGTGAAGTGCGCCGAGCAAAACGCGCGCGATAACGGCATGATGAACACCCGCTTTTTCTGCGGTGATGCAGGCGACGCGGCGCATCTGATAGAGCAAGCGTTTGCGGCGTGTGAGGGGTCTTCCCCCGTGGTGGTGGTCGATCCGCCGCGCAAGGGATTGGATAAGGAGCTGATTGCATTTTTGGCGAAGAAGAATCCCAAACGCATCGTATACGTTTCTTGCGATGCGGATACGCTGGCAAGAGACTGCGCGATGTTCCGCGAGCTTGGATACAAGATTGGAGATGTGACACCCGTGGATATGTTCCCCAAAACAGGACATGTGGAAACGGTGGTACTTTTAAGTCGGCAAATCAACGTGCATAAAATGAAGTTGAATTCTACACCTTTTGAAATGATAAAGAGTGGAGAGAAAACCATCGAACTTCGTTTGTTTGATGAAAAGCGGCAACAAGTAAAAGTGGGCGATAATATTATTTTTACTAATACCTCTACCGGCGAAACACTTAATACCACAGTTACGAAATTGCATAGGTTTAATACTTTCAATGAATTGTATAAATCTTTACCTTTATTACAGTGTGGATATACAAGTGAAAATATTGATAAAGCAACACCGTCTGATATGGAACAATATTATTCTATTGAAGAACAGAATAAATATGGCGTTGTTGGTATTGAACTTTGCCAACCTAAGAAAATTACAGACGAATGTGTCACACAGCTTTCTCCAAAGGAGAACTAAATGAAAAAACAAAATTTAAGCGGACCTGCTGTTTTTATGTACAGCGTGATCTTACTGACTGTACTGATTTCTCTTTTGTGCTTTTCGCTGTACTATTCGGGTGTACATAAAAACGGTGTCGTTTTATGGACAGGCATCGTATCGTTTATGATACTGTACCATTTCGGCATGAGGATCTTTATGGGGAATATATCAAACAAGCTTAACATAAGCTATTCTCATCCTTGGTACAAAAGGCGTAATTTTGAAAAAAAGCTATACAAGCTACTGAAAGTGAGAAAATGGAAAGACAAGGTGCTTACTTTTGAGCCCGAAAAATATGACTTCAAAAACAGAACGCTGGAACAGCTTGCTACGACTATGGCAAAGTCTGAGTTTGACCACTGGATCAACCAACTCATTTCACTTTTCAGCATATTTTTCACTTTTCTGTGGGGGTGTGCTCCCGCGTTTGTGATCACCGCTGTTTTCGCTATGCTTTTTGATGCACAGTTTATTGTGGTTCAAAGATACAACCGACCGATTGTTCTCCATTTGATGGAGGCAAGAGAGCGTAAAAAAAACAGAGTAAAGCATAGCTCTTTAAACTGAAAATAACCATACGATGGTGAACAAAATGGGGGGATTCGATGCTACTGCGTTTCTATTTGTGTAAATAATTGCAAATATTTTACAATAGCCATTGTAAAATTGATGATTTTACGATATAATATAACCGATTATATTATTCTGATTTCAAATGCCAAAAAGGAGAATAAAAAATGTACAGAATCGGTGTTGATCTTGGCGGTACCAATATTGCCGTAGGACTTGTGAACGAGGAATTCCAGATCGTGACGAAAAAGAGTGCGCCCACAGGTGCGGAGCGTGCGCCCGAGGCAATTACTGCTGATATTGTCAAGCTGTGCCGCGAGGTATGCGAGGACAAGGGTGTCGATCTTGGAGACGTTACTTCGGTGGGGATCGCCACGCCCGGTGCGGCAAATCATGATGAGGGTATTGTGGAGTACGCCAACAATCTTCCGTTCCTTAAATTCCCGTTGGGACCGCTGGTTTCCGAGGGTCTTGGCGGTATCAAGGTCCACGTTGAAAACGATGCCAATGCCGCCGCATGGGGCGAAGCAGTTGCAGGTGCGGCAAAGGGATCTCGCAAGTCGGTGATGATCACGCTGGGCACGGGTGTCGGCGGCGGTATTATTATCGACGGCAAGGTATATTCGGGATTTAACTATGCGGGCGGTGAGCTCGGACATATCGTCATTGAGCACGGCGGCAGACCTTGCACCTGCGGACGCCTTGGCTGCTGGGAAGCATACAGCTCGGCTACGGGTCTTATCCGCATGACCGAGGAGAAGATAGAGGAATGTAAAAAGAGCGGCAGAAAGACCGTAATGAGCGACTATTTGGCAAGAGACGGAAAGGTGTCGGGCGTGACGGCGTTTGACGCGATGCGCGCGGGCGACGCGGCAGGTAAAGAGGTCGTGGACAAGTATCTTTCCTATCTTGTGACGGGTCTGGTCAACATCGTGAACATCTTCCAGCCCGAGGTCATCTCGCTTGGCGGCGGTGTTTCCAACGAGGGGCAGTCTCTCATTGACGCCATCCTTCCCGATATCAGAAAGTACCAATACGGCAAAGGTGTGCTTGCGGCACCCGAGATCCGTATTGCCAAGCTCAAGAACGATGCGGGAATCATCGGCGCGGCAACGCTCGGCATCTGATCGCAAGCGGTTTGAAATTTTCTGGGGCGAACGTGTATTTCGGCTTGGCTGTTCAATTAAGAAAGGATTAGTTATAAAACAAAAACGTTATGCAAGCTTTTGGTCTTTGGTATGGGCGTGCCGAATTTTGTCTTTGCCGCCTCGGTGCGCTCGGGAATAATACCACAAAAGCTACCATTCTCACACTCGGTTTTTTGGCGAGCGACGGATGAAAAGCACTTCCTTAAGTCGGCAAAGCTACCGAAACTTACATTTGAATTGTGGCACGAAGTATGGTATAATATATGAGAAAGATAACTTATAAGCCCATAATGTTATGTTTCAAATATATATACGGAGGTACAACAGATGAAAAAGCTGTTTGCTTTGGTGCTAAGCGTTCTTGTGTGCGTCAGTTTGTTTGTGACAAACGCGTCGGCATCTGCGACTCACACTGTAGTATCGGGCGATTCCATGTGGAAGATCGCCGTAAAATATCAAGTGGGATTAAGCGAGATCAAGGCGGCAAATCCGCAGATATCCAATCCCAACCTGATCTATCCCGGACAGGTCTTGAACATACCTACGACAGACTCATCGGTTCTAAGATATGAAAAAGAGGTCGTCAGACTTGTGAATGAGATAAGAGTAGAGAACGGATTAAAGGCTCTTACATATAACTGGGAACTGAGCCGCGTGGCGCGCTATAAGTCACAGGATATGAAGGACAATCAATATTTTTCTCACACAAGCCCCGTTTACGGAAGTCCTTTTCAGATGATGAAGAACTTTGGTATTAAATACAGAAGCGCAGGGGAAAACATAGCGCGCGGACAGAGAAGCCCACAGGCTGTGGTGAACGCATGGATGAATTCCTCCGGACACCGCGCCAACATTTTGAACGCATCGTTTACAGAGATCGGCGTGGGTTATGTCGCCGACGGAAATTATTGGACACAGATGTTTATCGGCAAATAATAATAAAAAATGGCTGAGTCAATCGCTTTACAAACAGCTTTTGGCTCAGCTCTTTTTTTCATAAAAAACATTGACAGATTTTGGGCGATGATGTATAATATACTTGTTGCTCTATTCGGCTATAGGCAAGATCAATTATTATTCTTGCATGTCCTATGCAGGTCATGCAAGTGCAAAGGCAACGGCGGAAAACAAGGACACCGATTTCTTCCGCAACCTTGCATTGAACGCACAAAAAGCTATGAAGGAGGATGCACTGAATACCCTTCGGGGGTTCGTGGCATAAAGTGATTATGGACGGCAGAATTTCTAATTTTGAGCAGCTGGCGAGCCTGCGGCGGTATACAATGACCGATGGCAGGGGAAAAGATCTTGACGTTATCGACTGCGACAACGGCAATATCCGTTTTCTTCTGAACGTCAGCAAGGCGTGTGATATCATGCAACTTTACCATGGCGGACAAAACGTTTCATTTATATCCAAAAACGGTTTTACCAAGAGAGAGGTCCCGTTCCCCTGCCGCTTTGAAGGTGGAATGATCTATACCTGCGGACTTGACAGTCTGGGTCACAGAGAGGGGTATGAGCTTCACGGAACGCTTCACAATATTTCCGCCGAGATCACTTGTGCAAAGTGTGATGAATACGGGATCTTGGTGGAGGCGGTCATTCGCGACACCGCGCTGTTTGGGAAAAATCTCGTTTTGAAGCGTAAAATTTTCTCGCCCATCGGCGGTGACAGCGTATCCCTTGAGGACACACTGGAAAACCTTGGTTACAAGGATGAGGAATATTGCCTTTTGTACCATATCAACGTCGGTTATCCGATGCTGGATGATGGGGCAAAGATTCTGGCAGACGTGCTTCACTGTGAAGCACCGACAGAATGGGACAAGCAAAATGCGGCTGAGGCATTTGAGATAAGTCAGCCGATCCCCTGTCAGGATGAAACTTGTTATTATTTGACGCTTGGGAAACCCGAGATCTCGCTGATCAACCCCAAGATCGGCAAGAAATTGACGGTCAAGTATTCGGGTGATACCTTGCCTCATTTTTTGGAATGGAAGAGCATGGCGAGCGGCGATTACGCGCTGGGATTTGAACCTTGCACCACACAACTTGATAAAGGATTTTCCTATAAGATCATCAAGCCGTTTGATAAGGTCACATTCTCGGCGAATATTGCAGTCAATGTCATATAACGAGAAAACACCGACAGACCCTCGGGGGCTGTCGGTGTTTGGTTATCTTAAAGATCAAAGTGCATCCATGATCTTCCGTCAAGCGTTTTCCACTCGGCATGGGTGTCGGTGAGCAACATATAGCCGTGCTCTGAGTTTTCCTTGGGGATGGAGACCGAGCCGGGGTTCATGTAGATATAATCCTCATGCTCACGGCAGACGGGAACGTGCGTGTGGCCGTGAAGAAGGATATCACCTTTTTGCAGGGGCGGCAACTTCTGCTCGTTAAAGTTGTGACCGTGTGTGGCATATACCAAGCGGTTGCCGATATAAAAGATAGCATAGTCGGCGAGAATAGGGAAGTCAAGCACCATCTGGTCTACCTCGGTGTCGCAGTTTCCCCTTACGCAAAGCAGCTTTTCCTTTATGGCGTTCAGCATTTCGATCACCTGCTTTGGCGCGTAATCTTTCGGCAGATCGTTTCTCGGGCCGTGATATAAAATGTCGCCCAGCAACAAAAGCTTGTCTGCTCCCTCTCGCGCGAAGGCGTCAAGCATGCCCCTACAGAAATAGGCTGAGCCGTGAATGTCAGATGCTATCATCAGTTTCATATATGTTTCCTCGCTATCTTTTTGATAGTTTATATTATAACATATTTTTTACT
>JAZNDA010000081.1:0-2355 GCA_045587785.1 Eubacteriales bacterium | reverse complement strand
GCCTTAATGCCGCGAAGATTTTCATGATAAAGCTGAGACATACAGACCGCCATTTTGCCGCTTCCCGGTCCGGGGGCGGTAACGATCACCAGTTGTTTTTCGGTCTCGATAAACTCATTTTTACCGTACCCGTTATCGCTGACGATATGCTCTATATCATACGGGTATCCCTCTATGGAGTAGTGACGGTAAACCTTTACGCCGAGCTTACGGAGCTTTTGCTCAAAAAGCTCCGCCGCCGTTTGCCCCGCAAATCTCGTCAGCACCACACTGCCAACGTAAAGTCCTGCACTGCGGAAGGCATCGATGAGGCGAAGAACATCCTGCTCATAGGTAATGCCAAGGTCACCGCGCACCTTATTCTTCTCAATATCCGAGGCATTGATGGTGATCACGATCTCCGCCTCATCCCTAAGCTGAAGAAGCATTTGCAGCTTACTGTCCGGCTTAAATCCAGGAAGCACGCGCGAAGCATGAAAATCGTCAAACAGCTTGCCGCCGAATTCAAGATAGAGCTTGCCGCCAAACTGCATGATCCTTTCACGGATATACTTGGATTGCAACGCCAGATATTTCTCATTGTCAAAACCGATTTTCTTCATTATCTTCACCTTCACCTTCCCCTTTATCTGAAGAACAAAATAAAAACCTTTAAAATTATACCACAATAAACAAAATTTTTCAACACTATTTATGATTTTTTTGTTTTTTATCAAAAATAAAACAGACCTATGGCGGTCTGTTTTATTTGATCCGTCAGTCCACGTCCTCGGCAACCGTTTCGGGAGGTGTCTCGAGAAGTACGGGATTTTCCACAAAGCGTTTGATACATTTGAGGACCGAAGCGTAATAATAACCGTCACAGATCCTCTCATCCATGACCACCTTGATGTCTATGTATTTTCTTTTTTTGACGTTTCCCTCTTTATCCATGGAGATCACACTGCGTTTAGCACCGTAAGAAATAAACAGCGGCAGATTTCCGAAATCGTAAATGTGGTGATAGATTGGCTTGATACCCAACGAGCCCATGCTGGTAATGATCATAGAACCGTGAAAGGGACTGAGCTCCAAAATCTTCTTGGGAAGAAGTCCGAAATAATCAAGGAAATTCAAAAATTTGACCGTCCATCGGCAAAGAAGCCCGGGGATCATCAGAAGCAAGCGATTGAGTTTATCAAAGGAATTGATCTCGTTTTCCACTTTATTCGCCTGTACCACCGCATCAAACTTACGGTATACCTCATCAATGGTATCCGTGGGCTTAAAATGCACCTTGATGCAGGTGTCCTCCGCCGTCAATTTCATGCTCCGTTTAATGGTCATCACCACGCTGATATCGTCTCCGCGGCTGTATATCTTCTGTCCGCTGACAAAACGGTTAAGGGCAGGACGCATGGCTACGGCACGGACATATGCGGCAAGAATAATATGAAGATAGCTGAAATCCGTCATGCCGTTTTTGATTTTTGAGCGGCAATACGCCTCCACGTCGGTGAATTCAAAACAATCGGCGTAATAATTGAGCGCATCACTTCGCTTTGGCATGATATAAGGCATAAAACGAAGCATAGCGGGAATCTTTCTGAGCTTTCTGCCGTCGGGACGATCCCCTATGCGGCGGCGTCTTTTTTTCGGCTTCTGCTCGCCTTGTGCTTTCTTTTCTTGCATATATGAGCACCTTTCTTATCTGTATTATACCCAAACATTATACTATACCCCGTACAAAATTGTCAAGCAATTCAAGACAATTTTTTAAGAAAATATTGATTTTTTTGCGATTTTATGTTACTATAATACTATCAAAAAACAAGAGGGTAAAATATGAAGCACGTAGATATATACACGGATGGCGCTTGTCGGGGAAATCCCGGCAAAGGCGGCTTTGGTGCCATTTTGGTCTATCAAGGTCACGAAAAAGAGATCAGCGGCGGTGAAAAAGAAACCACCAACAACCGCATGGAGCTGATGGCTGCCATCACAGCACTTGAGATGCTAAAAGAGCCGTGCGAGGTCACGCTTTGCTCGGATTCCAAATATATGATCGATTCCATCACCCTTGGCTGGGCGGCATCATGGAAAGCAAAAGGCTGGAAAAAAGCTGATAGATCCCCTGCCCTCAACCCCGATCTTTGGGAGCGTCTTTTGGCACTTCTGGACATACACAAGGTCAGCTTTGTGTGGGTGCGCGGTCACAACGGACATCCGTACAATGAGCGTTGCGACAAGCTTGCCACTACCTTTGCGGATAGCTTATAAACGATATAAGGAGCCGAACCAAGTTTGGGAATAATTCCCGATCACTTGACTCGGCTCCTTTTGTTTATAAATTGATGTTTATCACGGCGAACAACG
>JAZNDA010000080.1:0-17577 GCA_045587785.1 Eubacteriales bacterium | reverse complement strand
GTTGGAACAGTAAAAAGCAGACTTCATACGGCAAAACAAAATTTCAAAACCAAATATCCATATAACACCGAAGTATCGAAAGGAGAAAGCACTATGAAAAAGTTGCCCGAATTTATTCCCGAATACAAAATTGAAGCAAGTGCCAAAGCCCCCTTCTCTGTAAAGTGGGAAGAACTTATGGGATGGTTTTTGATTCCCAAGCTGGGCGAGAAACTGTCTTGGGGTATGTACGATATTCCTTCTCGCAAATGCAGCCATGTTTATGATATGCAGGTTACAGGCAAAGCCAAGGTTCACGGTATTGAGGGCGTAGAGCTTACCGCAAGAGAAGCATCTTATTCAGATAAGAACGAGGTAATCAACCGTACTTTTGTAGCACAGCTTACAGATACACATTGTCGTTACCTTGCAACGCTCAGAAATGATGGCGATGTTCGCAATTACATCACTTTCCTTGACGGTGATGAATTTATGCTGAACTGGGGATTTGGAGAAGAGAATTGCGGAAACGAAACGAACCTTTCCGTGAAAGGGGATATTCAGAGAGTTGGAAACACTGTTACAAGCGCAAACAAAGATTTCCTCCTTGATATTGTAGGCAGATATACCATTACCATCGGAGGCAAAAGGTATGACACCGTTTGCGTAATGGATATTGAAACCTATAACTGTGGTGTTGTTTCCGAGCAGTTCTTGGACAAAGAAGGAAAAACGATTCTGTGGCGCAGATACAATCGTGATGATTGGGCTATTGACCGATACAAGAAGCCTTGGAGCGAACAGTTGCCCGAAAATGATAGGCTTATCGTAAACGGAACAACCTACGTTCATTGGTACGATTGCATTACAGATCATATTCTTTGATTTTCGAGTTTTTAAGCATCGTTGAATTGTTCACATTTTTTCTGCTATAATATAACTGCTCCAAGAGGAGTACGACCTTTACATCCCTCTTTGTACTCAAACATCGAAGCCGGTTAAACTGTAGGACAGAGCCAAGTATCACTTACTGAAAAAGAATAGCGAACTTTTTCTCCGCCGATTTTTCAGAAAATTGATACCAAACTTTGATACCAAAACAGTACCAAGCGGGCTGAGAACACAGAGAATACAGAGAAAAACGAAGCAAAACGAGAGAAATCTCCGAGAAATTCGCCCAAAATAAGGCGAAAAGTAACTGTGGGAAAGAACTCGTAAGCGAATGGGAATAATAGAATAAGGTTTTTAAGTGGCCCCGAAGCCTTATTCGGAGCCACTTTTTGTAAAACACAATTTTATCTGACAACACATTCCATAAACAACTGTTTTTTTATTAAAACCCCTTTTCTTTTTTTAAAAAGTATGCTATAATAGGATTGCGACACATTTGAATAATTCCACTAACAAGGGAGTACCATAGGTAAAAATGTACTCTCTCCCCTTGTCATAGTGGAAAAATGTGTCGCAACATTGAGAGAGGCGTTTTTCGTGCGTCTCTCAGTGGGACGCACTTTTTAATTTTGGGGGACAAAATGAAAAACAAAATCACTTCAATTTTACTTTACATTACCGTTTTAACAATTTTGTTTGTTTCCCGCAATATATCTGACTGCGCCCCCTGTAAGTGTAATCAAACATCTGACAGTGAAATTTTAACAAATAATATTTATACATCCATAACTGAAATCAATAACAATACTCCTAAATCCGACAATACAACAACTGACAATAATATTGAAATAGTATGGATACCTTCATCGGGCACTAAGTATCACACAAAGCCATCTTGTAGCAATATGAACTCCCCAAAGCAAACCTCTCTTGAAAATGCTCAAAATCAAGGCTATACTGCTTGCCAAAAGTGTTATTAAAACACGAAAAAGTATGGTTACTAAATAACAGCACTTTAGCCATTCAGTGCAACTTGAAGTAACAAAGCAACCATAGCAACTTCCACAAAACCAAAAAAGGAGATAAATTATGAAAAAAACCTGCGGCATTCTCATCACTCTTTTGCTTATACTGTTCCTTTGCGCCTGCACGGATACACAAACCGAGACGGGCACCGCCAATACCACCGACATCACCGACACCACTACCACAGAAAGTGAAGAACAGAAGGTGCCAGAAACCGAACCCATTTCATACGAGGATATTGAACGCCGCGAGGCAAGAGCGTATCAGACCAACTGTTACGGCTTCCGCGACGAAGACACGCTCCTCAACATCGCACTCCCCATCGAGTGGAGCCTTGAGCTGTATGACGGCGGCTATGATATTATCCGCGACGGCAAGGGCGTGGGACGTCTTTATGGCGGCTCCGATATGGGAGACGACACCCTGACCGTATACCAAAGCAAATCCCACCTGTCAAACGGCGTAAGCGTGACGCAGTACATCGAGGGCATCGGCTCCGAATATCAGTACCGCTACGTTTACACCTATTTCACCGATGACAGCATGTACAACGTCACGCTCACCGCCGACCTTGCCGAGATCGACGCGACGAGCGAGCAAAAGCTGCTCACAAGTGCGTTTTTACTTCCAAAGAAACGAAGTGAAACGGCGGGCATTTTGTCCCACTACCTTGGTGACGGGTCCTCTATCCTCATCCTGGGCAACAGCTTTGTCAGCACCTCTAAGATCGGTAACATTCTGAACGAAATGTTCGCCCAAAACGACAAAAGCTGTCAGGTCAAGGCGATCTCAAGGGGCTATGCCCGCGTTTCGACCTACACGAGTGATGCGACACTCATGGCGGAAATACGCGGCGGTAAGTACGATGCGGTATTCCTTTGCGGACTTTACGACACGAGCGATGTGCCAAACGTCGGGATCATGATAAAGGCGTGCAAGCAAGGCTTGACCAAGCTGATCATATTCCCCGCACACAACGAATATGCGAATGCCGTTGCCAAGGCGCAGCAAGAATACGATGACGTCATTTTGCTGAATTGGAAGGCTGAGCTGGACGGTCTGATCGAGGGCAACGGCGTTGATATGTGGGATCTTTGCATCGACGATTCGCATAAGCACAGCACGCCGCTTGCGGGCTACGTGGGGGCACACATGATCTACCGCGCCATATATGACGAGATGCCGAAAAAACCAATGCAATATACCATAGGTCAGAACTACATCGACAGCATTCTCGGGAACTACGCCTATGTTGGTGACGCAAAAATAATTGACAATATCACGTACCTCGATTAGGGTGACAGTAGATATACGAACCAGCTGTCACTTGCTCTTTTTGGCGCTTTTTGCGCCTGCCTTCCTCGCAAGGTCTTACCTTGCATCGCAAGGCAAACACAAAAATCACACAAAAATATCGGCGTGACAGTTCGAAGAATTTATAAAAGAGCAGATTTTGCGCCAGTCGAGGAAAAAAGGTGAAGGAATATGGTTAATATTCCGAGGCTTTTTGACGATGAATGGCACAAAATATGCCTTTTATAAACGAGTTCGGATATCTACTGTCACCCTAAGGTTTTTATTTTAAACCGAAAGGAAAGAAACCCTTGAAAAAATACAAATGGTTAGCATTATTACTGTTGTTGCCGATCATGCTCAGCTCTTGCGCATTTTTGCCCGACATGGGATTTCTCACAGGGAGCGATGCGGGCAAGAAGTACAGCGAATATTTTGAAGGCATAACGGCAGTACGCGGCGAGCCGACGGTGAAAACCGTTCCGCTCTCTGCCATGAATCTTGAATATTCCGGGCGCGATCTCGGTACTGACTATGACAAAAGCAGTACCACGCGCATCGTTTTCTCCGACAGCGGCAGTACCGTGTTCGGCAAGGGTGCCGAAACATCTGACAAGGACGTTGCGATTACCGCCGCAGGTGTCTATATATTGACGGGAACTGCCAAAAGTGCGACGCTTACGGTCAAGGCGGATGCCGCAGATGACGTGACGCTCGTGCTGTCGGGGCTTTCGCTGGTCGGAAAAAACGGCACGGCGATCGATATCCGCTCAGCAGGCAGTATCCGTATTCTGCTTGAGGGCGAGAACGTGCTCTCCGATTCCTCCGAGGACAAGCCCTCGGCGGTGGGCAAGACCACGGGCGGCGTCATTCTCAGCCGTGTTTCGCTGAGTATTGGTGGCAGCGGATCGCTTTCGCTTACGGCATACCGCTCTCACGGCATTATCTCTGAGGGTGCACTTACCGTTACGGGCGGCATTTACAACATCTACACCGCCATGGCAGGTCTTGTTGGTGAGCATTGCGTCAAGATCGGCGGCGGTACCTTTACCATCAAAGCTGAGGAGGAGGGAATCCTCTCGGCGGACATTGATAAAAACTCGGCTGTGTCGGACAGTACGTCCGCTGCGCCGCTTTCTATGCTCGGCTACGTTTACGTCAGCGGTGGCACAATCGGGATCACCTCCACGGGTGACGCGATACGTGCTGAAAGCGCCATGCTCGTTTCGGGCGGCGTGTTGGAACTGACCACGGGTGTCCGTATCGACAACCAACCCGACGAGGACGATGCGGCGGAGGACTTCCCCAACATATGGGATATCTTTGATTTTGAGGCGGTGCCGACCGAAACGGCAAACGTTGGTTTTACCGTGTTTTCCGACGGTCTTTCGGCAGGCTCCGATCTGATCATCACGGGCGGAACGCTCGCCTTTGACGTGTCGAACCACGCGCTGTACTCAGCCGGGACAGTATCGATCTGTGGCGGAAAGCTGTTGCTTGAAGCGGTACATAACGGAATCTACGCTGAAAATGAGATTGGCATATCGGACGGCATTGTTATCATCCCCAAAAGCCGCACGGCGGCGGAGGGCGTGAACGTCAACATTTCGGGCGGCTACATATATATCGGCTCATGCGACGTGGGTGTTTATGCCAAAGGGTATTTAAGGATAACCGAGGGCATTCTCGCGGTAGCAGGCTCGACCGAGCTTCCGCTTGATTTTGAGGCGGCGTCGGTCACGGGCGGTGTTCTGGTGGCACTTGGTAACGCCGACGTGGCGCGCGAATTCTTCCCCACAGGGCAGAGAGGTGTCATTCTCACCTCGTTTGCAATGCAGGGGACGGGTTATCCGCTGTCTCTGCTTGACAGCGACGGCAACGTGATCTTGTCGCTGGAGGGCACAGGTGAATATTCCTGTGCTTATATGTCCGCGCCCGAGATCGTGCGTGGTAACGCCTACACGCTGGCGACGGGCGGCTACGTTGCACAGGCAAACCGATACGGCTTTGCCATGGACGTGGAGGCTCCCATCGGTGCCGAGCCGCTTGCCATTGTGACCGCGGATTAAGTGAGATAAAATCAATAGGAGAAACAATATGAATTTTAAGGACAGAGATTTTTTAAAGCTTCTTGACTATACAAGTGAGGAGATCGGCGCGCTGATCGACCTTGCCGCAGATTTTAAAGCAAAGAAAAAGGCGGGAATCGCCCATAGGCTTTGCGAGGGCAAAAACATTGCGCTGATTTTTGAAAAGACCAGTACCCGTACGCGTTGCAGCTTCGAGGTGGCGGCGTACGATCTGGGTATGGGCGTGACGTATCTTGACTCGGTGGGTTCGCAGATCGGCAAAAAGGAGAGTATTGCCGACACTGCGCGCGTGCTCGCGTCCATGTACGACGGCATCGAATACCGCGGCTACGGGCAGGAGCTTGTAGAGGAGCTGGCGAAATATTCAAGCGTTCCCGTGTGGAACGGTCTGACCAACGAATTCCACCCCACGCAGATCTTGGCTGACTTTCTGACCATCCGTGAGCAGTTTGGGAAGCTTGACGGCATAAAATTTGTATATATGGGCGACGCGCGCTATAATATGGGCAACTCGCTGATGGTGGGCTGTGCCAAGATGGGTATGGACTTCACCGCTTGCTGTCCGAAGGCATACTTCCCCGATGCGGCACTTGTGGCAGAGTGCGAGAAGATCGCGCGCGAGACGGGTGCTAAGCTTTATTTTGAGGAAGATCCCGACGTTGCCGTGGCGAATGCCGACGTCATTTATACCGACGTATGGGTGTCCATGGGCGAGCCTGTGGAGGTCTGGCAGCAGAGGATCAACGATCTTGCACCCTATCAGGTCAATGCCCAGCTGATGGCAAAGACGGGCAAGGCGGAGACCATTTTCATGCACTGCCTGCCTTCTTACCACGACATGAAAACGCAGGTCGGCAGGGAAATGGGCGAAAAATTCGGCAGAGACGCCATGGAGGTGACCGACGAGGTGTTCGAAAGCGCACAGTCGGTGGTGTTCCGCGAGGCGGAAAACCGCATGCACACCATCAAGGCGGTCATGGCGGCAACGCTTTGCGACCTGTGAAGTGCGACATCTGGCAGGGAAAGAAAAAGGGTTTGAAAAAATTTACAAAAACACTTGACAAATAAAATTTGTTGTGATATAATGGTTTGCCGCGTAGATCGGGCTTTTTAAGTGCGCACGTCGCCGCCCGTATTTAGCGAGTCTTAAAATGAAAGAGAGGTGCTTTCCATGTTCGCAGTGATTGAAACCGGAGGAAAGCAGTACAAGGTAACCCAGGGAGAGCAGATCTTCATCGAGAAGCTGGAAGCCGCAGAGGGCGATACTGTTGTATTCGACGCAGTCAAGGCTTTGTCGCTTGAAGGCAAGCTTGAGATCGGTGCTCCTACCGTTGCCGGTGCAAAGGTAACCGCAAAGGTACTGAAAAACGGCAAGGCAAAGAAGATCTATGTAATGAAGTACAAGTCCAAGAAGAACGAGAAGAAGAAGATCGGTCACAGACAGCCTTATACCAAGGTTGAGATTCTTTCCATCGAGGGCTGAGAGCTTTTGAGCGAAAAATGACAAAGATCATTTTTTACAAAAGCGACGGCGTATTTTACGGCTTTGAGGAACAGGGACATACGGGCTACGGCGAAGCGGGGGACGATATCCTTTGCTCGGCACTGTCCGCAATGACCATGCTGATCATCAACACGGTGGAGGTCGCTTACGCCTCCGACGTGGAGTACGAGATCAGCGAGGATGACACTAAGATCACGGTGCGCTCCAAGGCGGCGCTTCCTGAGTTTGAGGGAGACGAACGCAAGCGGTACGCGGTATCGGGGTTGTTTATGTCGTACTTCTACCAGCTCAATGATATGGTAGAGGAGTATTACAAGTACCTTGAAGTTGATGTGGTCGAAAAGGATTACGAGTAAGCGAGTTCTTTTGAACAAAGATTTTATTACGAAATAGGAGGAAGATACCATGCTTAAGCTTAGTTTACAGTTTTTTGCTCATAAAAAAGGTGTCGGTTCGACAAAGAACGGCAGAGACAGCGAATCCAAGCGCCTTGGCGTAAAGAAGGCTGACGGACAGGCAGTTCTTGCGGGCAACATCATTGTCAGACAGAGAGGAACGTCCATCCATCCCGGCAATAACGTCGGCATCGGAAAGGATGACACACTGTTTGCGCTGATTGACGGAAAGGTCAAGTTTGAGCACAAGACAAAGGACAAGAAGCAGGTCAGCGTATACGCTGAGTAAGCTGAATAGAAAAACGGACGCGCTATCGCGCGTCCGTTTTTCTTGTATAACGAAAACCACGCGATGTGACTTCATAAGCTGCGTGATGCAAAAATATAGATAATTGCTCTCACAACGAATTACTTGGAAGAATTTTTTTAGTCTCCAAAAACAAGGTGTGAATTTTGCGCAATGTTCACAAAAATAAGAAATTGTGAAAGGAAAATATGCCAAAGGGTTGACAAAAGGGGCTCAAAGGCGTATAATAAAAATGGGTCTTTGGTAGAGCCGTCTTTTTGCTTCCCCCAAAATATATTTATGGGCAAAAAACATGGCAGAGGTGGCTTGACTGTAACAAAACGGAACGACGGAGAGCGCGGCTTTGTGCCTGCTTTGTGAGGTTCGTATATCTACTGTCACCCTAAGCGCGAAAATCTATCATAAATCACGATTTGCAAGAAAGGATCTTATCAAAATGAAAATATTTCTGAAAAGGTCAATGGCACTTCTTTTGACTGTTTTGATGCTTCTCTCGTGCGCGGTAATAGGAACGTTGATGTTCACGGTATCGGCAGAAGAAGATTCGGAAACAGAAGAAGCTGCATATGAGGCGGCTATCTTCAAGACAGAAGATGGTACGTTGGTGCCTTTTGAGGTAGACGGCGTAGCTCAGACAGGTACATTCGCCGGCATGCTCAGTGTGGCGAATGAACAAGCCGATCAGAAGCTGGTCATCAAGCTCTGCAAGGATATTACGCTTAATGAAGTGATCAACATTAAGGCAAATGCCATCGGCACCATCGACGGTCAGGGACATACCATCTATATGTCCAAGGCTCTGATTGAGGCCGCACGCTCGACTGCTAACAATGCGAATTTCTTTATTGGCTTTAGTGACGTCGGCACTGACACCTTCGAAATCACGCTTGAAAATTTGAACCTGAACGGTCAGCCGAAGGACTGGAACGGCACAGCGGCGAATGCTACATACTTCGGTCCCGAAAGCGGCACTCCTCAAGGCGGCGCAATTCTTCTTCCCAAGAATGCAAAGCTTACTATGGACAACTGCCGCATGGAGAATTTCTATTCCTACAACCGTGCTTCCTGTATCTATATAATTGGGCCAAACAATGAATCGGACCAAGCTGTGACACTTAATCAACGCGGTGTCTGGCTGAATGACACCGTGTTGACCAATAACCACAGCCTTGGTGCTACAGCCGGTTCAACTGCTGCGGCTATCCGCGGTCATTACGGTGGAATCGGTGCCGAGGTCCACGTTTCCGGTAGCACCTATATTGATAACAACTATGACAAAGACGGTAATCCTTCGGCAAACGTTTTTGTCTATCAAGGACTCGACGGCAATAAACATAACAGTAGTGCTACGCTTTACGTTGCCTCTGATTTTACGGGTTCGGTAGCTACTACCACAGACAGCGTAGCCCCCAGAACCAACAACGGATGGAGCGAAGAGACACATACGGAAGAAGATAAGACCATCCGTGGCGCCGTCATCTTTGAGGGAGCTTACGATCCCACCGACGGCGGTTTCGTTTATGGATGGAGAGGAAGTACTCTCAGAAGCCTTTTCGTTCCCCAGGATCCTACCAAGACCAGTGACGTAACGGTCATCAAGCAAGAAAACTCCAACGTATTCGTTTACAGAGATGGCGAGTGGTCCCATTCGGCGAACAGTAAAGAGGCATTTATAAGTGTCAATGATACCGTAAACGGCATCACGGCAACCACCGTTGAGCAAAGACTCGCTGAGGCTAAGAAAACCCTTGTCGTTCTTACCGGTGACCAGATGAATAGTTACAACGGCAACGAGAACAGCGGTCTTTACACTGTGTACGGTAACGGCCACGTTCTGACCTCTGAGTTCAACAGTTCATGGGGCGGTCTTCCCATGTTCCGTTACAGTTCGGCCAATACCACCGTTATCTTCAATGATATTATCATCGACGGTGACATCAAGACCACCGTTGGCACAGATGGCTATCTTGAATTCGACAGGATCTCTACGTCTGATGTAGAGATCAATGCGATCGGCGCAGGTTCGGGTGCCGGCGGTGCGCTTGGTTCCAAAGACGCAGGTCAGTACTTTGCTCTGAATAACGTTGAGATCAGAAACTTTGTACAGAACAGATGTGACTGGGATGTAGGTACGGATGTTCGTTCCGGTGTTGCTATTTACGACGCCATGGGCAGTGAATGGCATCTTAACAACGTGTCCATCCACGATAACTACACGGGTGAATTCTCGACTGCTGTCTATATGGAGACTTCAAACACGCGTGTTTATCTCTCGGGCAAAATTGAGATGTATAACAACCATGCAACAGAGTTTGATAAAAAGGGAAATAGCGCGAGTAAGGAAACCAGAGAGGAATCCGTGGTTGATAACTTCAAAATTGTCAACAACTATGACGTAACCGTCAAAAGCCACAAGAATCTGATCCTCGACGGAACGGCAACGTCCGACTCCATCGTTATGGGAAGAAACATCATCGGCATTGGCGGAGCTTTTGCAAGCCTTGCCGAGGGCGCAGAGCTTGGCGTGAATTTCGTTAACCCGATCAACACCGCTTTCGTGCCCATCGTTGAAGATGATCTGACCGATGGATACCATAGGATCATATGGGACGATCCCTCCAATGTTCCACAGGAAGTTACGCTTACAGTTCTTGGCACCGATAACGAGACGGTCGTTGTCGACGACTGGAAGGTGGAAGTGAAGGGCGGTGAGCCCCTTCCCACTCCGACAGGTCTTACCTGGTACAACGGTGATACGGCAGTTTCTGAACACATCACGGACGTTACCTCTTATGTGGGTAAGTGGTCCGACAATACTACCTTCACCAATATGGTTTCTGCCGATAACCGTAAAACCTGGACGTTCTGTGAGAAGTTGGATGCTATTACCAAAGGTGAGACCACCGATATCGAGTTGCTTACGGGCTACGTATTTGACACAACGTATATAATCCCCGTCGAGTCCGGCGTAGTAGTTGACGGCAACGGCTTTACCAGTAAGGTCAAGCCCGGCAGTGTGCGCTATTTCATGAATTGCCCTGAGAACAGCACATCCGTCAAGACCTTCAAGAACTTCAACTTTGACGGTACGGGCTGGACAAATATCAATGGCGATACGGGTATCATCGTTCTGAACCCTAACACGGGTACCTGGGTATTCGATAATTGTAAATTCAGCAACTGCGTAGGCACGGGTAATGCAGGTGTATTCCGTCCCACGGGCGCTTTAACTCTTGTTCTCAAGGACGTTGTCTTTGAAAACTGCTCCGGTGCGCAGGGCTCTATTCGTACAGGTTCTTCCGGTGCCAATGGTCCCACGATCAAACTAGCAGGTGCCACCAGCATTACGGGTGATTACAACCGTATCTTCATTAACAACTACGGTGCAATCGCCGTTTCGGGCGACTTTACAGGTGCCGTTGACGTTTACGGTAACGGCATCTCGTGGACAACTGAGGACAGAGCAGTTGCTTCCAATAACTACCTTGCCAATGCAACGGTTGCTAAGGGAGCAAAGATCACAGGTAAGATCAAGAACATGAATGACTCAACCGGCTCGCTGTTCGCATACGACAACGGCGGCGTGCTTTGCTGGGGTAAAGAGGGTGCTGTTGCAAAGGTCAACTGCGTCTTCGATTTCAAGGACGGTATCGCGGCGATCGAGGATGGCAAATATGATGTCGGAACCGTGCTTCCCATTCCTGCAAAGGCAGACTTTACGGGTGAAACACCCAAGTTCTACGGTGCTGACTGGTACTATGATAACGAAGACGGTGAGCCTACTGTGACTACCACGGTCCTCGCAGGTGTCAACAACTACTACGTTGGCGAGTGGGACGAGGAAAAGAGCCTTGTGGAAGCATACGTTGATCAGGATAACTACGGTCTGCTCACAAACGTTGTCGGGGCAGCAGTAAACGGAGATACAGTTGAGATCATTAAGGACGTTTCGCTTGACAAAGTGGTTTCCATTCGTTCGAGCGTTACCGTTGACGGCAACGGTCATACGCTGACCTATGCAGTTGATGAGAACGGCAAGGCGATCAACCGCGACCACATGTTTATTATAAATGGCGGTCTTAAGGTTTTGATCACTGACGTTGTCATGGACGGCGGCGGAGAAGCCGGCGTTTGGGGTCAGGCTATTCAGGCTGCAGGCAAGGGCTTTGTTTACACCGGAGTAGCAAGCAGAACCGACGACAACTACGGTGTCACCTACAACAACTGTACCTTCAAGGGCTTGCGTGTGTATCACGTAAATAATTACTCGTCCGCGATCTTCGTTAACGGTATGAGAACTACCTTCACGGGTGACACCCTCATCACCGACAACATGTTCCGCGCGGCTCAGTATGATCTGTCCGGCGGATCGGAGGTTTTCGGTACGGACGCGAACGGCAATTACATCGATGCGGATACCACCAACTGTTTGGATAGCTCGGGTGCAACGGTAGAAGTGCCCACAGCTAAGCTCGGGGCAGTTATCCGTTGTGATTCGGATACTGCGCTTTACATCAAGGACAATTTCCGGAGCTATGATAACTACGGTATCTACGTAACCGTTGGCGAAGGCGGCAGCCGTGAGGATACCCGCGTTAATAGCTGCGAGATCACCACGGGTGCAAGCTATAAAAGAGTTGTGATCGGTCCTCTTGCACAGACCGCAGATATTACTCTTAACACGGCGCACGGCTACATGGTAGCTGTTGACGGGGATGGCAATCCCTACAAGATCGGCGGTCAGGTCAAGAATACAAGCGGTGCCTGCTACAGCTACATCGTAAGTGCACACAACCCGAACGCTGCGGACGTGAATAAGGACAAAGAATTCCACACCTCGGTTGGCGGTGACGTGCTTCCTTATTGCAAAATCATCTCGGGTATTCTGTTCGATAACAAATCCTCTGTGGGTGGTAACCTTGCTTCCGATAAGCTGGTGCTTGACGTTTACCTTACCATCAGGGCTGACCTTGACGCAACACTTAAGGTTACCGTTGGTGGCAACCAGATCTCCAACAAGACCCTTGCCGAGTACGGTTTGCCCATCTCCCGCAATCTTTCGGCAGACGACACCTACGGCTGGTACAAGGTGCCTCTTGAGCTTGGCATGGCTCAGCTTACCGACACCATTAAGTTCGAGCTCTTTGATGAGGAGGGTACTTCTAAGGGTAGCTTCACGACCAGCGCAAAGGCGTACATCGATACCCTTCTTGCAATGGATACCTTTAATACCACCGCTGTCAGCGTAGAGGCTCTTAAGAACGCGCTGGTTTCGCTTCTTGAGTACGGTACGATGGCACAGATCCAGTTCAATTACAACACCGATAAGCTGGCAAACGACGGCGATTACAGCGCATACACCTACTACAAGGTGGCTGAAAAGACACTGACATTCTCCGATGCTTCTCAGGTCAAGGCTACCAAGAGCGGTACGCTTGCAGGCGTGACCTTGGTTGGTTCGTCGCTGGTTCTTGAGAATCAGGTTTCTATGAGGATCTACGTGACCGTAGACGATGCAAGCCTTTACACCTTCAAGGTTGACGGCGATCCTTACGAGCTTCAGATCGGTAAGAACGGTAGCTACATTGAGGTCGCTAACATCGGCACAGCTAAGCTTGCCGAGTTCGTAACGCTTACCATTGCGCCTGTAGCAGGCGGTGATGGCATTACATACACGGTCAGTCCGATGTCCTACGTCTATACGGTCAACCAGAGTGAAAGCATGGCTCAGAGCCTCAAGGATGTTTGCGAGGGTATGTTCTACTACTTCGATGCTGTTATGAATGCATACGGTATTGGACACGGAATTACCTTCTCGACCGAAATAGTTATGGACGTAGAAGAAGACAAACCGAATTCTTACAGCATTCCTTACGGAATTGCGGGTTAAAGGAGTGAATGAGAGATGAAAAACATGAAAAAATATGAAGCGCCTGTTGTACTTGTGATTTCTCGCGGAGATCTCGACGTCATTTGCACGTCTTCTGACTTCGAGCTTCCTATCGTTCCCGTTGATTATGAAGAGACCGAAGCAGAAGAGACCGAAGCGGCTGAGTAAGCGAAAATCAATTCAATAACAAAGAGATTTGGCAAGACCCAAATCAAGACCGCGCACGGGGGACACCCCGTGCGCTCGGTTTTCTTGATGGCGAGTGCTCTGTAAAAGTTTTCCTCCCCCTTTTTCAAAAGGTGTCGGGTTCTTAGGGCAGAGCCCTAAGAAAAACGGCGTTTCTTTTTTGCAAAGCTTTTTTCTTTGCGCCTATAGTGCCAAAGAAAAAAGCGTCTAACCCATAAGATAAAGCAAAAAATCTGTAACTAGTTAGTTTTAAAGCTAACCAATTACAGATTTTTTGTTTGATCTTTAAATATAGACGCTTTCTTTAGGACACCTCGAGTTTGCTACGCAACCTCGGTTCGCAAAGAAAGCTTTGCAAAGAAACGCCGTTTTCTCGGGGCGCTGCCCCGAACCCCGCCAACTTTTGAAAAAGTTGGGTCAAAACTTTCATGGCGTGTAGCCGTGAAGAAAGGCGGGTGGATTCTATCGAATTACGTTTTTACTGTAGATCACGCGCCCCGCGGTGAGATTTTCGGAACCAATCAGTTCGGTGACCGTGACAAACTCAAAGCCCATGTCGGCAAGACGCTCAAGGATGATGCAGGTGGCTTCATAGGAATTGGTGTAGATCTCGTGCATGAGAATGATATCGCCGTCCTGCACGTCTTTGAGGGCATTATCGACGATGCTCTGTACGTTTTGCCCGATCGTTGCCTCATCGGTTCTGGCTTTATATCGCCAATCCTCGGTGTCGATGCTCCAGCCTATGATGGGGAAGCCCGCAAGCTCGGCGCGTTCGGGTGGGATGCGTCCGCCCGGTGCGCGCAATAGCGTGGGGGCTTGTCCTGTGTATTTTGCAATAGCATCCGCGGTGAGGGTGACTTCGTTTAAAAATTCCTCCTCGGTGCAGGTGTCGAAATACAGATCGTGCGTATAGGCGTGTATGCCGATCTCAAAGCCGCCCTCGTGCGCGTAGGCAAGTGACTCTCCCGTCGATGCCGAAATGAGATTGCCGAGCACGAAAAAGGTGGCTTTGCCGCCGTATTTCAAGAATTCGTCCACAATTTTTTGCGTCAGGCCTTGGCGGGAGGGACCGTCGTCAAAGGTGATGGCGATCTGCTTTTTGGGTTGTACGGGTTCTGTTTCTGCCTCGGTTTCGGTTTCTGTCTCCGTCTCGGTTTCCGTCTCCGTTTCGGTGTCGGGAACGGTGGTTTCGGGAGCAGGGGGCAGGGAACTTTGGGTCTGTATCGGGACGCAGGAAGTCAGCAGACAGAGAGACAAAAGCACGATGAGTAAAATATGTAGAATTTTGTCTTTTTTCATAATAATCTTTCTATAAAAGCTTTATTTTATTTATTTTACCATGAAGGCGAAAAAAAGTCAAGGCAGATGCGACAAAAGAGGTTTTCTGTGCAAAACATCTTGACGGACGGGGGTTTTTGTGGTATCATTTAACTGTCGAAATTTTCAAAAAAAATAAGGAGGAAAATCTATGCCTATGCAAATGTGTTTTCGTTGGTATGGCGAGGGAAATGATAATATCAAACTCTCGGATATCAAGCAGATTCCCGGCGTGGAGGGGATCGTTTGGGCACTTCACCATAAGATGCCCGGCGAGATCTGGGAGCCCGAGGAGATCGCGGAAGTAAAGAAGCAGCTTGACGAGTACGGCTTCAATATGGACGTGGTTGAGTCTGTAAACGTGCATGACGATATCAAGATCGGTCTGCCCACAAGAGATCAGTATATCGAAAATTATAAGCAGACCATCCGCAATCTTGCACCCTTTGGTGTTAAGGTGATCTGCTACAACTTTATGCCCATCTTTGACTGGACGCGTTCCAATCTGTTCCATCCCGTGGGAGACGGCTCGACCGCTCTGTTCTACGAGAAGAACATGATTCAGGACGACTATAATGCCATGGCAAAGTATATTCTTGACTTTACCGAGAAATACAACATGTCCTTCCCCGGTTGGGAGCCTGAGCGTATGGCAAAGCTGGATGAGCTGTTCCGTGCGTATGCGGGGGTTGACCACGAAAAGCTGTGGGCGAACCTTAAGTACTTCCTTGAGGCACTCATGCCCACCTGCGAGGAGTGCGACATCAAAATGGCGATCCACATGGACGATCCGCCTTGGGATATTTTTGGTCTGCCCCGTCTGCTTGTAGACGAGCCCAGCATCGACCGCTTCCTTAAGATGGTGGACAATCCCTACAACTGTCTGACGCTTTGCTCGGGAAGCCTTAACGCAAATCCCGACACCAACGTGGCGGACATCGTTCGCAAGCACTGCGACAGAATCGCGTTTGCGCACATCAGAAACGTCAAGCACTTTGAAAACGGCGACTTCTCCGAAGCATCGCACCGCGACTGCGACGGCGATACGGGTATTATTGACATTCTCAGAGCTTACCATGACGGCGGCTTTGAGGGCTATATCCGTCCCGACCACGGCAGACACCTGTGGGGCGAGGGTCCCGGCACGGTGCGTCCCGGCTACGGTCTTTATGACAGAGCGCTCGGCATTATGTACATGCTGGGTGTTTGGGATATGCTGGATAAGCTGGACGGCAAGTGCTGCAAGTAAAATAGAAAATTGGTTGCCCATTGGGCAACCAATTTTTTTATTTGGAGCGCGTGAGCGCGTCGTCGATCAGACGGGTGACAAGCTCCTCGTGGGAGATGCCGTGTTTTCCTATCAGCATAGGGTACATGCTGATGGGGGTGAAGCCGGGGAGGGTGTTGATCTCGTTGAACACAAGCTCTCCCGTTTTGCGGTCAAGGAAAAAGTCTACTCTGGCAAGTCCACGGCAGTCAAGCGTGCGGAAAATGCGGACAGCGTCGCGCTTGATCTGTCTTTCCGTATCGGGGGAGAGATCGGGGTATATCTCGGTCTTGGAGGTGGGATTATTGTATTTTGCTTCATAATCGTAATATTCCAGTGCCGAAATGACCTCGCCTACCTCGGCAACCGTTCCTTGGTCGGTGGCAAGTACCGCACATTCCAGCTCACGGGCATCGATGGCTTCTTCAATGAGAATACGCTCGTCATAGTCAAGGGCGCACTTAAGACCCTCTGAAAGCTCTCCACGGTCCTTTGCCTTGACCACGCCCACCGACGAGCCAAAGCGGCAGGGCTTGACAAATACGGGGTAGCCCAGCGTGTGCTCGCTCTCTGCGATGACGCTCGCAAGATCGTTCTTGTTATAGCGGTCGACCAAAACGTAGCGCGCTTGGCGGATGCCCAGCGTAGACACCAGCAGTTTGGTGATCGATTTGTCCATGGCGTTTGCCGAAGCCCCCACGCCGCATCCGACGAACGGGATACCAAGCATCTCAAAAAGCCCTTGGATGGTGCCGTCCTCGCCGTACTTTCCGTGAAGCACGGGGAACGCCACGTCGATATCCAGCGCAAACTGCGCGCCGTCTTTTTGATAAGACATGCCCTTGGGCGTAAACGAGATCGGATATTTCTGCTCACTTTGCTCCCACGCGCCGTTTTCTATGAGCGCATGATCTCCAAGATAGGCATACCATTCACCCGCCTTGGTAATACCAATGGCGGTTTTTTTGTATTTGTCGGGAAGCGCGGCGAGGATCAGCATGACCGATTTGCGTGAGACTTCATGCTCGGTGGAGTTGCCGCCGAACAAAACGCCCACATGAAGCTGTTTCATATATGTACCTCATAGTCTAAATCATTTCATGTTATTAGTATAGCATGCTTTGGGCTTTTGGTCAATGATTTTTTAACATATTTTTGGGACAGGCTTCATATAGTTGGGTAGAGGGTACGCTCGGGGCTCTGCCCCAAACCCTGCAAGCCTTTAAAAAGGCTTGACCGAAACTTTTGCCGCAGATTGGATAGGCAGTTTATGCGTAGCCGAATTGCGAGCGACAACGTGAAGAAAAAACGGCTACGGATGCGCCGTCATTTTGTGCCACGGGAGCTTTGCTCCGTGGCAGTCCGAGAAAGAAATCGAGAAAAACAAGCGAGCTTGTTTTTTCGATTTTTTCTTCGGACGTCTCACGGC
>JAZNDA010000079.1:0-9003 GCA_045587785.1 Eubacteriales bacterium | reverse complement strand
TGATTAGCTTTAAAACTAACTAATTACAGATTTTTTACTTCATCGAAAGATTTAGACGCTTTCTTTGACACCGCTGGCGCAAAGAAAGCTTTGCAAAGAAACGCCGATAAAGAGTTTCGCGCCTCGCGAGGCGCGACTTAGGGCGCTGCCCTAAGAACCCCCAAGCTTTGATAAGCTTGACCAAACTTTTGCGTCACACTCGCCCTGGAGGCCCCCACAAACTTCAATTTATAAACAAAAGGAGCCGAGTCAAGCGTTTGGAAATCATTCCCAAACTTGACTCAGCCTCTTTTTCATTTACAATTCCTCAACCTGTCTGACGCTTTCCAGAGTCATGATATCCTGCAAGATCTGGTCGTGCCCCATCTTTTTGGGGAACTTGAGTGTCAGAATGGCATTGGTGCTTTCACTGTCGCCCGTTTTGCCGATCTCTGAATCCAGTATCTCAATACCGCGTTCCCGTATCATCTCCACGATACGGTAGATCACCCGTTTGTCGGTAAAATCAATATAGATATTTGCGATCTTGGAGCTTGCCACGAGATGATATTCCAGCCTCGAAAAGCAGATCTCCGCCACAAGCACCAAGAAACAGCAAAATACCGCCTCAAGATAGCATCCCGCACCTGCGGCAATGCCCACGATCGCCGCCGTCCAAAGTCCTGCCGCCGTGGTCAGACCCTTGACCTGCCTGCGTCTTGTCACAATGATGGTTCCCGCGCCGACAAAACCCATGCCCGCAATGACCTGCGCCGCAATTCTCATGGGGTCGGCGGAAAAATTGTCGGGCGACACCCCGCGAAGCGACAGAAGATACTGCCCTATCATAGGCGTGAGTGCCGAGCCGACACACACCAAAATATGTGTGCGAAAGCCCGCCGCACGGCGTTTGTGCTCACGTTCAACACCGATAATACCGCCAAAGATCATGGCAAGCGCCAGCCGAACCGCAATGCTCACCGTGTTAAACTCATTTAGTATATCCCAAAACTCAAAAATCCTCGTCATATCGTCCACCTCACAGCTCCTCAACGCCTCTGACGCCGTCCGAGGAGGCGATCTCTGCCATGATCACGGCATGAGGGAGCGAGCGCGGAAGCCTTAAGGACACGATAGCACCGATTGAAAACCCGTCAACCGCGCGGTTTTTGGTGATCTCCACGTCGTAGATCTTGACGTTCAGCTTTTTAATATTATCGATCACACGTCCAAGTGCCTCGCTGTCCGAATATTCCATGTAGATATTCATGTTTCTTGCCGACGCGATCAACCTGCTTTCGATACGGGACAAAAGCGTAATGGTCAGCCAGATAAACAAAAAACCGAAAATGGCACCTGCATAAAAGCCTGCACCGATGGCAAGTCCGATACACGCAGATGCCCAAAGCCCTGCCGCCGTGGTAAGCCCCTTGATCTGCTGACGTCCCGTGATCAGAATGGTACCCGCACCGAGAAAACCGATGCCGCTTACCACCTGCGCGCCAAGACGCGACATATCCGTGGTATACCCTTGCATCCAGACGTGCTGGCTGATCAGCATGGTCATAGCGGCACCCAGACACACCAACATGTGCGTGCGGAAGCCTGCAGGACGGCGTTTTCTTCCCCTCTCTATGCCGATCAGACCCCCGATGATCATCGCCAACGCCAGTCTCACAAGCACCGAGACGGGGTTATATTCCGTAAGCATATCATAAATTCTATCCATCATAACTCCTAAGTAAGAGGGCTGCTACAAATGAGCAGCCCGATCTTATTTACATTTAAGCCAACGCCCTTTCAAGCCAAACGAGGCCAATCGAAAAAGCATCGTAAAGTCCGCTCTTGTCGCCCTGCTTGATGATCTTATTGGGATCCTTGGAATCAATCACCTGAATGAGGATCTTGTCGGGAACACTGTGATCGCCCACTGTCTTATAAGACATGATCTCCAGGATCAAAATGCACTTATCTTCCATATCGCCGTAGCATATGGTATTTCCCTCTCTGACAAGCGGCTTGCCCTTGTATTCAAGGTACTTTCCACTAACAAGCTTTCTGTTTTCCGCCATGATTCTATCACTCCTTTATATGATCGTCAAAAACGTATTCTTTCCCGTATGTTATTGTATCACAATTTCAAACAAAAGTCAAGCCCTATTGTTGCGTACTCTTAAGGACAGTTTTGACAGGTATGCTAAACTGACAGGCAAATACCGCTATAAGAATTTTTTTAATCGCTATATTTACATTTCGGTGATTTTATGATATAATCAAGTTAGATATAAAACTAATCGATAAACTTAAATTTGACGGAGAAATCATTATGCAAATATCAGTTTGTAAATTAACACCTGAATTATTGGACGATTGGTTAGCTTATTTTGATAAAGATGCATTTTCAGACAATGATGAATGGTGCGGATGTTATTGTATGTGCTATCACTGGGATAGTGAGTTAGAAAAGAAACGTGCTTGGAATTGCGACAGAGATTGCGCTGAATTCAATAGAAAGCAAGCAATTCACTTTATAAAAAGCGGTCGTATGCAGGGATATTTAGCGTACATTGATGGAAAGGTTATTGGATGGTGCAATTCCAATAGTAAAAAATCCTATAATAATGTCAATTTTAATTTTGCGGAAGAAGTCTCCGATAACGGTGAGAAAATAAAATCTATTGTTTGCTTTTCTATTTCACCGGAGTATAGGGGCTATGGTGTTGCAACCGCTTTACTTGAATATATCTGTAAAGATGCAAAGATAGAAGGATTTGAGTTAATAGAGGCATATCCGTTTGAACACAACGAGAATCATGCATATCATGGTCCTCTAACTATGTATAAAAAGAACGGATTTGAGGTGTGTCATCAAATTGAAGGATGTATTGTCTGCAGAAAAATCCTTTGATTCATATAAGTAATGGTCAACGGTAAATTCCAATTTATCGAACAAACAAAATAAAATAGAAGCCACGGATCAATGAGAACCGTGGCTTTTGTATGCTCTGAAATTCTATCTGTTTTTCCTGACAAGCACTGCTTTTGTGGACACAAAAACGAAACACAGCACACCTCTTTTGAGATATGCCGTGTTTTTAAGAACTGTCCTTTAGGGTACAACCCTATTACAAACCGTTTTTTATTACAGCTGTAGTGTTACAATTCCCTAAAAAATTTTTCAAAAAACCTATTGACAAACCAAAAAAAACATAGTATAATGAATGTGCACCAAAAAAGTATACATTGGAGACAGGAACATGAGAATCACACAAGAAGCCGACTATGCCATTCGCATTGTCTGCCTGCTGGCGGAGCGCGGCGAGACCATGGACGCCAACAGCATCGCGGAGCTTTGCTGTATCACACAGCGCTTTGCATTGAAAATTCTTCGCAAGCTGGTGCTTGGTAAACTGGTTTGCTCGTTTAAGGGCGCAAACGGCGGATATCGCTTGGAGCGCGGGGCGGCAGAGGTCACGCTGAAGCAGATCATTGAGCTGATCGACGGCGAGATCGTCATTTCAAGGTGTCTCTCTGAGGATCACTTATGCTCAAAAAGCGGAGAAAACAAGAGCGCGTGCGTCGTCCACTGTGTCTTTGAGGCAATCAACCGCGATGTTGTGAGAAAGCTGGAAAAAGTGACGGTGGCGTCACTGGTAAGCCCCGACGTTACGGCACAGGATATTGTAAAAAATTTTTAACTTAATATATTTTAAGGAGGATTTGAAACATGAAAAAATGGAAATGCTTAGTATGCGGTGAGATCGTTGAATCGGACGTAAGACCCGATAAGTGCCCTCTTTGCAAGGCACCCGGTGAAAAATTCGTCGAGGTAAAGGACGAGGGCATGACATGGGCGGCTGAGCACATTGTCGGCATCGGTAAGAAGGACGCAACCGAGGAGATCATCGAGGGTCTGCGCGCCAACTTCAACGGTGAGTGCTGCGAGGTTGGTATGTACCTTGCCATGGCAAGAGTTGCACATAGAGAGGGCTACCCCGAGATCGGTCTTTACTGGGAAAAGGCGGCTTACGAGGAAGCTGAGCACGCAGCAAAATTTGCAGAGCTTCTGGGCGAAGTCGTTACCGACTCCACAAAGAAGAATCTTGAGATGAGAGTTGCCGCTGAAAACGGCGCAACCGCAGGCAAGTTTGAGCTTGCTAAGATGGCAAAGGCAGCAAACCTTGACGCCATCCATGATACCGTACATGAAATGGCACGTGATGAGGCTCGTCACGGCAAGGCTTTCGAGGGACTTCTCAAGAGATATTTCGGCTAATTCAAATTCGTATAGCCGAAGAAGCATCGAACGCTCTTCGACCATACCAACGACAAAGGAAAGGAGAACATCATGAACGATAAGATCAAAGAATTGCTCAATGAGCAGATCAATAAAGAACTGTACAGCGCATATCTTTACGTGGATATCGCCAACTACTATGACGAACTGGACCTGGACGGCTATGCCAACTATTACATGATCCAGGCACAGGAGGAGCGCGACCATGCCCTGCTGTTTATGAAATATATGCAGAACAACGGCTATAAGGTAACGCTTGAGGCCATCGCAAAGCCCGATAAGACGTACGGCAATATTCTCGATCCCCTCGAGGTTGCCGCAGAGCACGAGCGTTACGTCACTTCCCTCATCAACGCCATCTATCACGAGTGCTACGAGGCAAGAGATTACCGTACCATGAAGTTCCTTGACTGGTTCGTTGACGAGCAGATGGAGGAAGAAGACAACGCCGATTCCATGATCAACCGCTACAAGCTGTTCGGAAGCGATCCCAAGGGCTTGTACGCGCTGGATCAGGAATATGCGGGCCGCGTTTATACCGCCCCGAGTCTGGTTCTTTAAATCATCTGAAAAGGAGAAAAAGCCATGAAATACGTTTGCCCCTGCGGATATGAATACGATCCCGCCGTCGGTGATCCCGATAACGGCATAGCACCCGGCACGGCTTGGGAGGACCTCCCTACCGACTGGACCTGCCCCGTTTGCGGACTTGGCAAGGACGCATTCGAAGCCGCTGAATAACAAAACGCAAAAATCGGAAGAGCGACCGTACAGTCGCTCTTCTTTTATGTCTTGTTTTGCATAAAATTCGGCTTTTTCAAATTCCTGCCATCGAGACGCGTGAGGAAGGACAGTTCGGCGAGATCCTGCACGCCCAATCGGAGCATCACCACTCCAAGCATCCCGACAAGATTGAACCTGGTCAGAGTAAAAACTACAGTCACCCTATCATTTTTGATCTTTTTTGTTGAATTATTTTGTTCTGTGTGCTATAATGACGTTGTATTTACAAATGAACGCGAAAACAGTATGAACACCCAAAAAGGAGCTTTATGAAAAACAGAAATAAATTGCTCAAAATGACTTTTGCGGCGCTTTTTTTGGCACTTGCGTACGTGATGCCCTATTTGACGGGACAGATCCCCAAGATCGGCGCCATGCTTTGCCCGATGCACCTGCCCGTCCTTTTGTGCGGCTTTATTTGCGGCCCCCTATGGGGCGGTGCCGTTGGCTTTATCGCGCCGCTGTTCCGCTCGCTTGTGACGGGGGGCTTTCCCCCCATGTTTCCCACGGCGGTGTGTATGGCGTTTGAGCTTGCCGCATACGGCGCGGTCGCGGGACTTATGCATGGGCTGTTGCCGAGAAAAAAGCCGTATATCTACGTCTCTCTGCTCACCTCTATGATAGTCGGACGCCTTGTTTGGGGCGCGTCAACGTTTGTTTGTGTGGGCATGAGCGGAGACAGTTTCACGCTCTCGGCATTTTGGGCGGGTGCCATTCTCAATGCCATCCCCGGTATCATCGTACAGCTCGTACTTTTGCCGATCCTCGTTATGATACTGGACACCCCAAAAATATTAAAGTGGAAGGAATAAGCTTTAAAGCGTTATGAAACAAAGCGGTAAAACACGCGAACAGCTGCTCTCGCATTACCAAAAATACCCGAGAATTCAGATTCGGGATATCTTCAAATATCTTTATCAAAGTGCGTTTGGCTGTGAGCACTTGGTTTCATCGGTAGATGACGCGGCAGACAGAATCAGCAAGGAATATACCGCCCACTCCCTTTGTGACGGAGCCCTCACCGATGCGCTTGACGGCGAGTATAGCCGTGTTCATCTTTGTTATCTGGACAAGGGTCTGAGTGCCCGTACGCTGGCAAAGCTTTTTTGCGAATCCGCCAAAACAGAGACGGACGGCAAAACCGACTTGGAAATGGGACTTGCCGTTACGGGACAATTAGTAAACGAAGGAAAACTGCCCTTTTCTCCCGATGAATTTAAAAAAGCGGTCACAGAATGGAGATCACTCGGCTATCCGCCCGTGCATCATTCAGAGATCTTTCGCCAAAGCTATCATCCCTCATACCGCGTGATATCAAACCGATATCTGCCCTTTTTGCCGCTGTTTGCGGAAATTGACAAAAAGCTGGATCAAGGCTCCGTCACTGTGGCGATCGAGGGCGGAAGCGCCAGCGGCAAGACCACGCTGGGTGATCTTCTCGCATCAGTATATGACTGCACCGTTTTCCGCATGGACGATTTCTTTCTCCGCCCCGAACAGCGCACTGGGCAGCGGTACAGAGAGGTGGGCGGAAACGTGGATCGGGAGAGATTTCTTAAGGAAGTGTTGATCCCTCTGAAAAAAGGCGAACCGATCTTTTACCGCAGATTTGATTGCGCCACCATGACCGTAGCACCCGCTTTGGAGATAGTCCCTAAAAAACTGACCGTGATCGAGGGTGCCTATTGCATGCACCCCGAGCTTGCCGATTTTTATGATCTGTCGGTGTTTTTGGATATTGCGCCCGATCTGCAAAAAAAGCGCATTGGAAAACGCAATTCCCCACAAATGGCACAGCGATTTTTCGGGGAGTGGATCCCGCTTGAAACCGTGTATTTCTCAAAAATGCAGGTCAAGGAGCGATGCGATCTTTCGGTAAAGATCAGTGAGTAACAAAAAGCATCATTGCACCCTTCGACATCTCCCGTCATATATTGACATTAGGGCAACAGCGGGTATCAAAAACTGCTGTCACCCTAAGGAGGTGAGAAAGGGTGCAAAATTTATGTACCGCAGCCATCGGCTCGCTGACGCTTGCCATGAAGGGGCAACGACTTCTTTCGGAGATCGGCATCACGGGAACCATTGTAAAATTAGACAGCAAAAAAACACGCCGCGGCTGTGCCTACGGCATTGAGTTTCCCTGCTCCGAATTCAAAGCGGTTCGCTCTGCTCTCGGTGCCGCTCGCCTTCCCGTCAGCCAATATACCGACGGCGGAGGTGAGCTTGTTTGACACAAGACGTTATATATCTTGACCACGCCGCCACGGGCTTTCCAAAGCCGAGACGGGTGCTGGGCGAAGTAGAACGCTGTCTTAAGGAGTACTGCGGCAACGCGGGGCGAAGCTCACACGCGCTCGCCCTTATGGCTGCCGAGAAGATCTATGAGTGCCGCGAGACCGCGGCGGAATTTTTCGGCTGTTCTTCTCCCGAGAACGTCATATTCACGCTCAACACCACCTACGCGATCAATATGCTGATCAAGGGACTGCTAAAACAGGGCGACCACGTCATCATCAGCGATATGGAGCATAACGCGGTCTACCGTCCTATCTATCGCTTGGCATCGGAGGGTGTTATCGAATATAGCATTTTCTCCACCGAGAGCCTAAGAGACAAACGGGGGAATACCGTCTGTCAGAGCATCGCCTCGCTTATACGGGAAAATACCAAGCTTGTCATTTGCGCGCACAGCTCCAACATCTGCTCGCTGACCCTGCCTTTAGGATCCATCGGAAGACTTTGCCACAGATACGGCATTTTGTTTGCGGTGGATGCCGCGCAGTCGGCAGGTCACGTTGACATTGACATGCAAAGACTTGGCATCGATGCGCTTTGTGCTCCCTCTCACAAGGGTCTGTGCGGTATTCAAGGCACGGGCATTTTAGCTCTTGCCGAAAGTATACCGCTTGATACGCTTGTAGAGGGCGGAAACGGCATGTTTTCGCTTGAGGGCAGAATGGCTGGTGAGCTTCCCGAACGTATGGAGGCAGGCACACTTCCCACGCCTGCCATTGCAGGGCTTCTTGAGGGCATCCGAACCGTAAAAGAGCGCGGATGCGTCGCCATTGGGGCGCACGAACGCTTTTTGTTTCGAGAGCTGAGAGAACGACTTTCCATGCTGGATAAGGTAAACGTCTTTTTGCCAAAGCATGAGGGGGCTGTGCTTTTGTTTGGCGTGCAGGGCAAAGGCTCGGAGGAAGTCGCACGTCTGCTTGCCGCAGACGGCATTTGCACAAGGGGCGGCTATCACTGCGCCGCACTTGCGCATAGGACGCTGGGTACCCCCGAGGGCGGCGCGGTGCGCGTCAGCTTTGGCTATGACAACACGCTTGCCGACGTTGACGCACTCTACCGCTCGCTTAAAAACATGTCCGAGTATTAAGATATAAGTGAAAAGCAAGGCTGAAAAGCCTTGCTTTCATTTATTTCAAATTGCCACCGCGCCTTTCGCATCCAAATCACGCCGTAGGCGTGTATGGAATCCGCAACTTGTTGCGGCATGGAATTGCGACGAAGTCGCGTATGGAATCATCCCGAAGGGATGTATGGAATCAAGCCGCAGAAAGTACACCTTCGGTGATGCCATGCGCCTGCGGCGATGCCATACACGCTGACGCGTGATTACATGCCAAGCCTGCGGCTTGGATAAAAATAACGGCTTCCGAAGAAGCCGTTATTTTTTGGTGACCCGTACGGGAATCGAACCCATGTTTCCAGCGTGAGAGGCTAGCGTCTTGACCGCTTGACCAACGGGCCGTCAGCCTTAAGATTATATCACAACTGACAGCTGTTGTCAAGTGTTTTTTGAAAAAAATATTGTTTTTTCAAAAATATATTTCCCCGACTGCCGCGGCAGTCGGGGGAAATTTAGAGCTTAGACAATTTCCCTGTCATTCCGGGAACTTAAAATTTCCTTATAATAATTTTTTTCTGTCCCAGAC
>JAZNDA010000078.1:0-3032 GCA_045587785.1 Eubacteriales bacterium | reverse complement strand
CATCAATGATAATAAGGATTATAAGTTTGAGATCGGCAAGGGCGTTACCCTTCGTGACGGCAAGGACGTGACCATCGTTGCTACGGGCGTCATGGTGTACATGGCACTTGAAGCCGCTGACACCTTGGAAAAAGAAGGCATTTCGGCTCGTGTGATCAACATTCACACCATCAAGCCTCTTGACAGTGAACTGCTTGCCAAGGCGGCAAAGGAAACGGGCGCCATCGTTACCGCAGAGGAGCATAACGTCATCGGCGGTCTTGGTTCCGCCGTTTCCGAGTCGGTTTCTGAAACCTGCCCCGTGCCCGTGCTTCGCGTGGGTGTGGAAGATGCGTTCGGTCATTCGGGCAAGGTTCCGCCTCTGCTTGAAATGTACGGCCTGACACCCGCGAATATCGTGAAAAAGGCAAAGGCAGCTATCGCACTCAAAAAGTAATTCAAAATGAAAAGACTTGTAGCTTTGATGCTTTCGCTCCTGCTTGTTTTGCTTGCGGGCTGTGATGCCTTCCCCGCGGAAACCCCGAACGTGGATATCACGGGCAATGTGGGCGAATCCGAACCGCCCGAGACCTCCACACAGCCTAAGGATGAGACCTCGGATGCCCCCGAGAGCGAAACCGAGGGAGAAACCGAGACAGCACCGCCGACACAGAGTAGCACAGAGCTTCGCGTCCTTTATCTTGACAACGATAAAAACGGCGTCAATGATTACATGATCGAGGTGGATTTCGCCGCAGCAAGGTCAACCGAAAAGGTTCCCTTCCGCCTGCCCGATGCGGAAAACCCAAGCGAGGACAGCTTCCGCACCGTCAGCCTGTATGACCTCAGGAGCGGTGAGCCAAAGCTGGTCTGGTACAGCAATCTTTGCATGGGCTCACAGCCGCGCGGCGGCGTGGCACTGGGAAAAGGCGGCAATATCTTCAGCTATTATTTCGATCTGTACGAATACGGCGAGGGACGCAGACTGTCGATCTCCTGCTATGAGTACGTGAGCGACATCTACGGCAATCAGACCTATCTGCCAAGTCTCAAGATGGGATCGCTCGTCACAAACGAGATCTCGGACGAGATATGGGAGGCGGATTTTGCCGAAAGACACTGGGCGACCATCCTCAACGCGGTAAACACGGTGGATGAAATGCTGTATGAGGCACAGATTTTGCTTGACGTAACGGGTACGGAGCCGATCTACAGCACCGATCAAAACCGCTTTACCAAGCAGTACTCGAACCGCTTTGATTATCGAAAGCTTGAGGCTTGCCTCGACCCGAGCATACAAGACAGTTATATCATAAAATAAAAAATCGTCAAGGGAGAGTCGAACACTCTCCCTTGACGCGAAAATAGGAGAAAAAGTGAAATTTTTCAAGAATAAGCTTGCGGGGACAACCATCCTCGTCGCCATCTTTCTGGTCATTTTTTATACCGTCATTGCCGCCATGGGGCAGACCCTTCTGCTCGGCAACCTGCTTGGCACGCTTGCCACGCCTTTTCGCTACGGCTTTCGTGCCGTTGGCAATGCGTTTGGTGGCTTTGCCGACTACGTGACCGAATTCCGTTCGCTCGGGAAGGAAAACGAGCAAATGGCGGAGCGCATCGCAAAGCTTGAAAAAGAGGTTGCCCACGTCAATGTACTGGAAGGCGAAAATGAGTGGCTTCGCGGCTATCTCGGCGTGAAGGATAACCTTGCCGACTTTGATCTGATCGACGCCACCGTCATCGGACGCGAGGCAAACAGCTACATGACGCTGTACACCCTCAACAAAGGCTCGATCCACGGTGTCAAGGTGGATATGAGCGTGGTCACCGACAGCGGCATCGTGGGGCGTGTGGAGACCGTTGGCGTCAACTGGTGCCACGTCACCGCCATCACCGAAAACGCATCCTCGGTGGGCGCGGTATGCGCGCGAAGCGGTGCACGCGGTATCGTAGACGGCTCGCTTGGCCTCAGAGAGAACGGCATGTGCGCCATGAACTATATTGACGAGTTTGCCGACGTTGAGGTAGGAGATATCATACTGTCAAGCGGTAGCGGCGGCGTATATCCTTACGGCTTTGTCATCGGCACGGTCACAGAGATCACGCACGATGAGAACGCGCGCACGCTGTCTGCCATCGTAAAGCCCGCCGTTGATCCCAACACCGTCACACGCGTGATGATCGTTGGAGAAATAACAGAGGCAGAACCACAAGAATAAGTATGACAAAAAAACAAAAGAAACTGCAAATAGCACAAATCGTACAACGCCTGAAGCAGATCTATCCGTCAGCCGAATGTGCGCTGAACTATGAGGGTGAGCCGTGGAAGCTGCTGGTGATGGGACGGCTGTCGGCGCAGTGCACCGATAAGCGCGTCAATCTGGTATGCGCCGACCTCTTTCGCCGCTACCCCACCCTGTCCGCCCTTGCCGATGCTCCCCTTGAGGAGATCGAGGATGGCATACGCTCCTGCGGTCTTTATAAGACCAAGGCAAGAAACATAAAGGATTCCTGCATCATGCTCCGCGACGTCTATGGCGGTGAGCTTCCCATGGAAATGGACGAGCTTTTGAAATTCCCCGGCGTTGGCAGAAAGATCGCCAACCTCTTGCGCGGTGACATCTATCACCTACCTGCCATCGTTGCCGACACGCACTGTATCCGCATCGGCGGACGGCTTGGTATGTACGCCGAAACCTTGAAGGATCCCACAAAGGTGGAAAAAATACTCTCCGAGCTGATCGAGCCCAAGGAGCAAAGCGATTTTTGCCACCGCATCGTCCTGCTCGGACGGGAATACTGCATGGCGCGCGGCGCGCGTTGCCATGAATGTCCGCTGAGAGATCTCTGCCCTCGGGGCTCTGCCCCGAACCCCGCCACCTTTTGAAAAAGGTGGACGAAAACTTTTGCCGCAAAGGTTAGATGCAGTCTATATGTAGCCATTTAGCGAACGAAAACCGCAAAGCAAAACGGGTGACAGATGCGCCGTCATTTTGTGCCACGGGAGCTATGGCTCCCTGTGGCAGACCTCCTAGCAAACCCAGCAAAGAAAC
>JAZNDA010000077.1:0-2592 GCA_045587785.1 Eubacteriales bacterium | reverse complement strand
GATAACCGCTTCGCGGTTTTCTGTCCTAAAATGACGTGAAGTTTCAGCAAACCAATGCAGTAAAAGTTTTGGTCAAGCTTTTTTAAAAGCTTGCGGGGTGTGGGGCGGTGCCCCACATCTTTTCCCGAACAAACAAAAGGTGTTGAGCCATATCACTCAACACCTTTTACTTATTTCATTTTGATCTCGTCGTATTTTGCTTTGATCGCCTTCATGTCGGCAAGCATTTCTTCCTTTTTGCTCGGGGAACGGAGAAGGTACGAGGGATGATAGACGGCGCACATGGAAAATGCGCCGCGTTCAAACCACTTGCCGTGATCGCGCGTGATGCGGAAATCGGGGGAGATCAAGCGCATGGCGGAGATCCTGCCAAGGCAGACGATCAGCTTTGGCTTGATAATTTTGACCTGCTCACGCAGATATTCAATGCAGGCATCTTCTTCCGTAGGAAGCGGATCGCGGTTTTGAGGCGGACGGCATTTGAGAATGTTGGCGATATAGACGTCCTTGCGGTCGATATCCACCGCAAAGAGGAATTTATCAAACAGCTGTCCCGCGCGGCCGACAAAGGGGGTACCGCTCATATCCTCCTGTTCGCCGGGGGCTTCGCCAACAAACATAAGGTCGGCATTTGGGTTGCCCGTGCCAAACACACAGTTGGTCTTGGTCTTGCCAAGCTCGCATTTTTGGCAGGTCTTGCATTGCAAGTATAATTCTTCAAGCATGTCGTTATGTTCCATATACCCTCCAACAAACCAAAATCGATACTTCATTATAGCATGCTTTTGGTTTTTTTGCAAGAGTATTTTTAGCCGTAGCAGAATCGAACATGTAAATGTGCCAACAAGATGGAGCTGATAGCCTCCCTCCGAGAGGGAGGGGGACCGCCTGTGGCGGTGGAAGGAGCCTGCGCGCCTTCATTATGCATGCAGAACGTATAGTTGCGCGGGCTCCCTCAGCCGCCTGTAGTTGCACTTCGTGCAACTATCAGCGACAGCTCCCTCCCGTAGGGAGCCTTTCTCAGCGAATACGATAGCTATTATTCGCTGCCGTATATTCAAATATTTTCCGTTTAAAACCTTATTTATTCGATTCCGTTACGGCTACCCCTCAGCGGATCCTTGAAAATGCCAATCTCGGGGGTGCGGAAGGTAAAAAGCACAAAGAGCAGAGCAACTGTGCAAAGAATGGCAAGAGCCACTTTTTCATTTTTGCAAAATAGTTTACCCGAGATAAAAAGCCGTGTTTCACAAAGATAGGCTATTGCTGCGGAAATAAAAAAGATGGCAATGTTGATCCAGTCGGGCGAGTTGCCGATCACGCCGTTGTAGGTGTAAAAGAGAACGGGGATCAGACTAAGCCCCACAAGCATTCCACGTAGCTTGACACACCAAAAATCCTGTCGATCGCGGAAGAAAAAACTCTCAACGATGGCAAAAATAAACATTGGCCAAAAGAGAAGTTTCATATGCTCCCATGTCGATTCATTTACACCCGAAAAGGGGGCGATCCATACCGCCTCTCCCAACCAATCATATAAAAAGTGTAACAGAGTGCCCGCAAAGGAGGTCACGGCAAACCCCATCAGTTGCCAGAGCTTGATCGATCGTTTCATAAATTCACCGCCATAAATTGAGATATTATAGTGTATGGAGATATCACCGAAAATATGTTGGATCTTCTTGACAGCAAGATTGGATTTTGTTATAATAAAAACGAGAAAATGGCAGCACAAGAGTGCGAAATGAAATGGATCTGTTTACGCACTGAAAATACCATCCAAGAGCAGGCAGGAAACAATGAACCTAAAACAAAAAAAGTCTTTTTCCACCATTTATCTGTTACATTACGTCAAGCTGGCTTGGCGTTTGGCACTGTTTATCATGGTGCTTGTATATTACATCCTTGACAAGATCGACATACTGAAAAAAATCACACTTATCCCGATTGTCGTATGGCTCGTCTTGGTGGCAGAGATGATCATACGGTTCTTTCCGTCAAGATTTGAGACTATGGGATGTCAAAAGCAGTTTGCGAGGAACTACGAACCGATCGGCGGAAACGCGGCACCGATCAATCAGTCATGGAGGAGAACCGCGCTTGTGGCGGCAGTTTGGCTGGGGTTGAATGCCGTTATTGGTGCACTCTATTTTGCGGGGATATTTGACGCGGGGCTGTTGTTTTTGATCGCCATCGGATTTTCGGTTTGCGACGTTATCTGTATTCTGTTTTTCTGTCCGTTCCAAACTTGGTTTATGAAGAACCGATGCTGTACAACATGCCGCATATATAACTGGGATTTTGCCATGATGTTCACGCCTCTTGTTTTCATACCCCGTGTTTATAATTACACCTTGCTTGGCTTTGCCCTTGTGCTTTTGATTCGGTGGGAGATCGCTTTCCGCCGTCATCCCGAGCGGTTTTCTACGGCAACCAATAAATGTCTGGATTGCTCAAGATGTGAGGAGAAACTATGTCATCATAAAAAACAACTCAGGAGTTTTCTTAAAAAATACAGAACTCGTTTTTTCGGAACAAAGTGATTTTTGCTTCTCGTGATCTGAATACGGCTAAGAATAAAAAAACACCGCT
>JAZNDA010000076.1:0-2436 GCA_045587785.1 Eubacteriales bacterium | reverse complement strand
GCGTAAACGTATCGCTCTACGGCTCTCTTGCGTGGAACGCATTGTACGGACTTTTTCAACTGTGGCTTGGCTTTTATCACCACACCTTTTGGTTCTACTCACTCGGCGCGTACTATATCTGCCTCGGCGTGATGCGATTCTTCCTACTTTTGCACACAAGAAAGTACGCCCCCGGCGAGAAGATGCAGACCGAGCTTGTGAAATACCGCGCTTGTGGATGTGTATTCCTTCTGATGAACCTCGCGCTTGCGCTTATCATCTTCTTTATGGTCTATTGGAACAGAACCTTCGAGCATCATATGATCACGGCGATTGCCATGGCGGCGTACACCTTCACCGCATTTACGGTAGCTATCGTTAACGTGGTGAAATATCGCAAATACAACAGCCCTGTCTTTTCGGCATCCAAGGCGATCAGCTTGGCGGCGGCACTCGTGTCAATGCTGACACTTGAATCCACGATGCTCACGACCTTCGGTGACGAAACAATGACAGCTACAACACAGAAATGGATGCTCGGTGCAACGGGTGGTGCTATTTCCGTATTGATTGTTGCAACGGCAATTTATATGATCGTCGTAGGCACAAAGAAACTACAACAATTAAAATCAGAGGTTGAAAATGGATAATAACAATCAAGAAAAAAGCGGATTTATCTATACCTACTCCGCAAAGGAGCAGGCAGAGCTGAAGCGCATCCGTGATAAATATACTGCTCCGACAGAAGTCGAGGACAAGATGGCACGCCTCTACCGACTCGATGCAAGCGTAACACAGACCGCACAGATCGTAGCTCTCGTGTTCGGTATCATAGGCGCACTCATTCTCGGATTTGGAATGAGCCTTTGTATGACCGATCTTGGTGAAATTCTCGGTTCATACAGAGATATGGCTATGGTCATCGGCATTATTGTAGGCGTGATCGGCGGCGTTCTTGCAAGCCTCGCCTATCCCATCTATAACGCTATCGTAAAGGCAAAGCGCAAGAAACTCGCACCCGAAATCCTTCGCCTTACCGACGAGCTGATGAAATGAGGAACGAATATGAAAATTGAAATCAAAAATGCCATCTTGGAAATGCTCTCGGACGAAGCACCCGTCACCGGTTTGTGTGGCACCGCCGAGGACTTTACTTGGCTGTTTGACTATGTAAAATCTAATGCCGAGCAGCTCCGCGCTCGTTTCAAAGCCGAAAGCTATAACACCACCGGCGACTACAAAACCACATTCTTTGTCAACGGACTCCGCGCTGTCATTGCCACTTGGATCGATAACGGTTGCACCGAACCTACCGGTCAGATGAACGAGATCGTGATGAGGGAATACAATAAATTATTCGTGTGAACTCAACTTATCGAGCTTGTCAAATTACAATTTGTCGGGGAGAACACTGCACAAGAGGGCTGGCGAAAACAATCGTCAGTCCTCAAAATTTGCATCGCAGTAAGCAAAGAAAAGGGATTTTTTGTAACAAAGTGAAAATCGCGGTAAAAAAACAGTCCAAAGGTACGAAATTAGGGCAAACATGTGGTCAACTGAAAATAGCCGATTTTGTGAAAAATATATAGAAAATCAGCCGAAAACAAGTCAAGATGGCTTGTTTTCGGCTGTTTTTTGGTCGAAGTGACAGGACTCGAACCTGCGATCTCATCGTCCCGAAGAGTTGCACACTTGATTTTTAAGTGATTTTTGCGACTTTTCGGTGCTTTTTAGTGCGAAATCAATGCTTTCTGATGGTCTCGTTCGCACTGTTTCCACACAGTCCGAAGCTGTAGATGGTCAAAGGTGTGGTCAAGCCACTTTTTGAACCGACAATCCATGCCGAAAATATTTGAACCTCACACCGTCAGGTGACTAAACGATTCACCCCGTGCCGAGTTTTTCTTCTGCCGTTAGTATACCATACTTCGAGAGATTAGTCAACCACCTTCTATCAAAACGCAAAAATTGATGTGCAGTAGACGAAAGAAAACGCCTCGCAGAGAAAAGAAGGAAAACAATGATACTGCAGCCGACCGAATAAAGACTGTATCAAAACGCAAAATTTGCATCGCTGTAAGCAAAGAAAACGCCCGGCGAAAAAAAGTTGGGTTTATTTTCGAAAAAGTGCTGGACTTCCTCTCTCTTTTGTGGTATGTTGTTGTGCTGACAGAAAAGGAGGAAAAACCTATGAAAAATATGATAAACGAACTATGGCACGGAAACATAATTCCTCAAGAGGACAGCAGAACCAACTCACCACAAATGAAGGAACTCCTCGGTTATATGTCAAGGCATCACGAGGAACTCGAAAAAAGCTTCACGGACGAGCAGAAAGAAACATTCGAAAAGTTCCACGATTGCTGGAGTGAGTATATGAGCCTCGCCGAAGCAGCTATCTTCGAGTATGCCTTTAGGCTTGGTATGCAGATTGCGATAGAAACGCTTACGGACAAC
>JAZNDA010000075.1:0-38615 GCA_045587785.1 Eubacteriales bacterium | reverse complement strand
CCGTTTCTTTTTTCGGACGTCACACGGCGTCATTTGGGACGTCGTCCAAAATGACGGCGCATCTGTTGCCCGTATTGCTTTAATGTTTTCGCTCGCAAAATGGCTACATACAGATTATATTTTACCTTTGCGGCAAAGGTTTGGTTGAGCTTTTTAAAGCTCGCGGGGTTCGGGGCAGAGCCCCGAGAAAACGGCATTTCTTTTTGAAATTTTATTTTTTGTTTGAAGAACCATTGAATACAAAAACAGCCGAGAGAAAAAGCGTTGCGCCATAATATATTAGAGCCCTAAAAATTGGTCCACGGGATCTTCTTTCAAAATATGTGTGTGGCGGAAATAAAAATGCATATATTTGACGGCGTTAAAACGCTTGTGCGATCTGATCTGATAGATATGCTCACCGAAGTAGAAATTGAGCTTGTTTTTGCCAAGCACTGCCGCTGCGGTGATGCCGACAAAGGGGAAGGTGAGCGTTTCTTTCTCCGTTTTGATCTCATATCGGTCGCCGTAAAGCGAAATGTGTGCTTTTTTCTCAATGGGATATTTTTTCTTTTCGGGGATGACCTCGAAAAAGTCCACCGTGTCCTCATAGGCGGGGGTGTCTGTATAAAGCGAGGTATCAAGCGCATTCATAAAATCGTTTTGCGCGCGGTACCACGCACCCATGGTGTCATAGGGGAAGGGGGTATCTACGCCCTCTATACGGAGATTTGGCAGGTATCTTATTTTCTGTCCGCACCCAAGACAGGTGGCGGTATCGCCCTCGCTGTGCCACTCGCTAAGACCGCACGTGGGGCAATAATACATGATGCGCTCTAAATATTCGGCACTCTTTTTGTGATGATATTCGGCAGGAATATCGGTATCATTGACGTAAAGTGCATTTTTAAGGCATGCGCAAAGCTCCTCGCTTGACATGGCGTTAAATTCCTCAACCTCAATGATCTTATGGATATAAGCGCGCATTTTGCCGCGGCGGATCACGTCGCTCCATCTGGGCTTTATGCCATAGCCGCCCTCGATATGTACAATAGCAACGGGCAGTCTGAGAAATCTGACAAGCTGTTCAAGGGAGGGCTTGATAAATTCGGTGTTTCCGCTGAAGGTACGGTTGCCCTCGGGGAAAATGGCGATCCTGCCGCCCTCAAGTGCCACCTTACGGCAAAGACGCACGGCGCGGGAATCGTTGGTGGATTTTTTGATGGGAATGGGGGACACTAAAAATTTGATGATCCTTGATGCCAGACCCATGGAAAAGATATCCTCGGAGGCGACGTAATACACGGCACCCGAGAACATCATGGTGATAAAGAACTGGTCAAAGCCGGTCTGATGGTTGGCAAGGATGAGATACTGCCTTTTGTCCTTGCATTTTTCCACACGAATGTGATATCTCAGACGAGTATAAGCGCCGACAATGGGCGTGAGCAGATAGGTTGCGATGATGTGGCGTTTTCTGCGCCATGGCTTCTTTTTGGTGTTTTTTTTATTGTTTTCGGTCATAATATCACCCTAATCATATCAAGCAAATAAGTTTTTCGATCTGTTCGTAGTCTCTCTTGCCGTAGCTCTTCATGGTAAGGTCGGCAGAAACGCAAAGCCCCAAGATGTGGCGCAGTCTGTCAAAGGAAACCTTTTCGATCGCCTTGACGTACAGCCCTGCCTTGTAGGGGTGCATGCGGAACAGCGATGCTACGTCCGACACGGTTTTGCCGCTCGACAGATAGAGCTTGGTCAGATACAGCTCGGAATAAAGGCGTGAGATGTCGCCAAACACATATTCGGGCTTCACCTGTCTTGCACGCATAACTGCGAGGGCATCAAGTGCCTCGCGTCGCTTGCCTGCCATGGCGGCGTTGGTGAGCGCAAAGGTGTCGCAGTCCTCCACGGGAATGGCAACCTCTCGAATGTCCTCCTCTGTGACCTCATCTCTGCCGTGCGCCAGCACGTAGTAGCACAGCTTTTCGATCTCGGAGGACAGCGTATACATGGCGGTGCCGCTGATCTCCATCAGAAGTCTTGCGTTCTGATCGCTGACCTTTACCTGCTTGCTGGCGAAATGGCGCTGTATCCATACCGCAAGCTTTTGCGGCGTGGCAGGGTCAAAGCTGACCACCTGTGTCAGCTCGCAAAGACGGGCAAACAGTGCGGACGGTTTTTTTTGCGTCCCCCTGTCGATGCCCCCTGGAACCACCGACAGCAAAAGCAAATTGGAGTTATCGTCCCGATACGCCTCTAAAATGTCGCAAAAGGCGTTCTGGTCGGTGGGCTTCATGGCGCCAAAATCGATTGCCTGCACGGTGACCAGCTTGATCTGTGTCATCATGGGCGGTGCGGCGAGTGCGTTTTCAAGTGCCTGGGCGGAGTATTCGGAAAAGCTTATGGTGATGTCATTAAAGCAAGCCAGCCCCTCGTCCGGGCAAACGGCTTGTCTTGCCGCCGTGACGCAGTATGCCTTCAGGTAGTCCTCGTCACCGATAAAAAGGAAAATTCCCGACGGGTGTTCCTTTAGTTTTTTTCTGAAATCCATCTCATTCAACATAGGCTTTTCTCCCCACAGAAAACTAAGTTAATTATATCGCAAAAACGCTGTTTTGTCAACCGCTTTGCGTTTTTCGGTGTGCAGGTTTTGATTGGCGCACCTTTTTTGTATTGTTTTTGAAGGCAAAAATGATTAAAAAGTGTTTACAATTCGCGAATGGTGTAATATAATAAAAATGCCACACAAATTTAATAATCTGCAAAGAATGTTTTTATCATACAAGGGATAGTTATCTCCTTTTTTTGTCGCTTACATAATGAATTTGATAAAAATGTAAATTCCCACTATGTAAGCGGGTCAAACCATCTTTGCATAAATTTGTGTGGCAACAAATCGGGGTTTGCGTTTTTTGTGAGCGGACTTCGGTTGGCGCACTTTTTTATTTTTTGGAGGCAACTATGAAAATTGCTGTGATCGGTTCTCGGAATCTTAAAGTGGAAAATTTAGAGGAATATTTGCCTGTGGATTGTATGGAGATCGTTTCGGGCGGTGCCAAGGGGATTGATGAATGTGCCTTGAAATACGCCAAAGCGCATGACATCACGCTTACGGAATTTCTGCCGCAGTACAAGGTGTACGGAAGAGCCTCGCCAATCGTGCGCAATAAGAAGATCGTGGATTATGCGGATTCCGTGTTGGCGTTCTGGGACGGTAAGTCCAAAGGCACCTAATCGGTAATCCGCTACTGCGAAAAGACCCCAAAAACGTGTAAAATTATTCTTTTTGAGCAAGAGAAGACCGTTTGCAATTTTCCGTAAATGTAGGGGCTCCCAATGGGCGCCCGTTTCTATATCTTGTTCTCGGACATCATTTAGAAACTGAACAAATGATTATTTGCTAAAAACGAAAATTTTACAGTTTTGGAAAATTAAACGACAGCCCCTTTTGTTTTATATACGTGAGAGTAGTTTTTTGGCGTTACCGCAAAGGTTATACTCGCCCATGCCCGCAGGCAGAAAGTAGCTGTCGCCGCTTTCGATGATGCTTACGGCGTTTTCGCGCACGGTAAGCTCCCAACTTTCGGCAAGCTTGTCAAAATCACAGTCCTTGCCCATTCATTTTTTAATGTGTTGCCGCCCCAAATGGCGGTCTTGGCGTAATAGCTCGGTTTTAACGGATATTTTGTCATATGGTGGTTACTTCCTTTATTTTTTATGCCGGTATTTTAAAATATCGCACCCAAAAAGTCAATGAAGACGGGCTTTTTTGCAAATATTTTTAAAAACCTCTTGTGAAAACATAAAAAATCATGTATAATAAAAAAGATATAAGATTTTTCTAAGAGGGTTTTATGAACGAAAGACAAAAGCATATACGAAATTTTTCTATCATCGCACATATTGACCACGGTAAGTCCACACTTGCCGACCGTATTCTTGAGGCAACGCAAACGGTGGCAAAGCGTGACATGGAGGAGCAGATTCTTGACAACATGGATCTGGAGCGCGAGAGGGGTATTACCATCAAGGCGCGCGCGGTTCGTTTGTCATATCTTGCAAACGACGGGGAGACCTATCAGCTCAACCTGATCGACACCCCCGGTCACGTGGACTTTAACTATGAGGTGTCCCGTTCCCTCAACGCGTGTGAGGGGGCGCTTCTTGTGGTGGATGCCACACAGGGTATTGAGGCACAAACGCTTGCCAATGCGTATCTTGCGGTGGATGCGGGGCTTGAGATCGTTCCCGTTATCAACAAGATCGACCTGCCCTCGGCAGACGTGGATAAGGTGCGCACGGAGATCGAGGACGTGATCGGAATTCCCGCAGAGGATTGCCCTGCGGTCTCGGCAAAGGCAGGCATCAATATCGACAAGGTGCTTGAAAAGGTCGTTTCGGACATTCCCGCGCCCGAGGGCGACGAGGAGGCGCCGCTCAAGGCACTGATTTTTGACTCCTACTATGACAGCTATCTTGGTGTTGTGGTGTACGTCAAGCTGGTGGACGGTTCGGTAAAGAGCGGGGACACCATCATGATGATGAGCAACGGCAAGACTTTTGATGTGGTGGACGTGGGAACGCTGGAGCCGTTTGGTCTTTCCAAGTGCGGCAGGCTCTCGGCAGGCGAGGTCGGCTATATCACGGCGTCTATCAAGAGCATTGGAGACACGCGCGTGGGCGACACGGTGACGCTTGCCCAAAATCCCACAAAAGACGTGCTCCCCGGCTTCAAGGCGGTACAGCCCATGGTCTACGCAGGTATCTATCCTGCCGACGGTGCGCGTTACGGCGATCTTCGCGATGCGCTGGAAAAGCTCCGTCTGAATGACGCGGCGCTTATTTTTGAGCCCGAGACATCCATTGCGCTGGGCTTTGGCTTCCGTTGCGGCTTTCTTGGTCTTTTGCACATGGAGATCATTGAGGAGAGATTGGAGAGAGAGTTCAATCTGGATCTCATTACCACCGCGCCCAGCGTTATTTATGAGATCACCACGCGCGGGGGCGAGACGGTGAGGATCGACAATCCCTCCAACTTCCCACAGCCCGACACCATAGAAACGGCGTTTGAGCCTATTGTGGCGGCAAGCATCATCACGCCCACCGAGTTTGTGGGGGGGCTGATGGATCTGTGTCAGGACCGACGCGGCATTTTCAAGGACATGAAGTATATTGACACCGAGCGTGTGGAGCTTCATTATGATCTGCCGCTCAACGAGATCATTTATGACTTCTTCGACGCGCTTAAAAGCCGTTCGCGCGGCTATGCGTCGCTTGACTATGAGCTGAAGGGCTATGAGCCCAGTAAGCTTGTCAAGCTTGACTTTTTGCTTAACGGCGAGCAGGTGGACGCGCTTTCCTTTATCGTACATGAGGAAAAGGCGTACGGCAGAGCCAGAAGGATCGCCGAAAAGCTCAAGGATAACATTCCGCGCCAGCTGTTTGAGATCCCCGTTCAGGCGGCGATCGGCTCCAAGGTCATCGCGCGAGAGACCGTCAAGGCGATGCGCAAGGACGTGCTTGCCAAGTGCTACGGCGGTGACATTACCCGAAAGAAAAAACTGCTTGAGAAGCAGAAAGAGGGTAAAAAGAAGATGCGTCAGCTCGGCTCTGTGCAGGTCACACCCGAGGCGTTTATGGCGGTGCTCAAGCTGGATGACGAGAATTAAAAGGACGCTTAGGGGAACTTTTGAAAAAGTTCCCCTAAGGGCCCCTCAAAACTTTTCACAGAAAAGCAATACGGGGGTTGTGCGTAGCCGTGAAGGTGGTACAAAAAAGGTTAAGTCAAAAGTGACTTAACCCTTTTTTCTTTGTGGTGATCTTGATTTTTTAGATGCCGTTTGTTTGTTTTGGGGTCTTTTCTTTTGGAGAGAGGCGGTCTTTTTTTGCGTTTGCATCGTTTTTTCCCTTTTGGGCGGAACAAGGCAATTTTCGCCAAAACCGATGAGGTCCTCGCGTCCTGCCTTGATAAGTGCTTCGCGCACAAGGTCGGCGTTCCCAGGACGGTTATACTGCAAAAGCGCGCGCTGGAGCTGTTTTTCGTGATAGTCGGTGGCAACGTACACGGGCTTCATGGTCAGAGGGTTGATACCCGTGTAATACATGACGGTGGACGCGGTACCCGGGGTGGGGTAGAAGTCCTGCACCTGCTCGGGCGAATAGCGGTCACGCTTTAAAACAAGCGCTAAGCGGATGGCGGCATGAAGATCGGAGCCGGGGTGGCTGGACATGAGGTAGGGAACCAGATACTGCTCCTTACCAAAGCTCTTGGTCAGCTCGAAATAGCGTTTTCTGAACTGCTCGTAGACCTCGAAATGCGGCTTGCCCATGCAGTCAAGCACGGCATTAGCGCAATGCTCGGGCGCGACTTTAAGCTGACCGCTGACGTGGTCGCGCACCAGCTTTTTGAAGAAATCCTCATTTTTGTCAAGAAGCAGATAGTCAAAGCGAACCCCTGAGCGGATGAACACCTTTTTGACCCTCGGAAGTGCTTCCAGCTCTTTGAGGATCTCGATATATTCCTTGTGCGAAACGCGGAGATTTTTGCAGGGCTTGGGTGCCAGACACTTGCGCTCGGCACAAACGCCGCATGTCAGCTGTTTTTCGCAAGCGGGTTCGCGGAAGTTGGCGGTAGGACCGCCCACGTCGTGAATGTAGCCCTTGAAGTCGGGCAGCTCACTTATCAGCTTGCCCTCGGCGAGAATGCTTTCTTTACTGCGCGAACGAACAGTCCGCCCTTGGTGAAAGGCAAGTGCGCAAAAATTACAGCCGCCAAAACAGCCTCGGTTTTGCGTGATGGAGAATTTGACCTCCTCTATGGCAGGCACGCCGCCCTCCGCCTCATACGAGGGATGGTAGTTGCGTGCGTAGGGCAGAGAATACACCCAGTCCAGCTCCTGCCGTTCAAGCGGGGGCATGGGCGGATTTTGCACCAGCATTTTTTGATCGTAGTATTCAAGGATAGCCCTCCCGCCGATGGCATCTTGATTTTTATACTGTACGCCGAAAGCCTCGGCGTATTTTCTTTTATTCTCTTTGAGCTCATTGTAGTCAAAGGCGGCGGCGACCTCAAAGTGTACGGGCTCGTCCTTTCCACACAGATACACCGTGCCGCGCACGTCCCGTATCTTCTTGACGGGTACGCCTTTATCAAGCAGTGTGGCAATGCGGATGAGAATGTTTTCGCCCATGCCGTAGGTCAGTATGTCGGCACGGGAATCCACTAAGATCGAGCGGCGCACCTTTCCGCTCCAGTAATCGTAGTGTGCAAAGCGTCTGAGGGACGCTTCAAGTCCGCCTATGATGATGGGCACGTCGCCGTATGCTTCGCGGATGCGGTTGCAGTACACAATGGTAGCGCGGTCGGGGCGATTGCCCATCATGCCGCCTGCCGAGTAGTAGTCGGTGGTGCGCTTTTTGCCCGAGACGGTATAGTGCGCCACCATGGAGTCGATATTGCCCGCGGTGACAAGAAAGCCCAGGCGTGGCTTGCCGTACTCGCGAAAAGCATCGGCACTTTTATAGTCGGGCTGTGAGAGTATGGCGACTCGAAAACCCTTGGCTTCAAGCACTCTTGAAATAATGGAAACGCCGAAGGACGGGTGGTCCACGTAGGCGTCACCCGTCACGTATACAAAGTCGGGGCGGTCCCAGCCCCTGTCTGTCATATCTGCTTTGCAGATCGGCAAAAACTGTTTATCCTGCATAATGTCCTTTCTTTTGGTTTCCCGTTTTACGTTCTAACGCTTTTTTTGCTTTGGTATTCCCAAAAATCGGCGCAAAAACGGGGCAAGAATGGCGGGAGAGTGAATAACGACGATCTTCATGTAATGACCTCCTTGGTACTGTCTTTGTTGTCAGTATATGAAGAATGTCGCAGATGGGTTCATGGGTTTTGTCGCGCGGTGTCAAGTGCCGTCGCAGCTTTCGATAATAAAGATGCCGCCGCGCCTGACGGAAATGAGGGCACAGTTTTTTTGCACCTCGTTGGAAACGGCGTATTGATAGTCACGGCTGAGGCTTGCATTTTTGAGTGGGTATTTACAGCCGTCAATGCAAACGCCTTTGACCTTTTTGTCTGCCGCGATTACCGAAAGATAGCGGTAACCGAGGTTTGGTATCAGCTCAGAGGTGTTCTCGATATAACGCACACGCGTTTGCCCGTCGATGATCACCGCGCGGATGCCCTCATGCCAAAGATTTTCGAGAATGGCGAGGTTGGACAGCGCGTGGTCAAGTCTGCCGTCAAGTCCGCCAACGAACACCATTTCGGTGGCACCTTTTTTCATGGCGATATCCACGGCAAGCTGGCTGTCGGTAAAATCCTTTTCGGCAGGTACCTGAAGTTTTTCCACGCTATGGGGAAGCGCCATCGTGAGCGAATCAAAGTCGCCCACCGCAATTTGGGGCGTTACGCCAAGCTTTATGGCGTTTTGATATCCGCTGTCGGCGGCAACGGTAAGGTCGTCCTTTTTTGGGGCTTCGATGGGCATGCTGTCATAAATGCCGCCGCCCAGATAGATAAATGCCTTCATATCCTATCCTTTCTGCCACTCCCGCTTATCTTTTACCGCTTCATAGATGTCAAGAAAGCTTTCGTGGCGCGAGGGCGCGATCTCCCCGTTTTTCACCGCCTCAAGGATGGCGCAACCGTCCTCCTTGGTGTGCGTACATTTTTTGTATCGGCAGGTGCCGAGATACGGGCGGAATTCACGCATAGTATTCGGCAGATCTTCCTTGCCGAAAAAGTCAAAGCGGACAAAATCAAGAAGTGAAAATCCAGGGGTGTCCGCAATATAGCCCATGCCACCTGCACACGGATAGTCAAAAAGCTCCACGTGTCTGGTGGTGTTTTTTCCGCGCTCGATCTTAAGGCTGAGGTCCCCCGTTTCGATCTCTCTTTCGGGAAAGAGACGGGACAGAAGGGTGGATTTCCCCACGCCCGATGCGCCTGCAAATGCCGCGATCTTGCCACAGAGATGGGTGTTCAGATATTCCGTAAGCGCATCCACGCCATCGCCGTTTTTGGCACTGAGGGCAAAGACCTCAAAGCCTGCGCGGCGGTATATCTCGCATATTTTTTCGGTGCTTCCCGTATCAAGCTCGCTTTTTCCGACCACGATGGCAGGCTCTATGCCGTGATATTCGGCAATACAGATCAGCTTGTCTACCGACAGAAGGATGGGCGACGGAAACGCCGATGCCATACAGACGAACAAGATATCAAGGTTGGCAAGCGGGGGGCGAATGAGTGCATTTTTGCGGTCTGTGATACTGTCTATGACCGCCTCCTTGTCTATGGCAAGCAGGACGTGATCGCCCACGAGAGGGGTCATGCCGACATGGCGGAATTTTCCCCGTGCGCGGCAGGGGATCAGCTCGTCCGCGCTTTCGGCAGTGTCGGGGCGGACGTAATACAAGCCGCCCACGCCTTTTATGATGGTTCCTTTGACGTTTTGTTGCATATACTTATTCCTTGTTTCCGCTGACGTAAAGTGTGATCTGTTTTTTGGTCTTTTCGCCCGCCGCGGGGCTTGTGCGCGTGACGTAGCCCTCAGGGAGATAATTGTGAGGCTCATACACCGTTTTCACCTCAAAGCCAAAGCTGTAAAGATAGTCGGTGGCAGATTGCACGGACATAGATGAGACGTTCGGCATCACCCCTCCCGCTTTTCGACGGGATACGGTCAGTGTGATCTCGATGGGTTCATCCCCTTTTTTGACCAGCTTGTCGGCGGCGGGGGATTGCTTGATGATCTTGCCTCCCTGTTTGACGGAGGATACGTATTCGACGCGGAAGCTGTAAAGTGTGTTGTCAAGCGAGAAGCCTTCGGGCGTGAGGTAGGTCTCTCCCACAAGATCAGGAATTCTCACATGGGTATCGTCCGCAGTATATCTTGACAGCGCGCCCGAAAGTATGGCAAGGCTGACCACCACCGACAGAAGAAGTGCTATGAGTATACCTGCCACGCATGAGGGCAGATGAAGTGTTTTCCAAAACGGTTTTTTGAAGGATGGATTTTCTTGCGCGGTTGCTCCGTCCTGTGCATGCGGATGTTTGATCTGCTCCAGTTCTTCGAGCAGTGCTCCCGCTGACGGCGGACGGAGAGACGCATCCTTTTCCATGGCATGGAGAATGACTGCCTCCAGCGCAGACGATACCGCACCGCAGACCATGGAGGGCGGGAGAGGGGTGGAGGAAACGTGCATGGCGGCGATCCTGCCCGAGTCCTCATCCGTAAAGGGAAGAACACCCGTTGCCATTTCATACAGCATGACACCGAAGGAATAGATGTCGCTCAGATGCGTCATGGGTTTGCCTTCTGCCTGCTCGGGGCTGACGTACTGCACCGTGCCCACCGTTACATCCCGAGCTTCTTCCTGTGGGGCGGTGAGCGACTTGGAAATGCCAAAATCCATCAGCTTTACCTCGCCGCTTCCCACCAAAACAATGTTTTGCGGCTTGATGTCGCTGTGTATGATCCCCTTGTCATGTACCTCGGACAAGGCGGAAAGAACGGGGCGCGCAAGGAAGAGGAGCTCGTCCTCCGAGAGCATGCCCTTGCTTGTAATATGTTTCTTGAGGGTAATGCCTTCGATATATTCCATGACGAAAAATTTATATCTGCTATCAAGGCTGACGTCTAAAATTTTGACGATATTGGGGTGATCGAACATCGAGAGCACGCGAATTTCCGCCAAAAAGCGCTCAAGCGCACTCTCGTCATTCATACGGTCGGGCGCAAGCATTTTGAGGGCAACGGTCTTTTCGGTGTTTTTGTCATAAGCACCGAATACCACCGAGCATTCACCTGTGCCGATCACGCTGACAAGGGTATATCGGTCGGAAAATACGTGTCCGAGAAAATTATCGTATCTTATCATGTTTTTCACCAAAGTTCGACCAGAATCAGTGTAATGTTGTCGGTACTTCCGTGTTTGATGGCACCTTTTATCATAAGGTCTGCCTTTTGTTCGGGCGACAGGTCGCGTCTGTTTGCGATCGTCATGCACTCATCCTCGGGCAACGCACCCGAGAGCCCGTCGGAGCACAGCAGAAGGGCGGTCTCGGCGGTCTCCTCGTCCGAAAGCTCAAACAGGTCAATGTCGGGAGAGACCTCCTTTTCGATGCCGACCGCACGGGTGATAAGGTTGCGCGCAGGGCTGTTTTGCGCCTCGGCGGCGGTGATCTCGCCTGTGTCGATCATGTATTGGAGATAGGAGTGATCCTTGGAGACCTGCAGGATATCCTTTTGATCGATGGTATAAAGACGGCTGTCGCCGAGATTGATCCACGCTATGGATTTACCGTCGCATACGAGTGCCGCCACCAGCGTGGTGCCCATACCCGCGTGCTCGGGGTGTTTTTTCTGATGCTCAAGCAGTATGTGATTGGCATACTCGGCGGCGTTATAGAAGATCAGCTCGGCTTCTCTGAGCGAAAGAGTAAGCATTTCGTTTTTTAGATGCAAATGACAAAAGGCGAGTACGGTTTCTGAAAAGGCGTCAAGCGCAAGACGGGATGCGATCTCCCCCGCATTCTCGCCGCCCATACCGTCACAAACGGCAAAAAGGACGGCATTGCCTCCGATCTCATATATGCCGAAGCAATCCTCGTTGTTGTCACGGGATACCCCGATGTCAGTTTTTCCAAAATAATTCATACAGTTTCTCCCGTGGCTCCGTCTTTTTTATGAGCCTCCGCGCGGCGGAGCTGACCGCAAGAGGCGTTGATATCCGCACCGAGCGTGCGTCGCACGGTGGCCCTGATACCGTGTTTTTCCAGAATGTCGGCAAAGCGTGATATCGCTTTTTTATTCGAATGTGTAAAATCGCGTTCCTCGACCTTGTTGACGGGGATCAGATTGACGTGGATGGGCATGGTGGCGGTCTTCGTGCGCAGTTTGCCGTTGAGGACCCTCGAGAGGGCGAGTGCCGCCTCGGGCGAATCGTTTTTGCCCGCGATCAGTGTGTATTCAAAGGAGATACGTCTGCCTGTGCGCGCAAAATAATCGCGGCAGGCGTCAAGAAGCTCACCTATGGGATAGCGGTTGTTGATTGGCATGATCTCGCTACGGGTCTGATCGTCTGCCGCGTGAAGCGAAATGGAAAGCGTGATGGGCAGTTCTTCCTCTGCCAGCTTGTAGATCTTATCCACAAGACCGCAGGTAGACAGCGAGATGTGGCGGTAACCGATGTTGACGCCGCCCTCGGCGCCCACAAGGCGGAGAAAGCGGATGACGTTATCATAGTTGTCAAGGGGCTCGCCAATCCCCATCATGACCACACCGTCGATGCGTTCACCAAGGTCCGCGGAGGCGGCGATGATCTGTCCGAGCAGCTCGGACGGGAAAAGGTCGCGCACTTTGCCGTCAATGGTAGAGGCGCAAAAGCGGCAACCCATGCGGCATCCGACCTGTGTGGAGATGCATATGGTGGTGCCGTGCTCATAGCGCATGACCACCGATTCCACGCAGTTGCCGTCATGTAGCCTGAAGAGATATTTGACCGTGCCGTCAATGGCGGACACCAGTTTTTTTACGATCTTCGGCAAGTGGCAATACCCATGCTCGGCAATTTTTTTCTTGGTCACTGCCGAGAAATTGGAGATCTCATCGGGACAAAGCCCCTTATGCATCTGCGTAAACAGTTGTTTTGCGCGGTATTTCGGCTCACCGATAGATAGGAAGAAATCCTCAAGCTCGCTCACCGTGAGCCCGAGAAGATCGATGGGATGCTCAGACATATCAGATGTCCTTTCTTTGGAGTTTGGCAATGAAAAAGCCGTCTGTGTCATGTATGTGGGGCAAAAGCGTCAGCATGCCTTGTGGAGCCTCTATGTTACCCACGGCAAAGGGAACAAGCGAAAATTCGGGATGCTCTCCGAGAAACCGTTTCACATTGTCTTCATTTTCCTCAGCAAAGACCGTGCAGGTGGAATACACAAGCGTTCCGCCCTTTTTGACGTAACGGCAGGCGTTGTTTAAAATATCATACTGAATATACCGAAGGCTCAAAGAGGATTCCACGTCCTTGTAGCGGATCTCGGGTTTTTTGGCGACCACGCCGAAGCCCGAGCAGGGAACGTCGCAAATGACCTTGTCCGCCTGCCCCGAGAGTGTCTCGGAGTAGTCTCTGCCGTCGCGTGCCTCGGTCTTGATGATGGTAATATCAAGTCTTTCGGCAGCACTTCTGACAAGCGACAGCTTATTTTCGTGTATATCAAAGCAGGTAATACTGCCCGTATTTTGCATGGTCAACGCCGCACCGAAGCTCTTGGAGCCTGGGCAGGCACAGATATCGTATACCGTGTCACCCGCACTTGCGTCAAGCACTGCCGAGGCGATCTGCGACGCCTCATCCTGCACAAAGCAAAGCCCGCTGTCAAGCTGTATGTCGGACGGGCTTCCGTTCTCAATGCGGATGCCGAAGGGCGCGTTTGGGGTCGGAGATACCGAAAGACCCTTTTCGGAAAGCATTGCGATCAGTTCCGCGCGAGAGATCTTTAAGGTATTCGTGCGTACGGTCATGGGTGGGATGCGGTTAAAGGAACCTAACATCGCTTCGGTTTCCGATTCGCCGTATTGTCCTATCAGCTTTAGGCAAAGCGGCTCGGGGAAAGAATACGTGACCGAAAGATAGCGGACGAGATCCTGCTCCTTTTTTGGCAATGCAAGGCTGTCCTTTTGTCTTTGATAGCTTCTGAGGAGTGCATTGACAAATCCGCGCGAGCGTCTCCCTGCCAGCGCCACGGTCTCGTTGAGCGCGGCGTGCGCGGGAATACGGTCAAGAAAAGCGAGCTGATAAAGTCCCATCCGCAAAAGGTTAAGGACGGACAGCTCTATTTTTTCCATCGGCATATCGGACAGCGAAGCGATCAGATAATCCAGTGTGATCTTTCGCTCGATCACGCCGTAAACCAGCCTGCAAAACAGCGAACGGTCTTTGCTTGACAGCGGGTGCTGTTTTATGACGGTATCTACGGCGATGTTGGAATAGCTTTTGCTTTTTTCGATGCGGTCAAGCACAAAGAGTGCCAGCTCTCTTACGTTCATAGTTCTTCCTTCAAATTTTGATTTATCGGGGAGTTTATGTGGGGCTCTGCCCCACACCCCACCAGCCTTTTGAAAAAGGCTGGGCGAAAACTTTTACAGAATGGGTGCGCACAAACCTTACGTCATTTTGGGACGGAAAACCGCGAAGCGGTTATCCGTCAGCGCAAAGCTAACACGCCGACAAAGAAAGCTCGCTTTCTTTTCGGCGATGTAGCATTTGCGCGCCATCGGCCGTCTTTTAAGACGGCCTCAAAATGACTTGGACATTGGAAAGTACGTTCGTTTTTGCGTAATCGTTCGTGGCTTCGCAATACCAAAACCAGTTTTGCCCTCTGCAAAAGTTTTTGAGGGTGGTAGGGAACTTTTTTCAAAAAGTTCCCTACACATTCTCCCACACCGATAAACATCAATTTATTTCAAAATATCGCCAATGGCAATTTTTCTGCCTCGGATAAAGTCGGCGGCGCTCATCTTGCCCTTGCCCTCGGGAAGTACACCCACAAGTGCCAGCGTACCCGTAGCGCATGCGACGCATATCTCGCCGTCAAGGGACAGCACCTTACCGTATTCGGTGTGTGCGTCATCCGTAGATACCACGCGCGAGGCGGTGACCTTAAGGAGCTTGCCATCGGGCGTATGTGTAAACGCCAGTGGTATGGGCGACAGACCGCGAATCTGGTCGTGCAGTGCGGACGCATCCTTTGAAAAGTTAAGCACACAGTCCTCTTTTTCGATCTTGGCGGCGTGGGTGGCAAGCCTATGGTCCTGCGGTTGTCTTGTGACTGTCCCGTTTTTGAGAGCCTGTACTGTCTCGATCAGCGTTTTGGCACCGAGTGCGGCAAGCCCGTCATGCACGGTCTCGAAATTATCATTTTCACCGATGGGGAATTCGGCGCGGAGCAGCATATCGCCCGTGTCGACCCCGTCTGCCATATACATGGTGGTAATACCCGTCACCTTTTCGCCGTTTATGATGGCTCTTTGCATGGGAGCCGCACCGCGATAGGCGGGCAGGAGCGAGCCGTGAACGTTGATACAGCCGTATTTTGGGTAGTCAAGCACGGTTCTCGGCAATATCTTGCCAAAGGCGACCACCACGATCATATCGGGCGCGAGTGTGTCAAGAAGCGAGGTAAATTCCTCGTCTCTGAGAGTTTTGGGCTGGTATACTTCAATGCCTTTCCCGAGGGCAAACACCTTGACGGGGGGCGGCGTCAGCACGTAGCTTCGTCCTTTGGGCTTATCGGGCTGGGTAATAACGCCTACGATATCCTCGCCCGCCTCGATCAGTGCGCGGAGAGAGGGAACCGCAAAATCGGGCGTTCCCATAAACAGTATCTTCATAGCGGAATTCCTCTTATTTTTTCTTCTTATCCTTAGGAGTGGGCACGGCACGGTCGATCATCAGCTTGCCGTCCAAATGGTCCAGCTCATGGCAAAAGGCGCGTGCGAGAAGCCCTTCGCCCGTAACGTCGATGGTCTCGCCCTTGCGGTTGAGCGCGCGGACGGTGACGTACATCGGACGCTTGGTGGTGACCGCCTCGCCCGGAAGTGACAGACAGCCTTCTATTTCGTACTGCTCGCCTGAGTAGGCAATGATCTTCGGGTTGATCAGCTCAAGAAGCTCTCCGGGTTCTGTCTCAATGACCACCACACGGCGGAGAATTCCGACCTGCGGTGCGGCAAGACCGCATCCGTCGGCGTCATGCATGGTTTCCACCATGTCATCCAGAAGCGTGAGGATGCGGGGGGTGATCTCCTCTACCTCGCGGCATTTTTTTCGGAGAATATCGTCTCCGTATTTTACAATATTCAGCTTTGCCATAATGTGATTCCTTTCGCACATCAAAGATTGGTTGGGTTGAGATCGACGGTGAGTGTGGTTTTTTCGCCCGAGCCCCGTGTAAACTCGGTGAGCATCGAGGAAAAGAACGCACGGCTTTTTTCATTCAGACGGCACTTGACAACAAGGCGCATACGGTATTTGCCGTCCACCTTGTATACGGGTGCTTCAAAGGGGCCGAACACCACAAGCGGCAGATCGGGGTATTCCTTCATGGCTCTTGCCTTGAAGTCCTCGTAAAACCGACCCACGGCGAGCATCAACTCGCCCTCGTCCTCGGAGACGATATTGAAAAGCGCAATGTCGCAGAAGGGCGGGAAGGTGAGAAGCTTTCGCAGCTTGATCTCACGCTCGTAAAAGCCCTCGTAGTCCTGAGCGCATGCCAGCTTGATAATTTCATTATCGGGATTATTGGTTTGAATGACGGCGACGCCCTTTTTGTCGCCGCGTCCCGCTCTGCCTATGACTTGGGTCAAGAGAGAAAAGGTGCGCTCGGCGGCGCGGTAATCGTCAAGATACAGCGAGGCATCGGCAAGCAGAACGCCGATCAGCGTGACGTTGGGAAAATCGTGTCCCTTGGTCACCATTTGTGTGCCGAGAAGAACATCCGCCTCCCCAGCGCGGAACTGCCCTAAAATGTCTTCATAGGCGCTTCGCTTGGCGGTGGTATCGGTGTCCATGCGAAGAATGGTGGCATCGGGCATCAGCTCCGACAGCTCACGCTCTACGCGCTGTGTGCCGTAGCCGACGTACGAAAGATGCTCGCCGCCGCATTCGGGACAGGTTTTTGGCGGTGGGGTTCGCATGCCGCAAAAATGGCAAACCAGAGTACCCTCGTCATAGCCTCCGCGCGCGGTGTGATAGGTCATGGACACACTGCATCTTTGGCAGACGATGGGTTTTCCGCAGCTGCGGCAGGAGATAAAGCTGTTATAGCCGCGGCGGTTGAGAAACAGAATGGATTGCTCGTTCTTCCTCTTGGTTTGTATGAGAAGATCGGACAGGTGTTTGCCCAGGGGCGTCACGTTTCCCGTACGCACCTCGCTTCGCATGTCCTCAATCTGTACCTTTGGTAGGATCGCGTTTCCGTACCGTTTTGTCAGCTTGACCAAGGTGTACACGCCGTCCATGGCTTTTTTGTAGCTTTCTATGCTTGGGGTGGCAGACGCCAGAAGCATCAGCGCACCGTTTTTGGCACATCTGTAGCGTGCAATGTCACGCGCGTGATATTTGGGGCTCATGTCGGATTTATAAGTGTGTTCCTGTTCCTCGTCCATGATAATCATACCAAGATTTTTGACAGGCGCGAAAACAGCCGAGCGTGTGCCGACCACTACGTCCGCCTTGCCCTCGCGGACAAGGGTGTAGGTGTCGATGCGCTCGCCCCCCGAAAGTCCCGAATGGAGTACCGCCACTCTGTTGCCGTAACGGGAGCAGAAAATGGCAAGCGTTTGCGGTGTTAGTGCGATCTCGGGCAAAAGGACGATCACGCCCCTGTTTTGCCTAAGGGCGCGGTCGATCAGTGACAGCATGACGCTGGTCTTACCGCTTCCCGTGATACCGTACAATAGCGCGCCGTTTGGCTTACCTGAGTCAAGAAGTGTGGAGAGTGTGTCAAAAGCCGCTTGTTGTTCGCTGTTCAGCTTGATGGCTTTCGGTTCCTGCGGTTCATATGACGGTGTGGACAGGCGGTAGGCGGTTTCGGTACGGCAGGCGATCAGACCTTTGTCCAGTAAGCTTTTGAGCTGTGTTTTGGTTGCCTTGGCTGCCTTAAGCAGATCCTCCTCGCTCATGTCACCGTTTTCGGCAAGCACCGTGACGATTGTCAAGCATTTGGGTGAGCGAGGCAACGCCTCTTTTGCTGTCGCTATATCTGCAAGCAGGGAATAGCTCCTCTTTTGCACACCCGCCTGTGACTGCAGTATATCGGTTTCTCTCTGAAGATATCCCTGCTCGCAAAGCTTGCGGATATGCTCTGCCGACGATGCTCTGAAGCGAGCCTTGAGTGCCGACAGCGAAACGCGCTGTTGTTTTTTTATGTGCTGGTAGATAAAAAGAGCTTGCGTGTCAAGTCCCTTTGGGGACTGCGGAAAGGTCTTTTCCGTAACCGTGTAATACTCTTCAAAACGGGAAATTGCCGCCGAGGGGAGCATGGCGTGTACGGCATCGCCGTAGGTGCACAGTGTCATTTGCTTCATAAAGGCGCAAAGACCGAGCATCTCCTCAGACAGTGAGATGCTTTCGGGGCAAACCGAAAAGATCGGCTTGGCTTGTTTGTATTCCGAAGTGTCCTTGACCTCATTTACAAGTGCCATATGACGGCGGTTTCCCGAACCGAAGGGAACGGTAACAAAGGAGCCGCGCACAACGCTCTGCCTCAGATCGGGGGGCAGATAATAGTCGTATGCGCGGTCGATGCAGTAGGGAATGTCAAGAACATATACCTGTGCATATTCCCGAGGCATGGTAATTAAGCCTCGGTCTCGGTTTCGGGAGCTTCGGTTTCCTCGTCGTCAATGACAGAGGGCGTATCATCGGCAGGCTCAGCGGTTACAGGCTCCTCGGGCATGGTTTCCACGATGGAATATTCGCCCTTATATATACGCTCAATGGCGATCTTGACCGCTTTTTCGTCCTTAAGCTGTGCATCGATCATGGTGCTTACGGGCTTATCGGTCTCCTTGTTGCCCGTCTGCGCCTTTTCGGCAGCCTCGCGCTGTGCCACGTATTCATCGGTGACGCGGCGTGCGCACTTTGCGGCGGCAATGGCAAGCTGGTAGCGGTTGAATTGATCCTTGGAAAGTTCGTTAAATGTGGGATGAAGCATAATATTCTCCTATTCTGAATTGAATTTTTATGTTTTGTGATCTTAAAAAGATTTACTGAAAATAGCGTGTAGCGGCATTGGGATTGCGTTTGACCGAAAGATGCTCGGATCTTACGATCGACAAAATGTCCTCAGCGGCAATTTCAATGGCACCGTCGTTATTGTAAACGACATAATCGTATTCACTGACGCGCGGCACTTCGAGGCGGGTCTCCTCAAGGCGCATTTGGATAACGTCCTCGCTCTCGGTGCCTCTGTCACGCAGGCGTTGCTCCTGAACGGCAAAGCTTGGCGGGAGCAGCATAATAAGAACCGCATCGGGATATTTTTTTCTGACCTGCATGGCACCGTTGACGTCGATCTCAAGAATGATATTTTTGCCCTCGGCGAGAACGCTTTCTACCATCTCGCGGGGCGTGCCGTAATAGTTGCCCGAATATACGTTATATTCCAACATGTCGCCGTCTTTGATTCGTTTTTCAAATTCCTCACGCGTGATAAAGAAATAGTTGATACCGTCGATCTCTCCCTCGCGCGGCGCTCTTGTGGTCGCCGACACCGAAAAGCAAAAATCGTCCATGGCAAGCAATCTTTTGTTTACCGTCCCCTTGCCACTGCCCGACGGCCCTGAGACCACGATTAAAAGTCCTTTTGGCATACCCTTGTCCTTTCTCTTTTAAAGTTCTTCCTGTTCATCCTCGGGAACCTCGCGGTTTTCAAGACGCCCCGCAATGGTCTCGGTCTGAATAGCGGACAGAATGACGTGCTCGGAGTCGGTAATAATGATCGAGCGTGTTCTTCTGCCGCAGGTGACGTCAATGGCGCGTCCGTCATCCTTTGCGTCCTGCACAAGGCGTTTCATGGGAGCGGAATCGGGACAGGCAAGTGCCACTACGCGCTCTATCGCCACCATATTGCCAAAGCCGACATTGATAAATTTCATAAATCTGCCCTCTTTATTATTCGATATTTTGGATCTGCTCACGGATTTTTTCCAGCTCGGTCTTGACATCCACCACAAGGTGGGCGATCTCGGAATCCGAGCTCTTGGAGCCCACGGTGTTGATCTCGCGGTTCATTTCCTGGATCAGAAAGTCCAGCTTTCTGCCTGTGGGTTCTTTTGAAGCGAGGATATCTTCAAAAGCCCCGAAGTGCGAGCGCAGACGGACCAGCTCCTCGTCAATGGCGACGCGGTCGGCAAATATGGCACATTCGGTGAGGATCCGATTCTCGTCAGCCGTGATCTTGTTGTCAGCAAGGATCTGCGTGAGGCGTTCACGCAGCTTTTCGTGATAACCCTTGATGTTCTTTTCGGAAAGACTCTCGATTTTTTCGGTCAAACCCCGAATGGTATCTACCTTGCTGCGTAGGTCCTTCTCGATGTTGGCACCCTCAGCCTCTCTGCCTGCCAAAAATACGTCCACGGCGGCAGAAAGCACGGTGAGGATATCCTGCCAATCGGATTCGGCATCCTCCTCGGGCTTGTGAATTTTGAAGATCTCGGAATTACGTGCCACGCTCATGATGCTGATGTCATCGCGAAGTCCGAATTCATCGCCAAGGCGGCGAAGCGCTTCAATATAGCCTTTGGCGTACGCTGTGTTAAGGGCGATGTCCACGCCCTCGGTCTCCATGACCTCAACGCTGATCGAAACGTCTACCTTGCCGCGCGAGATGCCGCGGGATTGCAGATAAGGCTTGATCTTTTCCTCTAAGTACGAATAGGCACGCGTGATTCTTGTGTTGCAGTCGAAGTATCGGTTGTTGACACTTCGGATCTCTGCGGTGATGTCTTTTCCGCCAACTGTTTGTTTTGATCGCCCGAAGGCTGTCATGCTTTTCATCATAATTTCTTGGATTCCTTTATTAGATAGATATACATAATATATTTTAAACCTTTTTTTGCTTTTTGTCAACTGCAGATGCTCTATTTTTTGCTTCAAAGCGTAATTTTTTTCAAAAAATATAAAAAATTGAAAAAATGTTTGAAAATCCTATTGCAAAAAATCCGAAAATGCGATATAATAATGTGTAAAATTATTTATGAACGCTAAATTTGGAGGATTATAACAATGGTTGTAGCAGGCGATTTCAGAAACGGTATTACTTTTGACGACGGTCAGGGCAACGTTCTTCAGGTTGTCGAATTCCAGCACGTAAAGCCCGGTAAGGGCGCGGCTTTCGTTCGTACGAAGCTGAAAAACGTGATCACGGGTGCTGTGATCGAAAAGACCTTTAACCCCACGGACAAGTTTGAAAACGCGTATATCGAAAGACGCGATATGCAGTATTCGTATGACGATGGCGATCTGTATCACTTCATGGATACCGAGACATGGGAGGAAACTCTCATTGCACATGACAAGGTGGATGCCAACTTCCGCTTTGTAAAGGAAGAGATGATGTGCAAAATCATTTCCTACAAGGGTTCCGTGTTCGGCGTTGAGCCTCCCACGTTCGTTGAGCTTGCCGTTACGGCAACCGATCCCGGCTTTGCGGGCAACACCGCAACCAACACTCTCAAGCCCGCAACGCTTGAAACGGGTGCCGAGATCAAGGTTCCGCTCTTTATCAACGAGGGTGACGTTCTGAAGATCGATACCAGAACAGGTGAATATCTCTCCCGTGCATAAGTTTATCGCGCGGATACTGACAAGGACCGCATAGGCGCGGCAGAAAGGATGTTACTATGAAACTTACGGAAAAAGCAGCATATATCAAGGGTCTTGCCGACGGCGTGAATTACAACAAGGAAACGGCTGAGGGCAAGCTGATCGCCGCTCTGATCGACATGGTTGATCAGATGGCTGCGAAGATCGAGCTTCTTGACGAGACCGTGGACGAGCTGAATGACTACATCGAGGAGATCGACGAGGATCTTGGCGACGTGGAGGAGTGCCTCTGCGAGGATGACGATGAGTATGATGATTGCGACGGCGATTGCGACAACTGCGACTGTGACGGCGACTGCGATTGCTGTGACTTTTGCGACGACGAGGACGAGGATGAGGACGGTGAGTTCTTTGAGATCAAGTGCCCGTCCTGCGGTGAGATCATCTGCTTTGACGAGACCATCGATCCCGAGGAGCTGATTTGTCCCGCATGCCATGAAAAGATGGCGTGCCTTGTGGACGAAGAGGACTACAAGAAGATCGAAGAAGAGGGCAAATAATTTGTTCAAAATAAAAAATCCTGTTTTTCCGTGTGCGGAGAGACAGGATTTTTTTACTTTGCAAGTAATACACCGAGTGCGGCGGCAAGTGCCGAGGCAAAGCAAAGAATTTTGGATGCCGCGTAAGCGCCCACGCGGTCGGAAAGCAGATGATGCAGATGGGAGCGATCGGGCAAAAACGGATTTTTGCCGCAGGCGAGCCGTCTGATGACTGCGAAAACAAGGTCGGAGAGGGGCAGTGCAAACAGTAAGAACAACAAAAGCGGATTTTGCACCGTTCGTACCGCGATAGCGGCGAGTATATAGCCGAGAAAGGTAGAGCCCGTGTCGCCCATAAACAGCTTGGCACCGCGGGCGTTATATGGCAAAAAACCGATGCAGGCACCGCCCAGCAAAAAACCAAGGTGGGCGTATGCTGTACTGCCTGCCGCGAGACAGTAAAGCCCAAGCCCAAGGCTTTCGGCAAGCGACACGCCTGCGCACAGACCGTCGATGCCGTCGATAAAATTGTGGGCGTTGACCATGGCGAGCATAAAAACAAGTGTAACGGGGAAGGACAGTATACCGAGTTCTATGCTGTATTTGCCTACCCTCAAAATCTCAAAGACGCCGCCGCTTATGGCGGACACGCAAATTGCCGCGGTCTGTACGAAAAATTTGAGAGACGGCGGGAGCGACAGCTGGTCGTCCAGCACCCCCACAAGTACAATAAGAATGGCACCCGACAGAGCATAAAATAAGTCAGGTGCCATTTTGTAGTTATAGATCAGCGACAGAGACAAAAAGCAAAAGAAGATGGAAAGTCCGCCAAGGCGCGGTATGGGATGCGTGTGCATCCTTCGGCTGTCGCGCGGGGTGTCGATGGCGCCAAGCCTTGATGCGATGCGAAAGTCAAGCGGTGTGAGTGCCAGCGACAAAAGCGCCGCCACAAGCATGGCACCAAGCAGGCTTAAAATCGGCAAAATTTCCCCCTTCTGTGCCGTTCTCAGATAACAAAGCCAAGCTTTCTCTTGACCTTGCTCAGCGTTTTTCTCGCATAATACGCCGCCTCGTCGGCGCCCTTTTTCATGACATCTTCCAGGTACGCTTTGTCGGCAAGAAGTCTATGGAATTCTGTTTGGACGGGAGCCAAAGCATCTGCACAGGCTTCGCCCACGGCAAGCTTAAATTCGCCGTAGCCCTTGCCTTCAAATTCCTTTTCGATCTCGGCAATCTCCTTGCCCGTAAAGCAGGAATAAATGGTCATAAGGTTGTTGATTCCGTCCTTGCCTTCGGCGAATTTCACTGCGGTATCCGAATCGGTCACGGCACGTTTGAACTTCCTTATCATTGTGTCCTTATCGTCAAGGATATATACCACCGCATTGACGTTTTCATCCGATTTGCTCATTTTTTTAGTAGGATCGGCAAGCGACATGATCTTCTTACCATTCTTGGCGATGATCGGCTCGGGGACGGTGAAGGTGTCGGGGTAGATCTGATTGAAGCGTTCGGCGATATTGCGGCAAAGCTCCACATGCTGTTTTTGGTCGATACCGACGGGAACGATATCGGTCTGATACAGAAGAATATCGGACGCCATCAAAACGGGATAGGTGAAAAGTCCCGCGTTGATATTATCGGCGTGCTTTTCGCTCTTGTCCTTAAACTGCGTCATGCGGGACAGCTCGCCAAACATGGTAAAGCAATTGAGGATCCATGCAAGCTCGGTGTGCGCGGGTACGTGGGACTGCACGTACAGCGTGTTTTTTTCGGGGTCAAGTCCGCAAGCGATATACAGCGCCAGCGTCTCGTAAGTGCGGCGGCGAAGCTCGGCAGGCACCTGACGCACGGTGATGGCATGAGAATCCACCACGCAGTAAAAGCATTTATAAAGCTCGGAATAGGCGGAGAAATTTTTGATGGCACCGAGGTAGTTGCCTATGGTAAGGTTTCCGCTGGGCTGTACGCCCGAGAAGGATACTTTTTGATCGTTTAACATGACATCAGACCTCCTTCAGATATTCGCGTGCGATCTCGCCAAGCGTTTTGATGCCCGACACGATCTGCTCGTCTGTGGGGGTGGAATAATTGAGACGGAAAGAACACGAAGGTGCCTCGGTATCGCAGTTGAATGCCGAACCGGGCACAACAGCCACCTTTTTCTCGACAGCAAACTTAGCAAATTTTGCCGAGTCAAGACCGCGGGGCAGGGTACACCAGATAAACAGACCGCCCTCGGGACGGGTATAGGTGATCTCCTTCGGCATTTCGCGGTCAAGGCATTCCAGCATCAGATTGCACTTGCGGCGGTAGATGGCGCGGATCTTTTCAATGTGAGCGTCAAGGTCACATTCGGTCATATAGCGGTAGCAAAGAAGCTGGAAGAAGATATTGGTGTGAACGTCTTCACACTGCTTGCCGACAGCCATTTTCTGAATGATGGGATCGGGCCCTACGATAAATCCGATTCTCATGCCTGCCGAGAGGATCTTGGAGAAAGAGGAGCAATAGACTACGATGCCCTCGGTATCCATGCTCTTGATGGTGGGGATCTCCTGTCCTGCAAAGCGAAGCTCGCCGTAGGGGTTATCCTCAAGAATGACCAAGGAATATTTCTTGGCGATCTCGTAAAGCTGCTTACGGCGTGCAAGGCTTGTGGTCGAGCCGCGCGGATTCTGGAAGGTGGGGATGAGGTAAAGCAACTTTGCGTTTTTGGTGTTCCTTATCGTCTCCTCAAGCTTTTCGGGGAGCATGCCGTCCTCGTCCATGTCAACGCCCACGGTTTTGGCACCGCACGCGCGGAAGGAATTGAGCGCGCCGATAAAGGAGGGATTTTCGCAAATCACGGCGTCGCCGGGGTTACAGAGCACACGGCAGCAAAGATCAATGCCCTGATTTCCGCCCGAGACCACGATGGTACTGTCGGTATCCTTGCCGATGCCGAATTTTTCCTTTTGGCGTTTGGCAATGGCTTCACGGAATGCGGGATATCCCTCGGTGATGCTGTATTGAAGCGCCGTGGTGGAGGAATTGGCAAAGATGTCGGCAGAAAGCCTTGAAAGCTCCTTAACGGGGAAGGATTCGGGAGCGGGATTGCCTGCCGCAAAGGAGATGATCGAAGGATCGGTCAGACTCTTGAAGATCTCACGGATGGCGGAAGGCTTAAGATTCTGGAATGCGTCCGAAAACGTATATTGCATATGGGTTCTCCTTTTTGGATTTGGTTAGTCTATCGTTATATTTTACCACACGATTGGCGGAATTTCAAGCATTTTTTGAAATTCCGCCAATTTATAACATGTGTTTTGATCTTTTAATCGTAGTAAGATTCGCGGATCTTTTTCTTGATAAAGCCCGAAACAAGCAGGGTGACAGCCGCGGCAACGATAATACCGCAGATGATATAAATGCTGGCACCGATATGGCTTTCGATCTTAAGATCCTCCCAAAGAGAATTCATGACCGATCTTGTCTCATCTGAGAGATCGTGGTAAAATTCCATGTCGTTCATGTCAAAATCGTAGAGAATGGAAAGAGCCTCGGGGTGGATATCCTCCTCCATATAAGCAATATAATCCTCATTCTCATAAACCAAGCGGTTAGGCGATGCGTAGCAGATATATTCTGCATTGGCAATGGCGATCTCCTCGCTCAGCATGAAGTTGATATATTCAAGTGCCAATTCATAATTTTCGGTGTTGGCGGGAATGCACATGGCATCCACGAACACGTTGGTGCCTTCGGTGGGATGATAAAAGTCAAGAAGCTCGTTGTCGGCGTACATGGTGAAAAAGTCACCCGCGTAATAAGCGCAGACCGCCGCCGAGCCGCCCTTCATTTTGTTAAAGACCTCGTCCATGACGTAGCCCTGCACCACATCCTTTTGTTCCATCAGAAGCGAAAGTGCCTGTTCCCACTCAGCCCTGTTATCCGAGTTTACGCTATACCCGAGATAATATTGCGCTGTGCCAAAGGCATCACGCGGATTGTTGAACTGCAGGATATTTCCGCTGTAGTCGCTGTCCCACATGAGTGACCAAGAGCCAAGATCCTCGTCCGACGGGTCCACCATTTCGGTGTTATAGATGACGCCTACCGTGCCGTAGGTGTAAGGAACAGACCAAATTTCGTCCGTGTCATAGTAAAGACCTTTGAACTCGTCGTCGATATAGGCGTAATTTTCAATAGTTTCCTTGGGGTGGATCTCCTTTAGCAAGCCTTCTGCGGCAAGACGGGCGATCATATAGTCGGACGGGATGATCACGTCGTAGCTGACCGCGCCGCTTGACAGCTTGGCGTACAGATCCTCATTGCTGGAGTAAGTGGAGTAATTGACCTTGACGTTTTTGCCCAGCTTTTCACGGCAATATTCCTCAAAAGCGGCATTGGTGTTAAGGGAGTCCTCGGTACCGTCCGAGATATATTCCCCCCAGTTGTACACGTAAAGTGTGGTACTGCCGCTCGTGTCCGCATCCTCTTTTTGTCCGCAACCGACAAACAAAAGGGCACAGAAGGCAAGCAAAAAGATAGCTGTGAATTTTTTCATACCGCACCTCCGTTTTGCTGTTTTTTGGTGTCGCGGGAGCCCGAAAAATTGACCGCGAGCAACAAAAGCAAAATGGCAAATACCAACAGTGCACAGAGTGCGTACATGCTGTATTTGATCTCGTGCGCGGTTTGGTTATAGACGTAAAGGGGAAGTGTCTGGAAATCGGGCGAACTGACAAAATGGCTGATGACAAAGTCATCCAGTGAGAGGGTAAAGCCCATCATAAGGCCCGAAAAAATACCGGGGAGGATAGAGGGCAGTTCTACCTTGAAAAAGGTCTTGGCAGGCGTACAGCCAAGATCAAGTGCCGCTTCGCGAAGGTGGGGATCCATCTGACGGAAGCGCGGCAACACCGACAAAATGATATAAGGAATATTGAAGGTGGTGTGCGCGATCAGCATGGTGGTAAAACCAAAGCGAATGGGCAAAAAAGACAGGGAGGATGCCGCCACAAAAAGAAGCATCATGGAAACACCCGTGACAATGTCGGGATTCATCATGGGAATATTGGTCACAGAGGTCAGTGTTCCCTTGATGTATTTGTGTCTCATTCTGTCAATACCCAGCGCGGCAAAGGTGCTGATAACGGTGGCAAGCAGGGAAGAGAGCACGGCGAGCATGAGCGAATTGCGCAGAGCGGTAAGCGCCGCCGCATCGCGAAACAGCTCGCGGTACCAGTAAAGCGAAAAGCCCGAAAAATGATTGAGCGAGCCTGCGCGGTTGAAAGAAAAGAGCACAAGCACCAGAATGGGGGTGTAAAGCAGGGCAAAGATCACCCACATATAGATCTTGGAGAGAGTTTTCATACGATCATACCTCCCCCGTCCTCGTCGCTGAACTTATTCATAACGGCAACCGAAATGAGAATCAAAATCATCATGACAAGAGAGATCGCCGCACCGATGTTATAAGTACTCACGTTCTTGAACTGACGTTCGATGGTGTCTCCAATCAGGTCAAACGAGCCGCCGCCCAGCTTTTGCGAGATATAGAAGGTGCTGATCGAGGGCACGAACACCATGGTGATGCCCGAGATCACGCCGGGGACAGACAACGGAAGCGTAACGCGGAACAGTGTGCCAAGGCTGTTACAGCCAAGGTCGCTTGCCGCTTCAAAGTAACGCTTGTCCAGCTTGGAAATACTGGTGTAGATGGGGAGCACCATATAGGGGAGAAAGTCATATACCATACCGAGAATGACCGCGCCCGAGGTGCCCACGATCTTGGCCTTGGCAAAGCCGAGGGTATCAAGCAGTGAATTAAGAAGACCGCCGTTATCGAGGATCGCCATGAGCGAATAGGTGCGTATGAGAAGGCTTATCCACATGGGCAGCATCAAAAAGACAATGAGAAGCTTTTGCTTTTTCGGCGAAAGCTGAGAGATGATATATGCCAAAGGATAGCCGATAAGCAGGCAGATAAAGGTGGCGATCAGCGCAAAGCACACCGACAGAAGAAAGATATGGGCATAGCCCGACAGCATGGAAATATTGTCAAAAGTGAAATTGCCGTATGTATCGGTAAACGCGAAATACACCACGAAAAGAAGGGGCGCGATGATAAAAAGCAACGTCCATACCAGATGGGGAACGGCGGCAAAGCGTTCAAGAAAGGAGCGGTTTTTCATGATTCTTTTGCCTCCTCCTCGTCGTCGATCGCCTCCACGTCGGACAAAACGTCAAACGCGTCACTGAAGCTGGAATAGTCACCGAACATATTGGAGTATTCGGATTTCTTCATGACGTGGATGGCGTCCGGCTCGATATACAGACCGATGGAGGTGTCGGGAGCGCAGTAATCGGTGGTCTGGATCATCCACTTGAAGCCCTGAATATCCACAATGATCTCCCAGTGAACGCCCTTGAAGGTGACACCCGTGACCACGCCACGCAGCATGCCTTTGTCGGGGGCGACAACGTCCACGTCCTCGGGACGCACCACGATATCCACCTTTTCCATGGGGGCAAAGCCCTTGTCAAGGCAGTCAAAGGTGTGACCTGCAAATTTTGCCTTATAGTCGGCAATCATAACGCCGTCAAGAATGTTGGATTCACCGATAAAGTCGGCAACAAAAGCGTTGATCGGCTCATTGTATATGTCGGTGGGGGTACCGATCTGCTGGATCTTACCGTCCGCCATGACCACCACGGTGTCGGACATGGAGAGAGCCTCCTCTTGGTCGTGCGTGACGTAGACAAAGGTGATTCCTGTTTTTTCTTGTATATTTTTAAGCTCGTTTTGCATATCCTTGCGGAGCTTTAAGTCAAGAGCACCGAGCGGTTCGTCGAGAAGAAGCACCTTCGGTTGATTGATAAGCGCGCGCGCAATAGCGACGCGCTGCTGTTGACCGCCCGAAAGAACGTTGACGTTCTTTCGCTCAAAACCCTTAAGGTTAACGAGCGAAAGCATTTCCTTCACGCGCCTCCGTATCTCGGCATCGGGTGTTTTTTTGATCCTCAGACCGAAAGCAATATTTTCGTAAACATTCAAATGAGGAAACAGTGCATATTTCTGAAAGACCGTGTTGACCATACGCTTATAGGGCGGCACGTCATTGATACGCTTGCCGTCAAACACGACGTCTCCGCTATCGGGCGACACAAAACCGCTGATAATACGCAGGGTGGTGGTCTTTCCGCAGCCCGAGGGTCCCAGAAGCGTGATAAACTCCTTATCGTGGATGTCAAGGTCTATAGACTTCAGAACCTGCTCTCCGTCAAACTCTTTTGAAATACTCTTTAACTCAATGAGTTTTTTCTCCATTCCGCATAAATACTCCTTCTGAAAAACAAATTTAAATTTCGCGAAAAATGTTTCGCGTAACAGAATGGATATATTCTAACAGATATGTAGAGAAATTGCAATATCTTTTTGAAAAAAACTTGTCTCAAAGGGGCTTTTTTTGCAGAAATATACGAAAAAAGATAGCAGCGGAGAAGAAAAACAGCGAAAGCTCGTTGCCCACGCGCATCATCAGATACACCGAGACGCACCAAAGGATAAACAAAAAGAAGAAGGACAACAGCTCGCATGCCATATCCGCCTTATGTGGCGGCAAAAAGAGCAAAAGCGTGCTGTGAACCATTCTGCCGCCGTCAAAACCCTCGATCGGCAGAAGATTTAAAAGCGCGAGAGCCGCCGAGACCGAGGGAAATACGCAGCTTTTCGGTATCCCTGCGGCGAAAGCGATCGGGACGGAAAGTAAATTGGCAAGGGGACCTGCGGCGCACAGCAGGATCTCTCTGCCGTAGGAGGGTGGGACACCGCGAAATAACAGTCGTATGCCGATGGTGTCGGCGGTGGCACCGCTTGGCTTCATGTGCAAAAGATAGGCGGCACCAAGATGTCCCGCTTCATGAATGATGATGGCGCTGAGAATATATAGGGGCGTGCCGCCGGGGGAGGTGAGCACCCAGGCGGAAAGTCCTATACAAAGAACCAAAAGACTGAGCGATTGCAACATAGCGATGACCTCCTTTTCTTGGATTAACAAAAAATTAACAAAATAAATTTTGTAACCCTGTTGCAAAATGGACGAAAATAGTATACAATATAGCCGTTAAATAATTGGGTGTGACAGTGACACTCTGAAAGGATAAATATGGACAGCAAAAAGAGAATATATGCAGACAATGCGGCAACCACACCGGTGTCGCGCGAGGTCATAGAGGCGATGAAGCCGTGCTTTGAGGAGCTTTGGGGCAACCCCTCCAGCCTTCATACCGACGGTCAGCGTGCAAAGGAGCTGGTGGATGCGGCAAGAGCACAGGTGGCGGCGGCGATCGGATGTGAGCCGTCGGAGATCTATTTTACCTCATGTGGTTCGGAGTCGGACAACTGGGCGATCAAGGGTGCGGCGTATATGCTTAGCCCTAAGCGCAAAAAGATCGTAACGAGCAAGATCGAGCATCATGCGGTGCTGTATACCTGCGAAGCACTGGAGAAGCAGGGCTTTGAGGTGGTGTACGTCGGCGTGGACGACAAGGGCTTCGTTGATATGGAAGAACTTGCGGCAGCGATCGATGAAAACACAGCGATTGTGTCGATCATGATGGCAAATAATGAGATCGGAACCATAGAGCCTATTCGCGAAATTGCACAGATGGCGCATGCCAAAGGCGCGCTTATGTTCACCGATGCGGTGCAGGCAGTGGGCAATATTCCCGTGGACGTGAAGGAGCTGGGTGTTGACATGCTCTCGCTTTCGGGTCATAAAATACACGCTCCCAAGGGCGTTGGCGCACTGTATATCCGAAAAGGCGTTCGTATTCAGAATCTGATCGACGGCGGCGGTCAGGAGAAGGGCAAGAGAGGCGGTACCGAAAACGTGCCGTATATTGTCGGTCTCGGCGTGGCGATCGAGCAGGCAGTGAAGCGTTTGCCCGAGATGGAAAAGGTGCGCGCATTGCGTGAGAAGTTGATCGACGGGCTTCTTGCTATCCCGTATACACGCCTCAACGGTGACAGAGAAAAGCGTCTGCCCGGCAACGTCAACGTGTCCTTCTCGTACGTGGAGGGTGAGGGCTTGCTTTTGCTGGTGGATATGGCAGGCGTCAGCGCGTCTACGGGTTCGGCGTGTTCGTCCAAGTCCCTGGAGCCGTCACACGTGCTGATGGCGATCGGTGTGGATATTGAGATGGCGCACGGCTCGCTCCGTTTCTCCCTGTCGCATGAAAATACACAGGCGGATGTGGATGCTATTATCGAGGCGGTTCGTACAAGCGTGCAACGCTTGCGCGAGATGAGTCCGATATATCCCGAAAAATAATATATTGCAGAAGGAGATATAAATATGCTTTACAGTGAAAAGGTGATGGATCATTTCAGCCATCCGAGAAATGTCGGCGAGATGCCCGACGCGGACGGCGTGGGCTTGGTGGGTAACGCCAAGTGCGGCGATATCATGCAGATGTTTATTAAAGTGGATAAAGAGACGGGCATCATTACCGACGTCAGCTTCAAGACTTTTGGATGCGGTGCGGCAATTGCGACGTCCTCTATGGCGACTGAGCTGGTCAAGGGCAAAAGCATCGATGAGGCGTTGACACTGACCAATTCCGCGGTAGTCGAGGCACTGGAGGGGCTTCCGCCCGTGAAGGTGCATTGCTCGGTGCTTGCCGAGGAAGCGATCAAGGCGGCGATCGCCGATTACTACAAGAAAAACGGCATTGATAAGGAAGTTCCCATGCCCGAGGATTGCCACGAGTGTGAGCTGCACTGATCTCGCTCTGTGCGGGATTCGAGAGGAAGAAAAACGGTACGATATCGTTTTTTCTTCCTTTTTTGTTTTTTTAGGGACCAAAAAGTGTTTGTGTTTTTGTTTTCCGAACAAAGATGGAAAAATAAACCATAAATGTAAATAAAAAGAATAAACAATAAAAGCTGTAAAAAAACAGCCGATTTTTGGCGTTCTAAAAAATGACAAGCTTTTTCGGCAAAGAAAAAATAAAATATTTTTTGCTCGGGATCTTGCCAAAGATTTGTGCTTTGTGTACAAAAAAACGCTGTATTTTTGGCAGTTTTTGAAATCTGATTTTAACAAAGAAAACAGGGGGTTAAATTTAATTTACTGTTAGTTGGGTGAAATATCGGCGGTTCACAAACAATGTGACACATTGCACAAAAAACAGTGCTTTTGGTTCTTTGCCACCGAGCTTTTGGTAAATAAAATTTACTATGTGAATTCTTCGCGAGCACTCTGTGTAGAAAATGTTTTGAAAAAGTAACGCAACCCCTTGTAAATACTGGATTTCTACATTTTTTGCACGACAGATATTAAGAGGAAATTTCTTGACAGAAAGACGAGTTTGTGGTATGATATCGGTATGAATCATAGTGTCCTTTTGGCTTTATAGGGGGATTTTTGCCGTTAAAACGACCAAAATCCGCTTGTCTCGCCCAAAGAAGCACTTTCCGCTTCGGCTGTGCGGCGTTCCGCCCGTTACGCTCCGAGCTTGTCTTGGGGTCGGGATGGGCGACTGTTTGCCGCGCGGTCGGGTATTACCCATGTTCACGAAAAATTTAGGAGGAAGACTTATGAACAAGAACAAAACCCAAAGAATCTTGTCTTTGGTGCTTGCTTTGACGTTTCTCTTGTCGGGAGCTACCCTTGCGGTGTCTGCTGAAGAGAACGTGCTCCTGACGGCACCCGTTCTCACGGTGTCGCCCGAGGCAGGTACCCAGGGTGGCTCGGCAAGTGATTCGGTGACCGACGCGACCATTGATGACGTGAGAGAGATTCTTGATTCCGATTCCTACGATGAGTACCGTGCGGCTCACTGCATCGCGGAGACCAAGGTGGTGGACGGTGTCAAAACCACGACATATACCTGGCGTACCGAGTCGGGCAAAGAGGAGATCGTGATCGATGCGATCGCCGACTTGTATGCCGAGGGAACCGATGCCGAGTACAAGATCGAAACCTATGACGGCGTGGAGGCTCTGTATACCCCGTCCTCGGGAACCGTTGCCTGGAAGGTAGCCATCCCCGAAACGGCGAGATACAGCATCGTGATCGAGTACTATGCCGTACATAAGACGAGCGACGGTACCGTGGTCAGCAAGGCGACCGACGTGGAGAGAATCTTCCGTATCAACTCGGCGGTTCCTTTCCTTGAGGCACGTTATCTGAGATTGCCCAAGACCTACACCAACAACTACGTTGATGGTGAGCTTATGGCAAAGGATGCCTCGGCTGCAGCCGATCTGCTGGCAAAGGCAAAGGCTGCGGGCTTTGAGGTTATGACCGAAATCCGCGAGGACGGAAAGACCTATCTTTTGTGCGAAATGCCCGAGGTCTGGACGTCGGATATGCATGCCTTCTGTGAGGAGACAGGTCTGCGTTTCTTCTCCTTGGATATCGATAAAAACGAGATCCGTCCGACCATTATGCAGGATCCCACGTGGTCTACATACGAGATCCATGACGGCAACGGCTATTATGCTGAGTCGTTTGAATTTGTGTTTGAAAAGTCGGATGAGACCATTGTTTCTTTGACGGGCGTGAACGAGCCGATGGCGATCAAGTCCATAAGGCTTGTCCCTCATGAGTCATATAAGACTATGGAAGAGCTTGAGGCAGGCTTCCCGCAGACGGCGGGCACCGATAAGGTACAGCTTGAGGGTGAGTATCCTTGCTCCACTTCCTCCCAGACGGTGTACCCCATGGAGGATACACGTTCTGCACTGACCAATCCCATTTCTACCGCGCACACCTTCCTTAACACCATCGGCGGTGTAGGCGGCGAAAAGTGGGTATCGTCCGGTCAAACGGTCTCCTACAAGTTTTCTGTCAAGGAGAGCGGCGTATATAACATAGTAGCAAGATTCAGCCAGTCGACGCTTGACGGTATGTATGCATCCCGTTCACTCGGTATTACTACCAATTATACAGAGGATGAATACAAGGCAAAGTTCGGCAATCTGAACGGCTTTTATGACGGCGTTCCCTGCGTGGAGGCTTCGAGACTTCGTTTTGACTATTCCGCCAAGTGGCAGACTAAGGTGCTGTCCGACGGTGTGACCGACCTTTCCTTCTATTTTGAAAAGGGCGTTGAGTATAAGCTTGACTTTGTGGTCACTCTCGGTTCTATGGGCGCGCTTGTCGGTCAGGTCGAGGATGCACTTGAGGTGATCAACGCCGACTATCTGAATATTCTGAAGCTCACGGGTGCTGAGCCTGACGATTACCGTGACTACGGCTTTAAGCGCGTTATGCCCGACGTGGTCGAGGACCTTCGCAAGAAGGGCGAGCTTCTTTACTCGCTGGTAGCAGAGCTTGAAAATATGTCGGGTATCAAGGGCTCCATGGCGGCAACGCTGGAAAAGGTGGCATGGCTTCTTGACCGTATGGGCAAGGATCCCGAAAACGAGATCGCAAGAAATCTGGCACAGTTTAAGAGTTATATCGGTTCGCTCGGCACGTGGATCAGCGACGCTAAATCCCAGCCTCTCCAGATCGACTATCTGGTGATCCAGGGCAAGGGCGAAAAGCTTCCCAGGGCGGAGGCAAACTTCTTCCAGTCCTTCGGACATGAGATCAGCAGCTTCTTCCAGAGCTTCTTCCGTAACTATGACAGAATGGGTGCTACTGAGGAATATGACAAGAACGACAAGAGCGTTGTTGAGGTTTGGCTGGCTTACGGTCGTGACCAGACACAGGTTATCCGTAACCTTGTTAACAACGAGTTTACTCCCGAATACGGTGTTCCCGTAAACCTTAAGCTGGTTGCGGCAGGAACACTCCTTCCTTCTATTCTTGCTAAGAGCGGACCCGACGTATATATCGGTCTTGACCAAAGCTCGGTTATCAACTACGCGATCCGTGGCGCGCTTGTGCCGATCGAGGATTGCGAGGGCTTTGAGGAGCTTTGCATCAATGAGGAGACCAGAGAGTTCAACGAGGCGGCTATGATCGTTCTCGGTATCGAGGATGCTGCTAAGGAAATGCACTACTACGGTCTTCCCGAGACACAGGCCTTTAACATGATGTTTGTCAGAAAGGACATTCTGGCAGAGCTTGATCTGGATATTCCCAAGACCTGGGACGATGTCCTTGCGGCTATTCCGATCCTTCAGGCGAACAACATGCAGATCGGTATGCATACCGACTATAAGATCTTTATGTATCAGATGGGCGGTGAGCTGTTTGCCGATGACGGTATGAGAATCAACCTTGACTCCAATACCGGTCTTGAGGCGTTCGAGCTGATGTGCAGCTTGTACACCAACTATTCCTTCCCCTATACGTATGACTTTGCTAACCGTTTCAGAACGGGCGAGATGCCCATCGGCTTCTCGGGATATACCGACACATACAACCAGCTTAAGGTGTTCGCAACCGAGATCGAGGGCTTGTGGGGTATGTATCCCATGCCCGGTACGCAGGATGCTTACGGCAACATCAACAACTGTACCGTTTCCACCGCGACAGCAAACGTTATGATCACGGGCTGTGAAAACGTTGAGGATTCCTGGGACTTCATGAGATGGTACTCGGGCACAAGCTGCCAGGAGCAGTACTCCAACGAGATGGTGGCTCTCCTCGGTCCTTCCGCAAAGCACCCCACCGCAAACATTGCAGCACTTGAGGGTCTGCCGTGGTCGGCTGACGAGCTGAAGGAGATCAAGCTTCAGTTCAACAATCTGGCTTCTATTCCCAACTATCCCGGCACTTACATTATCGATCGTTACACCAACTTTGCTTTCCTCGCCGCATACAACGACGGTGAAGACCCTGTTGTAGAACTTCTTTCCTATATTACAACTATCAACAAGGAGATCACGAGAAAGCGTAGCGAGTTTGACCTTGAGACCCTTGACTATGTCGGTCAGAAGCTCTCTGAAAAGAGACTCGGTCAGGCACTCACCTTGCTTCGTGAGGGCGAGATCGGCATTGAGATCGGCGTTAAGCAGGATGACGGTGAAGTGGTACTTCAGACCGTACAGCATGTGATCAGCGACAGCATAAAGAAACAGTATGAAAGTGAATTCGACACTATGATATCCGAACTGTCCAAGGCTGCCGATACTGATAACAAGATCAGTGAAGAAAAGCAGATGTCTATTCTTGAGTCTTGCATCAAGACTATGGAGGATATTCGCTCGGCAACCGGTGATAACGCCGGCATCGTCAAGGCGATCGAGCTGATGAACGATGCGCTGGAAGCACTGATCAGCTATCAGGAACGATGAAACTCATATATTCTATTTAGTTGAAGGAGAGAAAAATGTCAAACAAAGCAGCAGAAAAAAGAGCTGTTTCGCGGAAAGACATGACAAAATGGCAGTGGACATGGAAAGAAATGAAAAATAATAAGGCGGCATACCTTATGGTTTTTCCTTTCATGCTGATATTCACACTGTTCACCGTTGTTCCCGTGGTGCTTTCCATTGTATTCAGCTTTACTGACTTTAACTTGCTTGAATGGCCGAACTTCGTATTTGCCGATAATTACGTACGCTTGTTCCTTGATGATGACATTTTCATCATTGCCGTCAAGAATACCTTTATTTTCGCTATCGTCGTCGGACCTGTTTCGTACCTGCTTTCTTTCGTGGTTGCGTGGTTCATCAACGAGCTGCCTCCCAAGATCAGAGCAGTGGTTACGCTGGTCTTCTATGCGCCTTCTATTTCGGGTCAGGTGTACATGATCTGGCAGACGCTGTTCTCGGGTGACTCTTACGGTTGGGTCAACGCAAAGCTTCTTGAAATGGGTATGGTAACAGAGCCTATCCAGTTCTTCAAGGATGCCGCCTACGTTATGCCGCTGTGTATCGTGGTCGCACTTTGGACTTCGCTGGGTACCGCCTTCCTGTCCTTTATCGCAGGTCTCCAGGGTGTAGACAAGGCGCAGTATGAGGCAGGCGCCGTGGACGGTATCAAGAACAGATGGCAGGAGCTTTGGTACATCACATTGCCGAATATGGGACCGCAGCTGATGTTCGGTGCTATCATGGCAATTACAAACTCGTTCGGTTTTGGAGGCGTTGTTACCGCGCTTTGCGGCTTCCCGTCTGTCGACTATGCGGCGCATACCATTATGCACCATTTGGATGACTACTACGGTCAGCGTTTCGAGATCGGTTATGCTTCGGCGATCGCGGTGGTGCTGTTCCTTGTCATGATCGGTGCCAACATGGTCGTCAAGAAGATAATTGCAAAGGTAGGTACGTAATATGGCAAGAAAATTAAGAACAAGAAATCATAAAGTCGTACTGAACCGTTCGGCAGGAGGCGACGCGGGTATTACCGTGATGCTCTCCATTCTGGGTGTCTTCATGTTTTTGCCCATGCTTTACGTGGTGATGCAGTCCTTAAAGCCCCTTGATGAGCTTTGGATGTTCCCCCCGAGATTCTATGTGGTAAATCCGACATTTTCCAACTATACCGACCTTCTGACACTGATGAATACCTCTTGGGTACCTTTTTCCCGTTATATCTTTAATACCGTGTTCGTATCGGTAGTCGGAACGACAGGTAATCTGTTCTTCTCCTCTATGGCGGCATACGCGATGGCGAAGATCAAGTTCCCGGGCGGCAAGATGATGTTCAAGACCGTCAGAACCTCTCTGATGTTCCACGCAACCGTTACCGCAACTACCTCGTTCCTTATCATGAGCGGTTTGAATCTGATCGATACCTACTGGGCAAGAATCATCCCTGCATGGGCTACCTCGCTCGGTCTGTATCTGATGAAGCAGTTCATGGAATCGGGCGTTACCGACGCGGTGCTTGAGAGTGCACGTCTTGACGGTGCCAGCGAGCTTCGTACATACTGGACAATCGCCATGCCCATGGTTAAGCCTGCGTGGCTGACTTTGATCGTGTACTCGTTCCAGGCCCTTTGGAATGAGGGTGCGTCCATGTACATCCAGTCCGAGCAGCTTAAGACCTTCAACTATGCGATCCAGCAGGTTATGGCGGGCGGTATTAAGCGTGCGGGTGCAGGTGCGGCATCTACGGTTATTATGATGATCGTGCCGATCACCGTTTTCGTCATTACACAGTCGAATATCATTGAGACCATGGGTTCCAGTGGTATGAAGGATTAAAGGAGGACAAAGATGAAAAAGTTTATATCGGTTTTAGCTTTGATGTTTGCCCTTCTTATGGTTCTTCCGTTGTCGGCGGGCGCATTTAACTCGTATCAGACTTATACCAACGCGATCAGCGGCGACCCGCTGTATTCGCCCGACGCGTACATTCCCGTAAATACCTACAACTCCACTTATATGGGTCTTGAGAATGCTCTTTCCGACCCGTATGATCTGGTTGTGGACGGCGAAGGAAACGTTTATATCGCCGATGCGGGTACCAACTCCGTCGTGGTTCTCGACAGATATTACAAGCACAAGTTCACACTTTCCTCCTTTACCAACGAAATCGGCGCACCCGACTCGTTTGCGTCTCCCCGTGGCGTGTTCGTTACAGATGATAAGTACGACGGTTACGGCAATATGACCGAGGAAGGTAAGATCTACATCTGCGACACGCAGAACTACCGTTTGGTGGTGTTCAGCCGCAGCGGTGAATTTCTTTACATCCTGGATGCTCCCGAGTCCGAGCTGTTTGAGGATAATTCGATCTACTACCCCATCGCAGTAGCCGTGGACAAATACGACAGAATCTTCGTTGTGTCCTCGCAGACCACCCAGGGTATTATCGTACTTACCTCCGACGGAACATTCACCGGCTTTATCGGTGCTCC